>VAWZ01000005.1 GCA_005888365.1 Actinomycetota bacterium
CGATCTACCCCGGCAAGCGGTACGAGGACTGGGAGGTTGCCGATCCCGCGGAAGCGATGTCTCTCGAAGAGGTGCGTCGCATCCGCGACGACATCGACGGTCGAGTTCGGCGCCTGCTCTCGGAGCTGGAGATCCCGACCTCGTCCTAGAACGCCTAGGTCGGATGGAGCAGCACGAGCGCGATCGTCGCGAGCCCGAGCAACGCTCCCACCGCGGCAAATGAGATCGCCGCCCGGCCCGGCAGGCTCGCGAAGTCACCGCGGGCGAGCGCCTGCTCGACATCGCGGTATCTGACATAGCCGTATGTCACGAATGCGACGCCGACCGCGGCGAAGGCGATTCCGATCAGCTCGAACGGCCAGTTGGGCCCTCCCGACAGCGCCGGCACGAGCCTCCCGGCAGCGAAGCTCACCGCGAGGGTGGTCAGGCCGGTGCGCCACCAGGCGAGGTAGGTCCGCTCGTTCGCGAGCCGCGTTCGCCGGGACGCATCCCGGAGCTCACCAGGCTCTTCAGGCACATACGGGTTTTCGCCGAGTAGATCGTCTAACCCTGCATGCGGAGCGTCACGAGCCCTCGAGCTGCCGCCGCTTGCGACCAGCGAAGTACTTCGCGAGGACGTTCATCACGAGCACAAATGCGATCAAGACGAGCGCCGCCGCCCATGCGTCAGCCTGCTCGCCGGGGTCGGGTGACTCGGAGTCGCTGAGGATCGTCACTGGAAGCGTCGGAAGCGCCTGGTGGATGTTGAAGGAGATGGCGTTCGCTGCGATCGACGTCGTGAAGAGCAGCGGCGCCGTCTCTCCCGCAATCCGTGCCACCGAGATGACGACACCGGTGAGAATCCCGCCGATCGCAGCCGGGAGGATGATGTTCCACGTCGTCCGCCACCTCGTCACCCCGAGCGCAAGGCTCGCGTGGCGCAAGCTCTGGGGGACGACCTGAAGGATCTCCTGCGTCGACCTGGCGACCATAGGGAGCATGAGAATGGCGAGCGCGAAGGCGCCGAACACCGCGCTCTGGCCGTGCCCGACGACGAGCAGGCCGAAGACGAAGATGCCGACAACAATCGCGGGAACGCCGTTGAGCACGTCCAGGACGATTCGCAGTCCACGCGAGATCCGCGGCCCTGCGTACTCGGACATGTAGATCGCCACGAGCACGGAGACAGGTATCGCGATCAGCATCGCCATGCCGACGATGATCGCGCTCCCGATAAGGGCGTCCGCGATCCCGCCTTTCTCACCGAAGAGCGGCCGCGGTTTCGTGAAGAACGTGAGGTCGAGCTGGCTGAAGCCCTTGTAGACCAACGTCCCGAGGACGACGGCGAGAATCGCGCAGGCGAGGACCGCGGACAGGATTGCGGCGATGCCGAAGATCCTCTCGACCACCTTGCGTCGCCGCAGGCCGCTCGAGCGCACGGTGATGTCGTACGGATCGGGTGCGGAGACGACGCTCATCAGACGCCCCTCCTCGCTCTCTCGAAACGGACGACGATGATCTGCGCGACGACGTTCGTGACGAGCGAGATGACCATCAGGATCGCGGCCAGGTAGAGAATCGACGAGGACTGCTGCAAGCTCCCCGCCCCCACGTATTCCGAGGCGATCTTGCTCCCGAGCGAGTCACCCGGCGCAAACCAGGAGCTCGGGATCGCATTGTGGTTGCCGATCGTCTGGTTGACCGCTATGGCCTCGCCGAAGGCCCGGCCGAGACCGAGCAACACGGCCGCGGCGATGCCCGGAGCTGCGTACGCGAACATCACGCCCCGGATCGCCTCCCAGCGGGTCGACCCGAGCGCGAGCGCACCGTCCGTGAGCTCCGTCGGCACGCGAATGAAGAGCTCACGACAGATTGCGGACGTGATCGGGATGATCATGATCGTCAGCACGAGTGCTGCGGGAAGGATCCCCGCTTGACTCGGGTCGCCGGAGAACATCGGCAGGAAGCCGAGAACGCTGCCGAGCCAGGGCTCGAGGTGGTCTCGGACCCAGGGGCCGAAGACCAGAATTCCCCACAGGCCGAGGACGACACTCGGGATCGCCGCGAGCAGCTCGACGATTGTCGCGATGGGCGCTGCGAGCCGTCGCGGAGCGATCTCGGTGAGGAAGAGCGCGATTGCGATCGAGAGCGGCGTCGCAATCAGGAGCGCGATCATCGACGTGACGACAGTCCCGTAGATGAAGATGAGCGCCCCGAACTGGTTCGTGACCGGATTCCAGGCCTCGGTCCAGACGAAGCTGAGCCCGAAGTCCTGAATCGCAGGCCAGGCGAGCTCGAAGATCTTGTAGGCGATGAGCCCGAGCAGGACGGTCGCCGCCGCCGCCGCGGTGACCGACACGCCCTTGAAGAGGATGTCGCCGAGCCGGATGCCGCGACGCCGGAGATCGGCCTCCGGCGCCGCGGGTTCGTAGACGGTCGATGTCATCCGGCGAGCGCCCCGTTCCCCCGATTACGACCCTGATTGGATTTTCTTGATCTCGCGGTAGTCGAAGCCCTTTACCGACGCAGGCAGCGGCACGAAGAAGAGCGGTGGGCCGAACTTCTGCCCCTGCGTCACCGCCCAGTAGACCCACTTCCGCAGGTCTACCGCCTTGTCGCCTGAGTTCGTCGGAACGATCACGTAGGTGAAGGTCGAGATCGGGTATGCGAGCTTCCCCGCCGACTTCGGCGGGTCGACGATCTTGAGCTGCGAGAGGTTCGTGATCTTCTTCGGGAGCTGCGAGACGGCTTGAGTGACGCCTCGGATACCCGGGGTGGTGAACCTTCCGGCCCGGTTCTGGATCAGCGCGAACTGGAACTTGTTCTGGACCGAGTACGCCGCGTCGACGTACGTGAGTGCACCTTCCGTCGACTTGACGACGCCGGCGACGCCCGAGCTTCCGCGAGCACCCGTTCCGACCGGGAAGTTCACGCTCGTGTTCCGGCCCACCTTGCTCTTCCACTGCGCGCTGACGACCGAGAGGTAGTCGGTGAACGCGTACGTCGATCCGGACCCGTCCGATCGGTAAACCGGAGTGATCTTCTTGTCCGGCAGGTTCAGCTTTGGATTCAGCTTCTTGACTGCCGGGTCGTTCCAGTTGCTGATTTTCCCCAGATAGATGTTCACGAGGACCGGCCCCGAAAGCCTCAGCCGCCCGCCGAGTCCGGGCAGGTTGTACGGGACCGACATCCCCGCGAGCGCCCAGGGGATGACGACGCAGCTCTTGCATGCAGCCAGCTGATCCGGGGAGAGCGGCGCGTCCGAGGCACCGAAGTCCACCGTGCGCGCCGTGATCTGAGCGATACCGGCGCCCGAGCCGGTGGCCGTGTACGTGATCTTCAGGCCGAGGGCGTTGTCGACCGCTGGAATCCACTTCGAGATGAGCGGGAACGGGAACGTCGCCCCGGTCCCGACAAGCGAGCCCGCCGCAGGCTGTGCGGACGCCGACTGCGTCTGTCCTGCGACGGCCGCTACAGCAACAACGGCCACGACGACGAGCCCGAGCGCAAGCGCTCCTTTCATGCTGTTACCCCTTTCTCCCATCGATGGTCCTCCTGACGAAGGCTGCGGAGAGTCTCTGGTGACGGCCGATGCGGTGTGCTTCGCGTCTGTGAAAACCTGGTGACGCATCGGTGAAGGTCAGTGCGAGGCGTCGGTGAACTCCCGGAACTCGCCGGTGACGAGAAACGCCGTCTGCTCGCCGATGTCGACTGCGTTGTCGCCGATGCGCTCGATGCAGCGCGAGACGACGATCATCCGCAGCCCCCACTCCTGCGTTCCCGGCGTGGCGGCCATGGCGAGGACCTTCTCGGCCACGCGTCGGTTCGTCCGGTCGATCAGCTCGTCGAGCTCGGACAGAGAGTGCGCCCGCTCGACGTCGCGGCGGGCGAACGAGTCGAGCGCGACGCGCACCATCTCCTCCGCGCGGTCACCCATCTCGGAGAGCCCCTCGACGAGCTCCCTTCCCGGCTCGAGATCCGAGGCGAGCTTCGTCAGCTTCGCGATCGTCACGCTCTGGTCGCCAATGCGTTCGAGGTGGATCGAGTCGTGCAGGATCGCGAGGACGAGCCTGAGATCCGAGGCCACCGGCCCCTGCTGGGCGAGAAGCTCCGCGACCGACCGCTCGATCTGGTGGTAGCGAAGATCGATCTCGTCGTCGAAGGCGATGACCTCGTCGCTGAGCTCGACGTCCTGCGAGTCGAGCGCATTGAGCACGCCGCGTAGCGCGCGCAGGACGACGGCACCGAGCTCCTGCAGATCGGCCTCGAGGGCGTTCAGGCTCTGCTGGTACTCGACTCGGGCCATCAGCCGAAGCGACCTGTGACGTAGTCCTCGGTCCGCTTGTCGGACGGGTTCGTGAAGATCCGAGTGGTCGCGTCGTACTCGACGAGGATCCCGTGGCGACCCGTGCCGTCCTCGCGCACCTCGACGCTGAAGAAAGCGGTCATGTCGGCGACTCGTGCAGCTTGCTGCATGTTGTGGGTGACGATCGCGATCGTGTACTGGCGCTTCAGCTCGTGGATGAGGTCCTCGATGCGCGTGGTCGAGATCGGATCGAGCGCCGAGGCCGGCTCGTCCATGAGGATCACGTCCGGCTCCACCGCGATGGCCCGAGCGATGCAGAGCCGCTGCTGCTGGCCGCCGGAAAGGCCGAGTGCGTTCTCCTTGAGCCGGTCCTTCACCTCGTCCCAGAGCGCCGCGTTGCGGAGCACCCGCTCGACCCGCTGGTCGAGGTCCTTCTTCATCCCCAGCATGCGCGGGCCGAACGCGATGTTGTCGTAGATCGACTTCGGGAACGGATTCGGCTTCTGGAAGACCATTCCGATCCGACGGCGAACCTCGACCGGATCGACGTCGCGACCGTAGAGATCGCGCTCGTGGTAGAGGATCCTTCCGCCGACGCGAGCCCCGGGGATCACGTCGTTCATCCGGTTGAGGCAGCGGATGAACGTGCTCTTCCCGCATCCCGAGGGGCCGATGAACGCGGTCACCGCGTTCTTGTGGACGTTGAGGGTGACGCCGCTGAGCGCGAGCGCGCCGCTGTACGTCACCGACAGGTCCTCGACCCGGAAGACGGCCTCTCGGGAGCGGACGTCACCGGCTGCGGAGACCGCAAGCTCCCCGATCCTCCGGCTATCGATGCCGGGAGTAGCGGTGCCTTCTTCCACAATGGTCATCGCCGGCGTTCGGCTCGCCCGGACGCTCCGCTCACATCGCCAGTGTCCCCGCCCCGGCAAGCCGATCGTGACCCGGACCGGTGAAGATGTGGCGGAGATCCGGTAAACGATGTGCGCAAGATCGGAATCCGCTCACGCGGATTCCGCTCGCGCGAAGACCCTAAAGCGTGGCCGCGGAGCGGCCGCGGTGCTTGCGATTTCGCAGCACGCGTATGCGCTTAGCTTTCGCCGACGACATCGTGCGAGGCGTCGGTGAACTCGCGGAACTCGCCCGTCGCGAGGAAGGCAGCCTGCTCACCGATGTCAACCGCATGGTCGCCGATCCGCTCGAGACAGCGCGAGGCGACGATCATGCGCAGGCTCCACTCGAGGTTCTCCGAGCCGAGCTCGACCATGCGCAGGACGACGCGGCGATTCGAGCGGTCGATGAGCTCGTCGAGCGCGAGGAGCGACTCCGCGAGCTCGCCGTCCCGCTTGTGCAACGCATCGACGGCGACGCGAATCATCTCCTGCGCCCGCTCGCCCATCTCGCGAAAGCCCGCGAGCAGGACGTCGTCGGCAGGAAGCTCGGCGGAGAGCTTGGTGAGCTTCGCCGTCGTCGTGCAGAGATCCCCCATGCGCTCGAGGTGGAGGTTCGAGTGCAAGATCGCGAGCACGAGGCGCAGGTCGCTCGCCACCGGCGTCTGCCGAGCGAGGAGGAGCTCGACCGCCTGCGCCGTTCGCAGGTAGACGTCGTCGACGTCGTCGTCGAACGCGATGACCTCGTCGGCGAGCTCGACATCGCGGGTTACGAGCGCCTCGACCGCGGCGCGGAGCGAGCGCAGGACGAGCTCGGCCAGCTCGTCGATGGCTCGTTCGAGGGATTCCAGCTCCTCTTGGAAAGAGATCCGCATGCTCGGGACCGCCCGGTGACGTTCCGGCGAGTCCGGTCAAAGGCTAGCGGGGCGGAAATCGGCAGCGGATCTCGAGACCGCGCCCACGGCCGCCCGCGGCCTCCAGCGTGCCCCCGGCCTGCGTGACCACGTGCTTGACGATCGCGAGTCCGAGCCCGGTGCCGCGCGACGCCCTCGCTCGGTCCGCCCGGAAGAAGCGCTCGAACAAGCGGCCGAGCTCCGCCTGATCGACCCCGATGCCGTCGTCGCTGGCGCTGAGAAGTACCGAGCCGTCGGGATCGGTCTCGACGGTCAGCGTGAACGTCGAACCGGGCCCCGCGTAGCGAATCGCATTCTCCGCCAGGTTTTGCGCGACCACGCGCAGCATCCGAGGGCGGATCGTCAGCTCGACAGCAGGGTCGCACTCGAGCCGAAGCTCGACCCCGGCCCGGACCGCACGCTCCTGGAGCTCCTCGAGCGTGTCCTCTAGCACCGGCCGAACCGGCTCGGCGCCGAGCGCCACGACGCGGGCTCCGGATTCGAGCTCGCTCAGGAAGAGCACCTCGTCGATGAGCTCGGTGATCAGGTCGACCTCCGCGGCCGCCCGCTCGACGAGCTCCACGACGTCCTCCCCCGGTAGCGTCGCCGTCTCGAGCAGCGTGAGCAGCCGGGCGAGCGGCGTGCGCAGCTCGTGCGAGACGGCCGCGGTGAATCCCGAGCGCAACTCCTCGTACGCCGCCAGGTCGCCCTGACGGGACAGGTACACGAGGCGTTCGCGATGGCCGTCGGCCTCGTACGGGACAACGAGCGGGATGACGCCGCGCTCGCCGGTCAGAAGATCCGGCGGCAACGGCTCACCCTCCTGGAGGTCCTCGACCGACTGGCGAGCCCGCCTGCTCGCCAGCACGACCCGGTCGAACGCATCGAGGACGACAACGGCCTCGCGGCTCTCCTCGACGAGCGCTCGCCCGCGTGCCGCGTCGACGTCCATGCCTCACGGCGTTCTAACACAAGGTTTGCGCAACGCTTTCGCGCCGCTCACGACGCGCAAACTCACATGTTCGTCAATCCCCCTGTGCACCTCGACGGAAGGGAGTGACGGATGAGGCTCAAGACACTTGCGGTGGTCGCCTCCGCTGCAGCCGCCCTCGCGTTCGCCGCCGCCGCGTCGGCCGCCGTGATCCTCGGCACGCCCGGCGATGACGTGCTGCACGGCACGCCGAACGCGGACGATATTCACGCCTTCGCGGGCAACGACCAGGTCTACGCCCGCGGCGGCGCGGACGTCGTGCGCGCGGGAGCCGGGGACGACATGGTGCGGGCCGGAGACGGGAGCGACCTCGTCTACGCCGGCCACGGCAACGACCTGGCGTCTGGCGGAAACGGGAACGACCGCATCTATGGCGGCTCCGACGACGATGCTCTCGCCGGCGGCGACGGCAATGATTGGCTCGCCGGTAACCGCGGTGACGACTCCGTGAGCGGCGGCGGCGGGAACGACACGCTGTACGGAGGCTGGGGAGCGGACCGGCTGTACGGAGGTATGGGCGACGACGTGCTGCACGCGCTCGCTCCGGACGGCCAGCCCGATCTCCTCAGCTGCGGGCCTGGCAACGACACCGCCTTCGTCCTGCACTCGGAGCGCCCGACGACGACGATCCGCGGCTGCGAGAAGGTGTTCGTCGAGATCTCGCCGACGCCGGATCAGCAGGCGGGCGAGGACGCCGACGCGGACACCGAGGCGGACGGCTAGCGCCGAGCCGGAACCCAGGTGCGCGAGGAGCCAAGCGACACGCTTGGCTCCTCGCTTCACCACCCGGTTACCGGCTGCTAACCGTTGCGCGGCCCCGTGCGGCCCACGAGGTCGCCATAGTCTGTTACCGAATGGCCAAAGTCTTGATCATCGAGGACGACGACGTCATCGCTCGTGGCATGGCCCGCCATCTCGAGACAGCAGGTTTCGACGCCGTCGGCGTCGCGAACGGCGAGACGGGGCTCGCGCGCCTTCGCTACGAGCGGCCCGACGTCTGCGTCCTCGACCTCATGCTCCCGGGAATCGACGGCTGGCGAGTCATCGAGCAGGCGCGTTCGGAGGGCATCGGCACACCGATCGTCGTGGTGTCGGCGCGCGGTACCGAGCACGATCGCGTTCACGCGCTCGAGATCGGCGCCGACGACTATCTGGTCAAGCCGTTCTCGCTCAAGGAGCTCGCCGCGCGCGTCCGGGCAGCCGCCCGGCGCGGGGTGAGCCAGGCCGAGCCGCGCCGGGGTGACGCGATCGAGATCGAGGAGCTCCGGCTCGACCCGGACAACGTCCAGGCCTACGTCGACGGAGCGAGCGCCGAGCTGACGCCGACGGAGTTCCGTCTGATCTACACCCTTGCCCGCGAGCAGGGCCGGGTGCTCACGAGGGACGAGCTCCTGCAGCGCGTCTGGGGCCGGCGCGCGACCCATCGCGACAGGACGGTGGACGTCTTCGTGCGGAAGCTCCGGGAGAAGATCGACCGGCGCGCTCCGCGCCACGCGTTCATCCACACCCGCTACGGGGTCGGCTACAAGCTCGAGCCGCTGCCCAAGTAGCTCCGCCGCAAGCGCTTCTTTCAGCTATCGTTAGCCAGGTTAATGGTTAACGACGTTACGCTTAGCCCGGAACTGGTCGCCGCCGATCTTCGACCGGTCGTCCTTCGATTGGCCCGGGGGCTCCGCAAGGAGACCGAGCAGGTCGGCATCACCGCACGGCAGGCGACGCTCCTCTGGTTGATTCGGCGCAGCCCGGGGCTATCGCTCGCGGAGCTCGCAGCAGAGGAGGACATCTCGCCGCCCGCACTCTCTGGTCACGTCGATCGGCTCGAGGCAGCGGGCCTCGTCGAGCGCATCCGCTCTGGCAAGGACCGGCGCCGGGTCGGCTTGCGTTTGACGGAGAGCGGCTCGCAGCTGCTTCGTCGAGTGCGGGCTCGACGTACGACCTGGCTCGCAGAGCGGATGGGATCACTGACACCGGACGAGCTCGAGGCGATCGAGACGGCACTTCCGGCGCTCCATCGACTCCTCGGAGACGAAGTTTGACGAGCCTGGCGCTCGCAGTTCAGACGCGAACCTTTCGGAGTCTGCGTCGCCACCGCAACTACAGACTCTTCTTCGCGGGGCAGCTGGTCTCGCTTGCCGGATCGTGGATGCAGAACATCGCACTCGCGTGGCTCGTGATCCAGCTCTCCGGCTCCCCGCTCGCGATCGGCATTCTCGCCTTCTGCCGTTTCCTGCCGTTCACCGTCCTCGGCCTGTTCGCCGGGGTCATCGTCGATCGATTCGACACCCGCCGGCTCGTGATGACGACGCAGGCCGCTGCAATGACCGTCTCGGCGGTCCTCGCGATCGTCACTTTCACCGGGACGGCGTCGCTTCCCATGGTGTTCGCCCTCGCCGCCCTCGGAGGCGTCGCCTTCGCGTTCGACGCCCCCGGGCGTCAGGCGTTGACCTTCCAGCTGGTCGGCCCCCGCGAGCTGCCGAACGCAGTCGCGCTCAACTCGGGAATTCTCAACGCATCGCGCATCGTCGGCCCCGCGATCGCGGGCGTCGTCATCGCGACGACAGGGACCGGGGTGTGCTTTGCGCTCAATGCGCTCAGCTTCCTGGCGGTGCTCGCAGCTCTCGCGAGCATGGACGTGGACGCACTCCATCGCGTCGAGCGGGCGTCCACAGGCGTCATGCGCGGGACGTTGGAGGCGCTTAGCTTTGCTCTGCACGACAAGCAGCTTCGGATCGTGCTCCTCCTCGTCGCCCTGGTCAGCACCGTGGGCTTCAACTTCAACGTGCTCGTACCGTTGCTCGCGTCGAGCACGGTGCACGTCGGCCCGAGGGGATTCGGCCTCCTCTCGGCTGCGTTCGGCCTCGGCGCGCTCGCCGGCGCCCTCGTCACCGCCACGTCCCACGGCGCGAGCTGGCGCCAGATGGCCGCCGGCGCAGGTGGGTTCGGCGCCCTTGCCCTCGCCCTTGCGCCGATCCACAGCGCAGTGCTGGCCGGTGCGCTCCTCGTCGCGGTCGGCGTCTGCTTCACCCTCTTCACTGCGAATGCGAACGCGCTCGTCCAGCTGGGAGCGCCGGACCACCTGCGAGGACGGCTGATCGGCCTCTACCTCTTCGCCTTCGTCGGCCTCGCGCCGCTCGGCGGCCTGCTCGCGGGCTGGCTTGCCGATCTCGGAGGCACGCCGCTCGCCTTCGGAGTCGCCGGCGCCACCACCATCGTCACGATGACCGTGGCGGCCGTCGCCCGCTCACGAGCGGGACGTCCGAAGCAGGACGTCGCCGTCGCTTGAGGCTCCGCCGTCCACTGCCTTCGCCGTCTAGCCCTCGGCTCCCAGGCGCCGCTCGGCGATTCGCCGGCCGATCTCGGCGGCAAGGACGACCAGTAGCGAGACGGTGATGACGACCACGGCGACGGCGATCACCTGCGGCAACTGGTTTGGGAACCGAAGCGCCGAGTAGAGGTAGATCGGAAACGTCACCCTCGACCCGACGACGAACGAGGCGACCGCGTACTCGTCGAACGACGTCGTGAACGCGATCAGGTACGCGGAGATGACGGCCGGAAGGATGAGCGGCAGGGTAATCGACCGGAACGTTCGGATTCGGCCGGCGCCGAGGTCGAACGCGGCCTCTTCGAGCGAGACGTCGATCTGCTGCAGTCGCGGCATGATCACGAGGATCGTGTACGGGAGGCTGATCACGACGTGCCCGATCACGACCGTCAGGACGGAGCGTGGGATCCCGACGGTGTGGAAGAGAAGGAGCAGGGAGATCCCGAAGACGACGTACGGGATCACGAGGGGGCTCAACAACAGCGCAGACACGGGTCCCTTGGCCCGGAAGCGCCGGCGCACGAGCGCGATCGACGCGAGGATGCCGAGCACGACTGCGCCGGCACTCGAGAGCGCGGCGATGATCGCGCTCGTCTCGAGCGCGCCTCTGAGATCGGGATTGGTGAGGAACTGGTGGTACCAGTGGAGCGTGAGACCGGAGAGCGGAAACGCGGGCACGTCGGAGTTGTTGAACGAGAAGATCAGCAGGATGACGATGGGGGCGTACAGGAAGACGACGACGAGGGCGAAGAACACCTTGAGCACCCGCGCGCCGTTCTTCGAGAGCGCGACGTCCATCAGCCGGCCGCCACTTGCCGTGGCTGGAGGAACCTCGAGAAGACCACGGTCAAGACCACGACGACGCCCAGGAGGAAGATCGCGAGGACCGATCCCGTCTGCCAGTCGGGAAAGCCCGTCTGGAAGAGGTCGACGATCTGGTTCCCGTACATGTAGCCGTTTGCGCCGCCGACGAGCGAGGGTGTGACGAACTCGCCCAGGGTCGGGATGAAGACGAACAGAAAGGCGGCCAGCACTCCCGGCATCGAGAGGGGCAGCGTCACCTTCCTGAAGGCGGTCAGACGGCTGGCACCGAGGTCGCTGGCCGCTTCCAGCAAGCTGCGGTCGAGGCTCTCCAGCGTGACGAAGATCGGCAGCGCAACGAACGGGAGCCAGATGTAGCCGAGCACGAGCATGACGGCGAACCTGCTGTAGAGGAGCTGCGATATGGGGTGATCAGGCGAGCGCAGCCCCGTCCAGAACAGGAAGGTGTTGAGGACGCCCTCGTTGCCGAGGATGACCTTCCAGGCGAGGACACGCAAGAGGTAGCTCGTGAGGAAAGGTGCGATCAGGAGCAGGAGAAGCACGTACTTCCGCTTCGTCCCGGACAGCGCCAGGTAGTACGCCAGCGGGTATGCGAGGACGACGATGATCGCCGAGACGATCAGCGACATCTGCACCGACTTCCAGAAGAGCCGGAAGTAGACGGCGCTGTGCAGGAAGTCGTGCCAGGCCTGGAGCGTGAGCGGATGCGCTCCTGGGTAGAGAGACAGCGCATCCACGCTGTAGGCCGCGACGATCGCGATCGGGGCGACGAAGAACACCGCAAGCCACGCGAGCGGCAGACCGAGCAGGCCCGGGGTCGTCAGGTCGAGCCGGCGCCGCTTTCGCCGGCTGCGAACTGTGGCCGCCTTTGCGTCGACAGCCATTAGGAAACCGTGTTGTCGTTCACGGACCCAGCCGCTCTCCGCGGAACGTGTGCCGCGTAAGCGAGTCGCATTTTCCGCGGCTTAGGAGGCCTTCACCTGCTCCCACAGGTGCGCGTAGACCGCTCGCCGGGGTATGTCGCGGTCCAGATGTGCGTTCGGCTCCGTCACGGCCCGGGGGTCGTTCAGCTGCAGCGCACGGAGCAGGTCGCTCGAGGCGGGTCGCGCGAGCGTGTTCGCGTGCCCGTAGCCGTAGTTGTCCTCGAGCCACTTCGCCGACTTGGCGGAGCTCCACGCGTCGACGTAGGCGTGAGCGAGGTGGTAGCGCGGCGTCCCCTTGAGGAGCATGAAGTTCCCGACCCAGGCGATCGGCTTCTCCTTCGGTCGCATGTAGACGACCTTCTGGCCGAACTTCTTCTTCATCTGCACCCAGTCGTTCGGCCAGGCATAGGCGATCCAGACCTCGCCGGACCCGAAGAGCTGCCACAAGTCTGTCTCGGACGACCAGTTCTTGCGGACGAGGTGCTTCTTGGAGATGAGCAGCTTCTGCGACTGCTTGAGCTGGTCGTCCGTCTGGTTCCAGGTGTTCTTGAAGCCGAGATACAAGCCGGCGATCTCGAGCATTTCGATGTCGTCGAACCAGGCGATCCTGCCCTTGTAGCGCTCGTCGAAGAGCAGGCCCCACGAGCGCGCCTTCGGCCTGACCTTGTCTGCGCGATAGAGAATCGCGTCGAAGCCCCAGTCGTTGGGGATCCCGAACTGCTTTCCCTGGTACTGGCCGGCCTTCACCATGAACGGGTTCAGGTGCTTGAAGTTCGCGATCAGTTTCGGGTCCCAGGGCTGGACGAGGCCGCTCGCGGCGAAATACTTGACCCAGCCGATGTAGGGGCGAAAAAGGTCGGGGCTGACGGTGTGACTCTGCATCTTCCCGAGCGCGTCCGCCTCGCTCGTCATGTAGCTGAACTTCGGCTTGTTGTGCGGGTAGCGCTTTACGTATTGCGCGAACATCGGCTGGCCGCCGTCGTTCTCGTACCCGGCCCAGTCGAGCACCTGCAGCTACCCGCTCTCGGCAGTCAACCAATCGAGTGCGGCGCCCGCCGCGGGGACTCGTCCCGCGAGGAGCCCTGCCCCACCCGCGGCCGCGGCGAGCTTGAGGAGGTCCTGGCGGCTCAGCCGCCGTTCGATCGAACCCTCGCCGTGAGTCATCTCCATCTCCCTTCGTTCGTCGATCCCGTCTCCGCTAGTAGCTCGGTGGGCTGATGATCCAGATCACCTCCGCGGTCTCCTCGCCGGCGTTCACCAGCCGGTGTGGTGTCGAGCTTCGGTAGTCGATCGAGTCGCCGCTGCGCAGCTCGAAGATCTCGGTACCGAGCTGCAGGTGCACGATTCCGTCGAGCACCACGAGCAGCTCCTCGGAGTCGCCGTGCGTGTACGGCTCGTCGCCGGTAGAGCCGCCTCGCTCGAACTCACCCACGATGACCTGAAGGTGCTCGAGCGGCCTCGGCGTGAGCATGAACTTCTGTCCGAGCGTTCCGAACTTCAACGTCGGGCGGCCCTCCCGCCGGAGCACGCGTGGCTCGCTCCGCCGCCCGTCCGGCTCGAAGAGATCGGCCACGTTCACTCCGAGCGCGGCCGCGATCCGCTTGAGCGACGCGACGCTCGCGTTGGCGCGGCCGCGCTCGATCTGGCTCAGGAAGCTCTCCGAGAGCTCCGCCCGCTCGGCGACGGTCCGCAGCGTCACCCGTCGCAGCGAGCGGATGGCTCGGAGGCGCTCGCCCACGTCGACACCGGCAGCCTCCACTGAAGTGCTCTGCAAGCTCGTCAAAGAAAACTGAAGCGACACTACTGCGCGGTCCAGTGGAATGCAATCGGGGGCTCGATGCCCAACGCATGTCCACCAGTGTCAGACACCAGCACTTCGCGGGCGATTCGCAACAATCCATCCACGGCACTCAGTCGCACGCTGCAAGCCAGACCGACAAGGGCCACGTCGGAAGGGTCGAGTGCCGTTGCGACGGTGTCTGACACCAATCGGGAGGCTCGTTGGCCGACGCATGAGAGGGTAGGCACGCGTGCCGGCGACGATCGTCTTCTTCCCCGAGGGTGCGTTCGGCCCGACCAACAACTGCGTCGGGATCGGCGAGGTGCTCCGCGAACGTGGCCACCGCGTGCTGTTCGTCGTCGAGGAGTCGTTCGCGGGCAACCTCGAGGCACATGGCTTCGAGGAGCGACTGATGCGCCTCGGGCCGGCTCCCGAGGTCGAGGAGGAGCCCGGCCAGTTCTGGAAGGACTTCATCCGGGAGACGGCGCCGGTCTTCCGCAAGCCGACGATCGATCAGCTTGCGGAGTTCATCGAGCCGACCTGGCGTGCCCTCTGCGACGGCTCGCGCTACGTCGACGACCGGCTGCGCGAGATCTTCGACGAGCTCGAGCCGGACGTGATCGTCGAGGACAACGTCGTCGCCTTCCCCGCGATCCTGGACGCCGGCCGTCCCTGGGTACGAATCGTGTCCTGCAACCCGCTCGAGCTGAAGGACGAAGCCCTGCCGCCCGTCTTCTCTGGCTACCCCACCGCGGATCCGCTCGGCTGGGCCGACTTCCGGGAGCAGTACAAGCGGACGATCTCCGAGCTGCACGCGGAGTTCTCCCAATTCTGCTCGGAACGAGGTGCACCACCCCTTCGGGGCTCCGAGTTCATCCACGAGTCGGAGTGGCTCGATCTCTACGTCTTCCCGGCCGCGCTCGACTACCCGCGTTCGAGGCCGCTCGGGCCGACGTGGCACCGACTGGAGACATGCGTGCGCCGCTCCCAGACCGAGGTCGTGCTCCCCGAGCACGTCGCCGAGGGAAACGGCGCTCTCGTTTACCTGTCCCTCGGGAGCCTCGGCTCCGCGGACGTAGATCTCATGAAGCGGCTCGTCGACGCGCTCTCGCATACCCGCCACCGTGTCGTCGTCTCGAAAGGGCCGCAACACACGGAGTTCGAGCTCGCCGAGAACATGTGGGGCCAGGAGTTCCTCCCGCAACCGGCGCTCCTCCCGCTCGTCGACGTCGTCCTCACGCACGCCGGGAACAACACGACGACCGAGTGCTTTCACGAAGGCAAGCCGATGGTCGCGCTGCCGCTCTTCTGGGATCAGTACGACAACGCGCAGCGCGTCGCCGAGACGGGCTTCGGTGTCCGGCTCGCCACGTATTCGTTCGAGGAGGACGAGCTACAGACTGCGATCGACCACTTGCTCGCCGATCGCGGGCTCGCAGAGCGAATGGCCTCGATCGCCGCCGGCGCGCAGGCGTCGCCCGGAACCGAGCGTGCGGCGGATCTCATCGAGAGCCTGGCACGAGATCACGTGCCGATCCCGCGCTAGCGCTCCATTCGCGGGATTCAGAGCCTGGGCGGGGCTAGCTGACCTTCCAGGTGTCGCCCGAGTGGAACAGCGCGGCGAGGTCGCCCCCTCGGGACTGCTCGCGGGCAGCGTCCAGCTGCTGACCCATGAGGTCGTCGTAGACGGGCCGCTCGATGCTGCGGAAGACTCCGAGCGGGACGGCGCTGTCGGTCTCGAAGGTGATCCGAGAGAGCGCGAACGCGAGGCTCGCCTGCACCTGCGTCGCGTCGTGTACGAGGAGCGAGTTTTCTCCGGCTTCCTCGACGTCGACGACACGGAGCGACCCGTCCGCGTACTGCACGACCCCCTTCTCTTCTTCGGCGCCGAAGCGGATCCGCTCGCCGGTCCGGAGGTGGATGCGGTTCTGCTTCTCCTCCCGCACGTAGTCGAAAGCCCCGTCGTTGTAGATGTTGCAGTTCTGGAGGATCTCGACGAACGCCGATCCGCGATGGCGCGCCGCCGCCTCGAGCACTTCCGTCAGGCCCTTCTTGTCGGTGTCGATTGCGCGCGCAACGAAGGTCGCCTCGGCGCCGATCGCGATCGAAAGCGGGTTGAACGGGTAGTCGAGCGAGCCCATCGGCGTGGACTTCGTGACCATTCCGAGCTGCGAAGTCGGCGAGTACTGACCCTTGGTCAACCCGTAGATCCGGTTGTTGAAGAGCAGGATCTTGAGGTTCACGTTCCGGCGGAGCGCGTGGATCAGGTGGTTGCCGCCGATCGACAGCGCGTCGCCGTCGCCCGTCACGACCCAGACGGAGAGGTCGGGTCGCGTCACGGCGAGCCCGGTCGCGATCGCGGGCGCGCGCCCGTGGATGGAATGCATCCCGTACGTCTGCAGGTAGTAGGGGAAGCGGGCGGCGCAGCCGATTCCGGAGACGAAGACGATCCGCTCGCGCTCGAGGCCGAGCTCGGGCATGAACCCTTGGATGACATTCAGGATCGCGTAGTCCCCGCACCCGGGACACCAGCGGACTTCCTGATCCGACTTGAAATCTTTGGCAGTCAGCGCCGACGTGCCGTTGCCTCCGCTCATTCGTCCACCAGCGCGCTGATCGCGTCCGCGAGCTCGGCCGCGCGGAACGGCCGTCCGCGGACCTTGTTGTACCCGGCGGCGTCGACGAGGTACTCGGCGCGCAGCAGCATCCGCAGCTGCCCGAGGTTGATCTCGGGCACGAGCACCTTCTCGTAGCTCCCGACGACCTCCCCCGTGTTCCGTGGGAACGGGTTCAGGTACTGGAGGTGTGCCTGTGCGACCCGGCGGCCGCTCGCGCGGACCCGGCGCACAGCCGCGCCGATGGCTCCGTACGTCGACCCCCAGCCGAGGACGAGCGTGTCGGCACCACCGGGGTCGTCGACCGCAAGCTCGGGGATGTCGGCGGCGATGCCGGCGACCTTCGCGGCCCGGAGCCGCACCATCAGGTCATGGTTTTCCGGGTCGTAGGACACGTTGCCCGTCTCGTCCTCCTTCTCCAGACCGCCGATCCGGTGCTCGAGCCTGGGGGTCCCGGGGATTGCCCACGGCCGCGCGAGCGTCTCCGGATCGCGCCGGTAAGGAAGGAAGCCGCCGTCGTCGTTCGGCTCCGTCGCGAACGTGGTCGAGATGTCGGGCAGGTCGGCGACGTCCGGGATGAGCCAGGGCTCCGAGCCGTTCGCGAGGTAGGCGTCGGAGAGGAGGAAGACGGGCGTGCGGTACTTGATCGCGATCCGCGCCGCCTCGATCGCCGCCTGGAAGCAGCCCGCCGGGGTCGACGCCGCCACGACCGGAACGGGTGACTCCGAGTTCCGCCCGAACAGGACCATGAGCAGATCGGCCTGCTCCGGCTTCGTCGGCATCCCGGTCGAGGGGCCTGCGCGCTGGATGTCGACGATGAGCAGCGGGAGCTCGAGTGTGACCGCCAGCCCAACGGTCTCCGACTTGAGGACCACTCCCGGCCCGGCCGACGTAGACACGCCGAGCGCACCACCGAAGGCCGCACCGAGGGCGGCGCCGCTGGCGGCGATCTCGTCCTCGGCCTGGAAGGTCCGGACGCCGAAGTGCTTGAGGTGCGCGAGCTCCTCGAGGACGCCCGAGGCAGGGGTGATCGGATACGCGCCGAGGAAGAGCGGAAGGCCGGACAGCTTGCTCGCCGCGATCAGCCCATAAGAGAGCGCCGTGTTCCCCGACACCTGCCGATACGTGCCGGGCCGCAGCTTCGCGGGAGCGACCTCGTACGAGACGGCGAAGTCCTCGGACGTCTCTCCGTAGTTCCAGCCGGCCCGGAAGGCACGACCGTTCGCCTCCGCGATCTCCGGGCGACGTGCGAACTTCGTCTCGATGAAGCCGAGCGTCCCCTCGATCGGCCGGTTGTAGAGCCAGGACATGAGCCCGAGCGCGAAGAAGTTCTTCGACCGCTCCGCCTCGCGGGACGTGATCCCCTCGACCTCCTTCAGAGCTTCCACCGTCATCGAGGAGAGCGACACCTCGTGCACGTGGAAGTCGGCGAGGGCGCCGTCCTCGAGCGGATTCGACGCGTAGCCCGCCTTCTGCAGGTTCCGCTCGTTGAAGGCGTCGGTGTTCACGATGATCGTCCCGCCCTTCAGGAGGTCGGCGAGATTCACCTTGAGCGCCGCCGGGTTCATCGCCACGAGGACGTTCGGCTGGTCGCCGGGGGTCAGGATGTCGTGGTCGGCGAAGTGGAGCTGGAAGCCGGATACGCCGGGAAGCGAGCCGGCGGGCGCGCGGATCTCGGCCGGGAAGTCGGGAAGCGTCGCGAGGTCGTTGCCGAACACGGCGGTCTCGCTCGTGAAACGGTCTCCGGTGAGCTGCATGCCGTCGCCGGAGTCGCCGGCGAAGCGAATCACGACCTGGTCGAGATGCTCGACCTGCTTGGCCTTTCCCGCTTCGGCACTGGCCATGTCCCAGGTATAGCTGACGTGGAGGCGGCGAGGGGCCTACTCGGCCTCGGCCAGAAGCGACTGCAGGTCGAGCGGGATCGAGTACATCGCGACGCCACCGTCGTCTGCGGGACGAGGCCAATCCTCCACAGGACGATCCCGGTAGAGCTCGACGCCGTTCCCGTCCGGATCGCGGAGGTAGAGCGCTTCGCTCACGCCGTGGTCCGAGGCACCATCGAGCGGAACCCCGGCAGCGACCAGGCGCCGAAGTGCGTCTGCGAGCGACCTCCGGTCGGGGTAGCGGATGGCGACGTGGAAGAGCCCCGTGTGCCCGGGCGGCGGCGGCGAGCCGCCCTTCGACTGCCAGGTGTTGAAGCCCAGATGGTGGTGGTAGCCGCCGGCCGAGACGAAGGCGGCCGAGTCACCCATCCTCTGTTGGAGCTCGAACCCGAGCACGCGGCAGTAGAAGTCGAGCGCCCGCTCGATGTCCGCGACCTTCAGATGAACGTGCCCGATTTCGACTCTCGAGTCGATCGGAGAAACCTCCACGAGAAGAGACTACTTCGACTCATGTTGGGTCCCTTGGCTGACGACAGGAGAGGAGTTACGGGTAGTCCTGCTGGCTCACCGAACGGCGAGCTTGAAGGGCCGCTGGACGAGACGTCCGAGGGAGTCCTGCGCCTGAATGGTGAAGCGGAACACGCCACGCTTTCGCGGTTGTCCCCGGATCACTCCCGCGTTTCCATCAAGACGGACGCCGATCGGGAAGTGGCCGGAAAGAACTCTGAACCTCACGGCGCCCACAGCGCCGATGGTTCTCACTCTCGAGCGGAACCGTTGTCCGATGCGCGCCGGCTCGAGACGCGCCGTCGCGAACACAAGCTCTGGATAGACAGTCAGCGTGAAGTCGAGCGTGGCACTCTTGCCGCCGTTCTCGAGCACCGAGAACGTGAGGGCGAAGGACCCCGCAGCTTCTGGTGTCCCGGCGATGATCCCTGCGACCGGATCGAGCGTTAGTCCGCGGGGAAGGACGCCGGAGACGATCGACCAAGCCTGAGCTCCGACGACACCTGCGCCCAGCTTGAACGAGTACGGGGTACCGATGGTGGCAGCGGGGATCCCCACACGGATGAGGAACTCCCGTTGAGACTTCTTGGGTATGCACCACGAGGCCGATGGAGGGTCTTGATCACTCAGCTCGACCCAGAAGTCCCAGTTGCCCGCGCTGGTCGGAACGCCGCTGAGCTCGCCGTCCTGTGAGAGAGACACTCCCGGCGGGAGCGTGCCGTTCAGCACTCGGTACTGGTACGGGAGCGCAGGACCGCAGCCCGCGTCGCCGGCGAGCTTGATCGCGTAGCTCTGTCCTACGACCCCGTCCGGGCAGATACGGACGGCACCCGGACCAGACTCGGGACACGGTTGATCGGCGAAGCGGGTGGCACGCGCGTTCGGGACGACTGCGAAAGCGATCGCCGAGAAGACGGCGGCAAGGAGCAGCGGTCGACGAAGACGCATTAAGTGGGGCTTATGGATCGCACCGGAACCTCCTCCTCAGAGGTCCCTACTACCGGAGCGGCGGTCAGCTCAGGCGATAGACGATCCGGCCCTTGCTCAGGTCGTACGACGAGAGCTCGATCCGTACGCGATCGCCGGGGAACACCTTGATCCGGTACCGCTTCATCCTTCCGGCCACGTACCCGAGCGCCTCGTGCCCGTTGTCGAGCCGGACGCGGAACATGCGGCTGCGGAGGGCCTCGAGGACCTCGGCCTCGAACTCAAGCTTCTCTTCCTTGACCGACAACCCGCCCCCTTTGGCTCGCTGGGTTGCCGTGGCCGGTCGAGCCGGCCACGGCCTCGACGTCGCCGCTCAGGCGGCGACGGTCACGACGTTCGTCGCCTCGGGGCCCTTGGCCCCCTCGCGCGGCTCGAACTCGACCCGTGCGCCCTCCGCAAGGCTCTTGTAGCCCTCGCCGGCGATGTTGCTGTGGTGGACGAAGAGATCCTTAGCTCCCTCGTCAGGGGTGATGAAGCCGTACCCCTTGCTGTCGTTGAACCACTTCACGGTTCCGGTTGCCATGGAAAAACACCTCCCTCACCAAAACTCACGAACGGGTAAGGAAAGCGCAGTGCGCGAACCGGACTCGCTCTGGGATGACGGCAGAACGGTAGCAGCCAAGTGCCTCCTATACACGCGTTTGGTGCTGGAATACGCGCGTGGGCGCGGATTCGCGGTCGCGACTCCAACTCGACGCGCTCGCACGCGTCGCGATGCTGCTCGAGGAAGCAGCGGTCGACTACTGGCTCTTCGGCGGCTGGGCCGTCGACTTCTATGCGGGCTACGTGAGCCGTGCCCATGACGACGTCGACCTGGCGGTCTGGCTCGACGATCTTCCGCACGTCGCAGCTCTCCTCGAAGCCGACGGTTGGAGGCATGCACCCGAAGCGGACGAGGACGGTGGAACGGGCTACGAGCGCGACAGCGTCCGGCTCGAGCTCACGTATCTCGCACGGGACGACTACGGCGTCTCCACGCCGCTGCGCTCGGCCAAGCCCTACTGGTCCGAGGACGCGCTCGCAGACGACACCGCGGAGCTCGAGGGCGTGCGGTCCCGCGCGGTCTCGCTCGCCGCGCTCGCGCGGACCAAGTCGAGGGCGAGGAGCGATGCCGCGGATGCCGCGGATGCCGCGAAGGACGGTGCAGACTCCGAGGTGCTCGGCCGAATTCGCCGTCGAGGCTAGCCGGGCGACTCCGCCGCCGCAGCCTCGGGCTTCGCCGCAGACCCGGTTATGGCCATGCCCGCGGCGGCCCAGACGACGACGGCGATCCAGTGCACGCCGATGATGTCGGTCTGCAACCCGAGAAGGAGCACCGCCGCGAACGCTGCCGCGAGCCAGGCCGCCTTCCGCTTCCAGAGCCCGACGAGCAGGGCGAGGTTCCAGAGCAGGAAGGCGGCGACGCCGACGATTCCCGTCTCGACGCCGAGCTCGGGATAGGTGGACTCTCCGGCCTGGATCTGGACCCCGGTGCGCATCGCGACGACGCCCGCGTTTCCAAGGCCGTACCCCTGCGGGTGATGCATGACGGTAGTGACCCCGTCTCTCAGGTTCCGCCAGTGGCTCGAGAGGGACGCGTCCGAGGTCGAAAAGGGCTCCGCGCTCGCTCCCGGATGCTCCTGCGCGTTCTTCCGGAGGCAGACGAGCTCGGCGGCGGTATAGCTCGTCGAAGGCCCGATCGTCGAGTAGACGGCGAAGAACCCCGCGCTGACGAGGACGGCGAGGCCCGCGACGATCAACGGCGGCAGCCGCCTCTGGACGAGCGCCAGAAGGAGCAACCCTCCCGCCAGAGCGAGGATCGCCGCGCGCGTGTGCGTGTAGAGCAGTGCGACGAAGAGCAGGGCGCTCAGCACGACCGCCCACCAGCGGAAGAGCCGGCTGACGACGAAGACGAGCGCGACGGTCAGGACGTACGCAGTCGCGAGCGGCGAGAGGAAGGTCGAGACGAGCCGCCGGATGGGGTTCGACTCCTCGCCCGTGTTGTAGACCCAGTTCTCCGGAAGATAGGAAAGGCACCTGTAGTCGAGCGAAAGCTGCTCCCGGTACCACCCCGGGACACCAGAGTCGCGCCACGACTGAAGCGAGACGAAGAAGACGTCGAAGAGGCCGACGACGGCGACACCTGCCGCGGTCAGCGCGACGAGCATGCCGACATGCCGTGGCTCACGCCAAGCGAGCCCGAGGAGCCGCCCGAACGCGTAGCCGCCGACGGGCAGCAGGTCGTGGCGCAGGGCGAGCAGGATCCCGTGCGTCGTCGCGTTCCCGCCCAGCCAGCCTTGCGGGAGGAGCGCGTACGCGAGGAGGCTGGCCGCGTAGGCACCCGCGAAGACGTCCGCGGCCGTGATCGAGGGCAGCCGCCTCACCCTCCACGCGACGAGGAGGAAGGCGAGAAGGAGCAGGACTTCCTTCCAGGCCGCGACGACGTCGAGCGTCCTCCCGCGAACACCGGCGTCCCAGAGCTCCGCCATGACGACGTTGTGGAGCGCGAGCCCGACGACGAGCGCGACGAAGGCGGCGATTCCGAAGCGGGAGCTGCTAGTCGACAATCGCTACCAGGGTCAGCCCGAGGCTGACGACGCGGACGCGTCCCGGGAAGAGCGACGCCAGAGCGCGCCGGGAGAGAAGGTTCACGTCTGTCGCGAAATCCTTCCCGAGCGCTCGATAGGCACGGTGAGCGATGCGATCCGGGAGCCAGTGGACGAGCGGGAGGCGCGTGTGCACCTCGACGGGGAAGAACCGGTTCGGCGTCGTGACGACGACGCGCCGGCCGACGCGCAGCGCCTCGGCGACGAACCTCCGCTGCCGCTCGCGACCTCCGACGTGCTCGATCACCGCGTTCGAGAAGACGACGTCGAACGCCCCGTCCTCGAACGGGAGCGCGCAGGCGTCCCCTTGCACGTAGCGGATGCCGGGATAGCGACGGCGGAAGCCCGTGCCGTCGTGGAGACCGAGGGCCGTAATTCGCTCCGGCCAGGGGTAGAGCTCCTCGAAGAAGTTGAGGGTCCCGCACCCGCTCTCGTCCCCGAAGCCGAGCTCGTCGGCTCCGACGTCGAGCACCGTCGTCTCCGGCGTCGGCTGAAGCTCGTCGAGAAGGAGGCGCAGCTTGCGTTTCCGCGAACGAAGAGAGACAGCGTCGACGAACCGCACGCGCGTAAGTATCCGTTCCGGCATGGCCAGTAGGCTGCCCGCGTGGTCGAGGCGCGGCTCAGAGCGAAAGGCCCGTTTTCGCTTCGGCTCACGACCTGGACGGATTCGTGGCAGGCCGATCTTCCCGGCGGCGAATGGGCCTCGGCCCGTCAGCTTTCCGACGGCGCGGTCTTGCTGCGCGCGTCGTCCGAGCGAGCCGTGGAGGACGCGCGCTTCGTGCTCGCATTGGACGACGACACGAGCGAGTTCCATCGCCGCTTCCCCCGCGACCCGTTGCTCGGGCACTCCGTTCGCACCCTGCGGGGCATGAGAACGAGGCGGACGGCGACGGTTGCGCACTCGGCGCTGCGTGCCGTCTGCGGCCAGCTCATCCAGTCGCGACGCGCCCGTGAGATCGAGCGAGCGGTCATTCGCCGGTGCGGAGCGCCGGCGCCGACGAGCAAGTCGCTCGCGAGGCTTTCGCCCGCGGCTCTCTGCGCGTGCGGGCTCGCGCCGGGCCGAGCCGCGACGCTCGCCCGGCTCGTCCGCACGATCGATCTCGAACGCCTGCGAGGGACCTCGGGAGACGGCGCCGTCTGGCGACTCAGGCGCGAGCGAGGGATCGGCCCGTGGAGCGTCGGCGTCATCGCGCTCGCCGGCCTCGGCCGCTACGACCATGGCCTCGTCGGCGACCTCGCGCTGGTCAAGCTGCAGGCGGCGCTGACGGGCAGGTGGCCGGAGCAGCACGAGACGGCGGAGCTGCTCGCAGCGTACGGCGAATGGCAGGGGCTCGCAAGCGTCTTCCTGCTTGCGGGCTTCAAACGGGGCCTGATTCCGGGCGCGAACCCCGACCGTGCCCGGCTCGCGCGCGCGTCCGCGTATCGGGCCGCCTGAGTCTCCCTAGACTCCGCTCATGGTCGACCCGCGGAAGATCGCGATCCTCGGCGCCGGCCGGATCGGCGAGTCGCTCATCGCGGGCCTGCTCTCGTCCGCCTGGCGAGCGCCGGACGAGATCTTCGCGACGACGCGGCGGCCCGAGCGCGTCGAGGAGCTCCGCGAGCGGCACGGTGTGCAGGCGATGCTGTCGAACGCCGAGGCGGTCTCAGGCGCGGCGCTCGTCGTCATCGCCGTAAAGCCGCAGGACCTCGATGCGCTGCTGGGTGACATCGGAGGGCTCCTCACGCCGGAGCAGACGGTACTGACGATCGCCGCGGCCATCCCGACGGCCCAGATCGAGAGCCGGCTCAACGAGGGGGTTCCCGTCGTGCGCGCGATGCCGAACACCCCGTCGACGGTGCACGAGGGGATCGCCGGGCTGTGCGCGGGCTCGCACGCGTCCGACGAGCACCTGACGCTCGCCGAGGACGCGCTCGCGCACCTCGGCGCCGTCGTTCGCGTTTCCGAGAGCTCGATGGACGCGATCACCGCCGTCTCGGGCTCGGGCCCCGCGTACTTCGCGCTCCTCGCCGAGGCGATGATCGAGGCCGGGATCCTCCTCGGCCTCTCGCGCGAGATCTCCACCCAGCTCGTCGTGCAGACGATGCTCGGCACGGCGAAGCAGCTCCGCGACGAGCGCATGCACCCGGTCCAGCTGCGCGAGATGGTCACGTCCCCGGGCGGGACGACCATCGCCGCCATCCGCGAGCTCGAGATGGCCGGAGTGCGGGCGGCGTTCCTGAACGCGATCCAGGCCGCGATGGTGCGCGCACGAGAGCTCGCTGCGGGCGAGCAGTAGGCTGCGCTCGAAGCGCTCGCGCCCAAGCGGCTTCCCCACGTTCTCGGCCGCCGTGCGGCGTAGCTCGTCCAGGATCTCCTCTTTCGAAATGCGCTTCATCGCTGGAATCATCG
>VAWZ01000062.1 GCA_005888365.1 Actinomycetota bacterium
AAGATCACGAGCGGCGAGGTCATCGCTCACAGCGACCGCGTCCTGGTCGCGTAGCTCAACCTCAACGCATTCGAGTGAGGGCTCGCCTTGCCGAGCCCTCACTCGTTTTCACCGTTAGAGGGCGCCGCGCGTGCCAGATCATGTGGGGGGTGCGTAAATCCATCCGTCACGCTGCTAGGGCGTATTCGTGGATGAGTCCGCCAAGGCGATCGCGTCTGTGGACGCGCTCGGGGGAAGCGGGGCTGACAGGGCGTAGTCCCTGCTCTGGTGCCGGTGGTGTCAGGCCGAGAACTCGATGCGGCCTATGGCTGTTGTAATGGTCGACATAGACGCGCAGACCTGCTCGAGTTGTCGCCGGCTGACGATCAGGACCCAGTCGAGGCAGTCCCGGCGGATGGTGCCGACCCAGCGTTCGGCGAACGCGTTCGCCGTCGGGGCCCGCAACGTGTGCGGATAATCTCGACGCCTTCGCTTCGGAAGGCCTCGTCGAAGACGCTGCTGAACTTGCTGTCGTGATCGTGGATCAGGAAGCGGATCGGTGTCAGCCGTTCTGAGAGTGACCAGGCCAGCTGGCGGGCTTGTTGGCCTGTCCAGGTGCCGCTCGGGTTCGCGGTGCGGCCGGCCAGATGCACATGCCGGCTGCCCAGCTCGATGAAGAAGAGCTATCTGTTGTTTCGGCGCGTCCTCGCGGTGGCGGCGCTGCGTCTGTACGGTCGCGAAGTCACCTCCGACGCGTCGTCGAGCGACCAGACGGATTTACGCACCCCACAGGGTTTTTATGGCCTCCGCAGTGGCCGGCACACGCTCTCGCTCGTCATTTGTGGTGGACGCGAGGCGCGACGAGTTGCAGAGTGAACGACGGTCGCGCGGAAACGGGCTCAGCGAGTCGTAACAATCGGTTCAGACTGAAAGGAGTACGCTCGTTGTGCCGGGTGTGCGCCCCCTGTCGCAGGCGCCGATGGTTTCCCTAGCCATTCAGAGGGGGCCTGCGGCACTTTCTTCCCCCCGCGCGCCCGGCTCTTCTCTCAGGCTGCAGGAGCTCGCGAACGCTGTGAACGGCTGGCCGCCGCCGCGCGAGTCGAGGGCCGACGGGATGAATGGCGACGTCACGTGTCAAACGCCGTTTCACCTAGAGGGACGGCAGGAGGCGACCCCCGGAGGGCGGCAAAGTGGCGACCGCCTCCTGCCTTGGAAAGGGATCAGCTGGGTAAGTTGATCCGAAGCGACCCTAGTACGGTCCCCGGCCGTGGACAATGCGAAGGTTCTTTCGTCCGGACGGGCTAGTCGATCTGAGTGGCTTCGATCTGCGGGTCGGAGTTGGCGTCGACGAGGGTTACGCGAGCGCGAATAACGCGGCCGCGGAGGAAGCGCACCACGTCGATGACCTCGCCTTCCGCCGGGAGCTTCACGCCTCGGTACTTGTAGAAAACGTCGACCGCGTGGGACGAGTCCTTCGAGACGAGCGAGACGCTGTAGGTCCTCGTCTCATCCATAACAGGACTATGGCAGGTCGACGACGGGCTGTCGTTTGCAAGGAGAACCCGGCCGGCATTAGGGTAGAACTGTCGGCGATTCGCGACCGGCCAAACGAACGGGGAGGTCCTGATGGCGTTCATCCTGGGCATTTTCGACACCAAGGACTACGAGACGTGGAAGCAGATGTTCGACTCAGATCCGGCCGGACGCAAGGAAGCCGCCACGAGGCATCGCGTCTTTCGTGGCGTCGACAACCCAAACGAGGTTTTTGTGAGCGTGGAGTTCCCCTCGGTGGAGGCGGCCGAGACGTTTCGTGAACGACTTCTTGCCTCTGGGGCGTTGGCCAACGTCACCGTCGAGAAGGAGCCAACGCTCGCTGAACTGGTCGACGAGACTTCTTACTAGGCGGTACTAGCGCTCCGACGGGCCCAACACGGCCGTTTCGCCTCTACTAGGCGAGGCGCGCTGCGGCGCGCCGGGCGCTTCGTACTGGACTTGCTCGGCCTTGCGCAGGACATCCATCGTTGCGCCGACGGTCAGGAGGACAGTCGTTTCGAATGAGCTAAGCGCACCGCCCCCGCTAATCGCCAGCGCAACCGCGGCCATGGACACGTTTGTCGGGGGGCCTTCCAAGGCGTGTGTGCCGAAGGCGTACCAGAATCCATCGAGCTTCCCACCGACCGACTGGATGTACGACTGAGCGGCCTTCCGACGGTCTTCTGGATTGCCGATCAGCCTGGCCCACGTTTCGGACGTGCAGCGGAACCTGGATAGGTAGAGCGGCATCGTTCCTCCCTCTCGTTCGCCGACCCGTGGGCGTAGCTGTTGGGCGGCGTAGCATGACCGCCCCGGGAAGCGCTGCCATGGTCCTCGGTGGGCCGGGTGTCTCCCGAACTGTCGCGCCCGGCCCGTCTCGCTCCGCTAGACGCAGCTGAGCAGGTTCGGATCGAGTCCGATCGTCTCCGCTCCGCGCGCCGTGAGCACGTACCAGGTCGCGTACTCGTCACCGCCGATTCGCGAGTCGGTCGTCTCACCCAGACGCTCGCGATGGATGCCGACATAGCCGGTGCGAATCAGGGCGTCGATGTCGTAGTCGCCGCCGGCGGTCTCGAGAACCTGTGCAAGCTCGACGCCCTTGTAGCCGATCCGCTCGAGGACTCGCCGATCAGTCTCGTTCACGTCAGCGAGCGTACTGCTTCGACCATCTCATCGTGGCCGAGTCGCGAACGGCGGGAGCCACGCGAACGGCGTTCAGCTTGCCGCCCCGCCCGAATCCTCCAACAAAGGGAAGCTCGATTCGTCATCGACTCCGACGAAGGCCCAGTCGCCCGAGTTGTGCAGTTTCAAGAGACGTGCGGGCTGCAGAGACACCGAATGTGTTCCAACCTGCCAACCGAAAGCAAGTCGTACTGGCGGTTCCAAATCGGACCAGAGGAGTACGCTTTCAAGAGAGCCGGGCGCATGGTTGCCTGCTCCATCGGGTACGGAGACACCACCCCTCTCCTTTCACCAGGGCGCTCGGCTCCTTCTCAGGCCGCGGGAGCTCGAGGCGCCGCGCGACAGCTCGTCACCTGCCCTGAGCCTTTCCCAGATTGCGGGAGCAGCCGGGAACGGTGATCCCGACCCATCGGCGAGCATCTAGGTGTCGGTCGAAGCCGGCACCGCCCTGAAGATTGCGCCACGCCAGCAAAGCGCATCGGGCCCCAGTCTCACGACCTCCTCATCACGGCAGCCGATCGAGCGGACGTACTCCGTTAGGGCCTCTTGGGCGGTGGACGCATCCCGGAATCCGATCGACCGCACCCCAGAGCGGAGCTCGTACTTCCTGCTCATCCGTTGCTGCTCCTTCCCAAGTCCTGCAAAGACGTTCCGTCGCACTCGACGCGTGAGGCGAGAGGGACTCGCCATTTCCCTCATCGGTCCGAGCGAGCCCCCTCTCGCTTGCTGTGCCGCCCTCCTGCGGGTCGGGCAGGACCTTCCCTCGGAGGTCTCTACAGCTCCTCGATGCTACCGGGAACGACGCCAGGTCGTCGGTCGGCCCTAGAAACGTTTCGCGAGTCGATCAGCGAAACGGTCAAGCTGTGTCCGCAGCTCGACGAGAAGCTCCCGGGCGAAGGTGCGAACGTCACTCGATTGCTCCCGCAACGCCCACGAGTCCCGCCGGAGGTCCCTCGCGCACCCCCGGAGGGCATCCGCGCGGGCGTCTACGCCGGACTCATCCACTTCTCACCGGGAAGATTACTTGTCCTATGCCGCGAGCGGCACGGATCGCGTGCGTGGTGTCAGCCCGCGGGAAGCCGAGCCCCCGTTGCCGGCCCCCGGAGCCATCACCCGCTGCCATGCGGCGGGGTCAGTTCGTCTCGTCGACCGGCTCTGCGCGGCGCATCGCCTCGTACACCGCGTCCCAGTGGCTCGAGATTTCTTGCATTGAGCGGGCCGTGATGAGCGCGGCGTCCTCCAACCGGGCATTTACACGCTCGACCTCAGTGATGCGGGTCTCGAGCTGACGGAGGTTCTCACCGATGTTGCTCAATTCCTCGGCTATCACGTCCAGGTCGGCCACGTCTACGAATTATGTCTCTTGTCGCCAAAGCGGAGTTGGGACCGCGGGACGGCGTTGTGGAACGGCAGGAGACGATCGGAGGGCGGATGGGAAGTTGACCGCCTCCTGCCGCTCAGGGGCAACGGGCCGTCTGAAACGCCGCCCCTCTCGGGCGAAGACTCTAATCCGTTGGATTCGGGGAAGGCAACGCGAACGTTCTTTCGTCCGGCTCAGCGCGAGCACGGTGTGACGGGCTCACTCTTACAACGTGAACTGAAGGCGATACACATAGGAGACGCCAGACCCACGCGCTCTCATCAAGGGTTCATGTTCGATCCGTACTATCGGCAACCGATGACCCAGCCCGAAGGGAGTGGGCGGCGGCCGGTTGAAGTGCGCGGCCTGGTGAAGCGCTACGGCCGGGTGAACGCGGTCGACCGGGTCGACCTGACGGTCGAGAGCGGCGACGTCTACGGTTTTCTGGGCCCGAACGGCGCCGGCAAGACGACGACATTACGCATGCTGCTCGGCCTGATCCACCGCGACGACGGCTCGATCCGCGTGTTCGGCCGCGACCCTGCCGCCGATCCGGTCACGGCGCTCGCTGGGGTCGCGGGCTTCATCGAGGAGCCGCGCCTGTACCCGTACCTCTCCGGCCGCGCCAATCTCGAGCTGCTGGCTGCGCTCGACCTTGGCGGCGCGGGCCGCAAGGAGATCGACGAGATCCTCGAGCTGGTCGAGCTCGGTGATCGTGCAGGCGACAAGGTGGGGGAGTACTCGCAGGGGATGCGGCAGCGGCTCGGGCTCGCCTCCTGCCTGATCCGGCGGCCGCGCCTACTGGCGAACGGAGTCGATCCCGCCGGGATCCGCTTTCTGCGTGCACTGCTGCGACGGCTGGCCGGCGAGGGGATGACGATCCTGCTCTCCAGCCACCTGCTCGCCGAGGTCCAGGAGGTCTGCAACCGGGTGGCGGTGATCGACCACGGCCGGATCGTCCACGAGGGCGCACTCGCCGACCTCGAGACCGGCGGCAGCTACCGGTTGCAGGCAACCGACATCGCCCGCGCGGTCGACGCGCTCGAACCGCTCGACGCCGTGGCTGGTCTCCGGCGCGAACTGGACGAGCTGACCTTCACGCTCGGCGGCGACGAGGACACGGTCGAGCTGACCCGCGCGCTCGCCGACACCGGTGTCGGGATACGCGCGCTCGTGCGCGAGCAGACCACGCTCGAGGATCTCTTCTTCCGGCTGACCGAGTCGGACGCCGACCTCCGCGAGGCAGAGGCGGCGATCGCGTGAGCAGCGAGGCCTACCGCGCGGGCGGGCTCGCCGCGACGCGCACCGGGTCGCTCCGCGACAGCCTCGCCGCCGTCGGCGGGAGTTACTACTGGGAGTTGCGCAAGCTGGTCGCGCAGAAGCGCAGCTGGATCGGTCTGGCCGCGGCCGCGATCGTCGAGCTCGTCTTCCTGATCTCGATCGAGATCTCTAAGGTCACCCCCAACGACGGCCCCTACGCCGACCCGATGGGCCAGGGGCTGCGCCACAGTGGGCTCGCGCTCACGCCAGTCGTGCTCAAGGAGATCGCCTACTTCGGCCCGGCGATCATCGCCGCCCTGGTCGCCGGCGACATCGTCGCAAACGAGGACGGCGGCGGCACCCTGAAGACGATCCTCGTCCGCTCCGTTCGCCGCGGCGAGATCCTCGCCGCCAAGGCGCTCGCGCTCTTCACCTACGTGATCGTCGCGCTCGTCGTCTTCGCGGTCACCGGGATCGTCGCCGGCACGATCGCCTGGGGCTTTCACCCGCTCGCGAACATCAGCGGCACGCGCATCTCAGCCGCGCTCGCGCTCGCGCTCACCTTCGCCGCGATCGCGGTCTACGCCGTGCCGACGATCGCGATCGCGAGCTTCGGCCTCTTCCTCTCCGTCGTCACCCGGCAGAGCGTCGCCGCGGTCGTCGGCACGATCTTCTACGCGCTCGCCTTGGAAGGACTCGCCGCGCTGCCGGCGATTAAAGGTGCCCGCCCCTACATCCTCGTCACCCAACTGCACGCCTGGCACGGCCCCTTCCAGACACCCACCAACTGGACGATCATCGGGCACGCGATCTGGATCTCGGTCCTCTTCGCGGCGCCGCCACTGATCGTCGCCTGGATCGTCTTCCGCCGCCGCGACGTCGCGAGCTAGAGAAGCCACAGCCGCAAGGTCGGACACATTCGCCGCCACCACCGGTACGACTAGTTCCTGAACGCACTCCTCGTATTGGGCGGACGCGCTCGGCTTCCCGAGAGCAGGTGCAAGGCCGGCACCGGGGCGGACGACTGCGTGCCCTCAGTGCGGGCACCACGCGCGCCGCGACCGGGGACGCTCGCTGGCACGAAGAGCGGCAGTCTCCGCGACCCGGTCGGCACCTGCGGCCGAGCAGATCCGATAGCGGTAGACAGCGAGTCACTTGGGCCGTTGACGGTACTGCAGCCCGCCGCCTAGGCTAACGGCAAGCCGATCGATGGGCTCAATCGCCGGCTGCGCCGTGACGGAAGCGGAGAAGCTGACGCAGTCCACGAAGGAAGAATGAACTCGAGCGAGCCGATTGGCACGATCCGGGCGCTATGGAGATACCCCGTCAAGTCGATGCTGGGCGAGGAGCTCGACGTGGTCGAGTTGAGTGAAGGCGGGGTCGTCGGCGACCGTGCTTACGCGCTCCGAGACAAGGAAACCGGCAAGGTCGCGAGCGCGAAGCACCCGAAACTGTGGCCCAGCCTGCTCGCGTGCCATGCAGCGTTCGTCGACGCGACGCGCCAAGACGACGAGCTTCCAGCGGTGCGGATCGAGCTCGCCGACGGCAGCGTGGTGCTGAGCGACGCGCCCGATGTCGACGCCGTCCTGTCGCGCTTCTTCGGCCGCGACGTGGAGCTGGCGCACGCCGCGCAGAACGGCTACACGATCGATCAGTATCACCCTGACGAGGAGAACTACGATCCTGAAGGACACCGCGACGAGGTTGTCGAAGCGCGGCTCGGTGCGGCGTTCTTCAACGAGCGCGGGCTCCCATCAGCTGTCCCCGGCGGCTCTTTCTTCGACCTCTTCCCGCTCAGCGTCCTCACGACGTCAAGCCTGGACCAACTCGGCGAACTCGAGCCACAGAGCCGCTTCGACGCCCGTCGGTTCCGTATGAACGTGATTGTCGAGACCCCCGCGCGTGGGTTCGTCGAAAACGAGTGGCTCGGCCGCACGCTCGCGATCGGCGACGACGTGCAGATCGGCGTGGCCTTGCCAGACCCTCGTTGCGTCATGCCGAGCCTCGCACAGGAGGACCTTCCCAAGGACTCCCGGATCCTCAAGGCCCTCGCCCAGCACAACAGGATCGATGTCGCGGGTGCGCTCTACCCCTGCGCCGGCGTCTACGCCGTCGCGGAAGCGACTGGCGTGATCCGCAGGGATGACCGCGTCAGCCTGGTCTGAGACTGCTCCGGCAGCCTTTTCTGTTGCTTCCGCAGTAGCCCGCACATTCCCCCAACGCAAGCTCGGGCTCAACGAGCGTGCAAGCGCGGCACGACGAGAGCCAAAGGCGTGGGTCGCCGAGCCCAGCCGCCGTCAACTGCACGCGTCGACGATCCCCCAATCGTCCAGAAGAGGCGTGCGGCGATCCTCGACTCCACCCGTGCCCGGCTCATTCTTCCGGCCTCAGAGCCGATGAACCGCCCAGACGATCTACTGGAGGCCTGACCTCCAGTTGGCCAGCGGTGACGTCTAGGCAGGCGGAGGTAGCGGCGGATCGTCGTCCGCCGTCGACTCGGAAACCGACGGCGTCCATGCTTCCTCGGGCGGTAGGTGCAGATCGTCCTGAGGCTTGGGCAAGTTCCAGGCTATGGCGTCAAGCCTCTCCGTGAGAGCCTCGAGCTCATGCTCCTCCGCGCGCTCTTGCTCGCTGGGCGTCACCCTCACGACGATCAGCTGATCCCCGGTGCGTCGTCCACGGCAAGCGGGCCGGGGAGCATGCGTGTTCCTGGACTCGCGACAGGTGCGAGGGTGACTTCGAGTCGTCCGTCCGCGATGTGATCGACCGTTTCGACGATCCAGGTGCTGCCGTCCTGCTCGATCGTGTCCCCGACAGCCACTTCGTTCGGTCTCAACACATAGAGGCGCGCCCCATCCGGGAAGCGCATCACGAGGGACGTCGCCACCAGCCTTCCTTCCGCTCACCTCGGCGCCGTGGCCAGGAGGTCAGAGCGAAGAGGAGCCATTCGACGTGTGCATGGTACCGGGATCGGGCACATCCGTCTTCGCCGCCATCGAGACTCGTCTGACCATCCGACGGCTCGCCAAGCCGGTGGAGCGGCAGCTTCCGCCGCCAGCGTGAGCCGCCGCCCCTTGCCCGGCACCCGGAAAGATGCACAAGGGCCCGACAACTTGCGGAGTTGGAAACCGGGCGCGGCGGGTTCGGGCGCTCGTCGAGCCAACCCGCGCACGACGTCGACGGCTAGCGTGCTTCCGGCACATGGTCTCAGTCCTCGTCGTGGACGACGATGCACCCGTCCGACGAATGCTCGAGCGGACGCTCGCCGCAGAGGGATACTCGGTCGCGACGGCCGGCGACGGGGGCGCCGCACTGGCGGCCATCGAGCGCTCGGTACCCGATGTCGTCGTTCTCGACCTCGGGCTTCCGGGAGTGGACGGCCTGTCGGTGTGCAGACGCGTGCGCGGAAAAGGGTTGGCTCTTCCAATCCTGCTCCTCACCGCACGCGACGCGGTCGCCGACCGCGTGGTCGGGCTCGAGGCAGGCGCCGACGACTACCTGGTCAAGCCGTTCGCGTCCGAGGAGCTCGTCGCACGACTTCGGGCGCTGCTCCGGCGAGGGGTGGAGCCGGAGGTGCTGCTCGCGTTCGACGACGTCGTACTGGACGTGCGCTCCCGGGCCGCGCGTCGAGGACCCAAAGACCTCGGCCTCAGCGGGCGCGAAGCGGATCTGCTCGAGCTCCTGCTGCGAAATCAACGGCGCGTCGTCACCCGGGAGCTGGCACTCGAGCGCGTCTGGGGAAGCGCGAACGCAGCCAGCCTCAACGCCGTCGACCGCTACGTCTCCTACCTGCGCCGCAAGCTGGGCGAGCCGCAGCTCATCCGCACGGTGCGAGGCGTGGGCTTCGTGCTCGAGCGATGAGATTGCGCTTGAGCCCCCGCTCGCTGGGCGTCCGCTCGATCGTGGCGGCCTCGCTCGCGATCCTGCTCGCCCTCGTCGTCGTCGGGGTGGGCGTCGACGTTCTCGTCGCGCGACACCTGCGCCACTCACTCGATCGTTCCCTGCGAGCGCGCGCCGTGGAGGTCGCGCAGCTGAGCGCGTCCACGCCTTCGCTTCTCACCTCACCCGGGTCGCTCGACTCGCCGCTCGGCGGGACGCAGCTAAGCACGCAGGTGGTCGACCGGCGGGGGCGGATCGTGGCCCGATCGCTTTCCCTCGGCGGTCGCGTTCTCGGGGTGCAAGACGTCGTGCGTGGGGTCGTCGCCAGTGGGCGGGGCCGGTACACGTCCGCGCAGCTCGCTTCGGATCAGCTGCGCGTGTACGTCGCGCCTCTCGCCGACACTGGCGGCCCTGCGGCGGGAGGAGCAGTCGCCGTCGCCGCGTCGACCCACGATCTCGAGGAGACGCTCGACAGCGTTCGCCTGCTCGTTTTCCTGGCAGCGCTCGTCGCTGCCGCCGCCGCCGCCGCAGTTCTCGCGTTCTCGATGCGTCGCGCCCTTGCGCCGCTCGGACGGCTGACCCGCGCGGCGGCGGAGATCGAGCAGACCGGCGACGCACGACGCCGCTTGCCTCAGTCCGAGAGCGACGACGAGGTCGGTCGGCTCGCGACGACTCTGAACGAGATGCTGGCAGCGCTCGAGCGGGCACGCGAGAGCGAGCGACGCTTCGTCGCGGACGCCTCGCACGAGCTCCGGACGCCGCTCACGGCCCTCGCGGGCAACGTCTCGTATCTCGCGCGCCACGGCGCGAGCGACGAGCTCGTCGCCGAGCTCGAGCACGACACCCGCCGCCTCGCGAGGCTTGCCGACGATCTGCTCGCGCTTTCGCGGGAGGAAGCCGCCGTACTTCCGCACGAGATCGTCCGGCTGGACGAGCTCGCACGTGCCGTCAGCGGCGTCGAGGTTGTCGCTCCGGAGCCCGTCGCGGTACACGGAGACAGCGCCGCGCTGGAACGAGCGCTGGCCAACCTCGTCGAGAACGCCCGGCTACACGGTTCCGGCCGCGTGGTCGTGGAGGCGACCGCGACCAACGGCGTGGCTCGGCTGGCGGTCGTCGACGAAGGTTCCGGTGTGACTGCCGAGGAGGCGAAGAAGGCCTTCGAGCGCTTCTGGCGCGGCGGTGCTCAGGGTCCCGGGAGCGGGCTGGGGCTTGCGATAGTCCGGGCGACGGCCGAACGACTCGGCGGGCGCGCGTACGCGGAGAACGCTCGCTTCACGATCGAGCTGCCTGTCTCAGAGTCGTCTCAGAGTTGAGCGCTACAACGACCGGCGAAAAGGAAGACAGCGTTTGCCGTGAGCTACCTCCGCAGAATCTCGACCCGTAGCCTCATCGTCCTCCTCGTCGCAGTGCTCGCGCTGGCCGCCGGAGGAGCGGCGATCGCAGTCGCGGCGGGCGGTGGAGGGCCGACTCCGCCTCCGAAGCCGCTCGATGAGGCGATCCACGACGCGCTCGGCTCGAACGGCCCGGCGGGCGTCACAGCACGGATCCGCTTCACGAACAAGCTCTTCCCCTCGGGTGCGCTTCTCGGCCAGGCCGGCTCCGCGCTCATGTCCGGGGCTTCCGGCCGGCTCTGGGCCACGAACGACGGTCGCGGTCGAATCGAGCTCCAGTCGGATTCCGGCGACGTCCAGATCGTCTGGAACCAGAACGTGATCTCCGCCTACGACGCGTCGTCGAACACGGTCTACCGCGCGGACCTTCCCGCAGGCGACAACCACGGAGCGACCCACGGCGCGACGCGGCCCACGCTGGGAGGGATCGATACGTTCCTCGCCGAGCTCGGCAAGCATTGGCTGGTCTCCGCCGCGCACCCGACCCACGTCGCGGGAAACGCGGCCTACAGCGTCTCGGTCGCGCCGAAGCACGACGGCGGCCTGCTCGGCTCGCTCGAGCTCGCCTGGGACGCACTGCGGGGAACGCCCCTGAAGGCGGCGATCTTCGCACAGGGAAGCTCGTCGCCGGTACTCGGGCTCACCGTGACCAGCATCTCCTACGGCTCGGTTTCGGCCGGGGACGTCGACGTCGCACCTCCTGCAGGGGCGAAGGTCGTCGACCTCGGCTCGAGTGAGCACGGGAACGAGAAGGCCGGCGGCTCGGGACCGGCCGTCACCGGGATCGACGCGGTCGAGGCCGCGGCGGGGTTCCAGGTGATCGCCCCGGACAGTCTCGTCGGACTGCCGCGCAAGGACGTGCGGCTCGTCGGGAGCTCGGGCTCGAAGACGGTGCTCGCGGTCTACGGAGAAGGTCTCGGCGCGATCCTCGTCGTCGAACGGAAGGCCGCCGCCGGCTCGCACGGAAGCGCCGACATCACGTCGAGCCTCCCGAAGGTCTCGCTCGACGGACTGACCGGGCACGAGCTCGCGACGCAGCTCGGCACGGTCATCCAGTGGCAGCGCGGCGGAACCGAGTATCTACTCGCCGGCTCCGTGCCCCCCGCCGCGGCCGAGACTGCCGCACGCGATCTCAAGTGAGCGATGCGCCCCCGGTCGCAACGCGCGGCCTCGTCAAGCGCTACGGCGAGATCGTCGCCGTCGATCACGTCGACCTGACCGTCGAGCCCGGGGACGTCTTCGGGTATCTGGGGCCGAACGGAGCCGGAAAGACGACGTCGCTGCGAATGATGCTGGGGCTCGTCCGGCCGACCGAAGGCCGGGTGGAGCTCTTCGGGCGGGACCCGCTCGTCGAAGGGGCGAGAGCCCTCGACGGTGTAGCCGGATTCGTCGAGGCGCCCCGGTTCTACCCGTACCTCTCGGGCCGCAAGAACCTCCGGCTCCTCGCCGACTACGACGACGGCGACTCGCGGTCGCGGATCGAGGAGATGCTCGAGCTCGTCGAGCTAGGGGACCGGGCGGGCGACCGTGTCGGCGGCTACTCGCACGGCATGCGGCAGCGGCTCGGAATCGCTGCGTCGCTCCTGCGGCAGCCGCGGCTGCTCCTGCTCGACGAGCCGGCGACCGGCCTCGACCCTGCGGGAATGCGTGACATGCGTGATCTCGTGCGGCGTCTCGCACGCGAGGGAATCACCGTGCTGCTCTCGAGCCACCTGCTCGCGGAGGTCGAGGAGGTGTGCAACCGCGTGGCGATCATCCGCAAGGGGCGGATCGTGTACGAGGGCCCGCTGCAGGAGCTGCTCGGCACCGCGGCGAGCGGCTACCGGTTGAGAAGCCCGGATCTCGAACGAGCACGCATCGTGTGCCTCGCACACGCCGGCGTTCACGACCTCCAGGCGGTCGACGGGGAGCTGCGGTTCCAGGCCGACGAGGACGCGGTCGCCGCGCTCTCGATCGCACTCGGGCAGGCACGGATCGGGGTCACGGCGCTGGTTCCCGACCGGGCGAGTCTCGAGGATCTCTTCTTTGGGCTGACCGAGGACGAAGCCACGGACAACACCGAGGCGGTGGCAGTGTGAGCGCCGTCGCGCGCATCTACCGCTGGGAGATCGCGAAGCTGCTCGCGCAGAAACGGACATACCTCGGGTTGGGTGCCGCGATGCTGGTGCCGACCGCATTCGTGGTCGCGCTCGTCGTCAACAACAAAGGGGGCCCGAACGACATCCCACTCGGTCGCACGATCCGCGACACAGGAGTCATCGTCGCCGGCGACATCGTCGCCGCCGAGAGTCACAACGGCACCCTCAAGACGATCCTGACCCGGTCGCGGGAGCGTGGGCAGGTCTTCGCGGCGAAGGCACTCGCCTCGATCACCTACGCGCTCGTCGCCGTCGTTGCGATGGCCACGGTCGCCGTGGTTGCGGGGACCATCGCCTGGGGCTTCCACCCGCTCACGTCGCTTTCCGGCACCAAGGTCACGGCGTGGCACGGGGTGGCGCTTCTCGCTGCGAGCCTCGGCGTCTACCTCTGGCCGCTGATCGGAATCGCGTCCTTCGGCCTCTTCCTCTCGACCGTCACCCGGAACAGCGCCGCGTCGGTTGTCGGCGCGCTCATGTTCGCCTTGTTGATGCAGCTCCTGGGTGTGCTGCCCGGCACCGAAAGCATCCGCCCCTACCTCCTCGGAACGCAATTCGAGGCGTGGCACGGCTTCCTTCGAACCCCGGC
>VAWZ01000063.1 GCA_005888365.1 Actinomycetota bacterium
ACGAGGACGCGGTCGCCGCGCTCTCGATCGCACTCGGGCAGGCACGGATCGGGGTCACGGCGCTGGTTCCCGACCGGGCGAGTCTCGAGGATCTCTTCTTTGGGCTGACCGAGGACGAAGCCACGGACAACACCGAGGCGGTGGCAGTGTGAGCGCCGTCGCACGCATCTACCGCTGGGAGATCGCGAAGCTGCTCGCGCAGAAACGGACATACCTCGGGTTGGGTGCCGCGATGCTGGTGCCGACCGCATTCGTGGTCGCGCTCGTCGTCAACAACAAAGGGGGCCCGAACGACATCCCACTCGGTCGCACGATCCGCGACACAGGAG
>VAWZ01000006.1 GCA_005888365.1 Actinomycetota bacterium
ACGCCCGAGCGCGTGAGGAACGTCCCGAAGAGCGAGAGCGAGAACGCTCCGATGACGAGGACCATGTTCCAGATGCGAAGCATCCCGCGCTTCTCCTGGATCATCACGGAGTGCAGGAATGCCGTCGCCGCAAGCCACGGCATCAGCGCCGCGTTCTCGACAGGATCCCACGCGTAGTAGCCGCCCCAGCCGACCTCGACGTACGCCCAGTGGGCGCCGAGCAGCTGTCCCACTCCGAGGGCGGTCCAGGCGACGAGCGTCCAGCGCCGCGTCGCGATGAGCCAGCGCTCGTCCGTCCGTCCAGAGAGGAGGGCCGCCATGGCAAACGCGAACGGAACGGTGAGCCCGACGTATCCGAGGTAGAGCATCGGCGGGTGCGCGAGCATGTACGGGTTCTGCAGGCTCGGGTTCATCCCGGCGCCGTCGGCAGGTGCGGATTGGGTCTCAAACGGGCTCGCTACCGCGACCAGGAGGAACGAGAAGAAGACCGCGACGGCCGCGAACACCGGCACCACCCACACGATCAGGTCTCCCGCCCAGCGCCGGTTGAGCCTCACTGCGAGGGCGCCGAAGCCCGTCAGCACGAGGAGCCAGAGAAGCAGCGAGCCCGCCTGGCCGCCCCAGAAGGCAGAGATCGTGTACTGCGTCGGGAGCTCCCGGCTCGTCGTGTCCGCGACGTAGACGAACGAGAAGTCGTGCCGAACGAGTGCCATGAGGAGGACGACTGCCGCAACGAGCGTCGAGCCGAACGCGGCGACGAGTGCATTCCGCGCGGAGAGCGCCAGCCGCCGGCGACCGAGGTGAGCGGCCGCCGCCCCCGCTACGAGGGCGTACAGGACGAGCCCGAAGGTGACGAGGAGGGCAGCACGACCCAGCTCGGGCATCAGAGAACCCGGCTCAGGCGCCGCTCTTCTTCGGCGAGTACTTGGATGGGCACTTCGTGATCATCGTGCCCGGCTCCGCGAGAAAAGTTCCGCTGTGGACCCGGCCGGTGACGACGATGTCCCTTCCGGCCCTGAACAGGTCCGGAACCGAGCCGCGGTAGACGACGCGAACCGCAGTCGACCGATCACCCTGCACGTCCCGCAACGCGAACCGAAGGCCGCTCGCGTGTGCGTCCCCCGAGACGGGCCCGACGACACGGCCCGCGAGCTGCACCTTGCCCGTATGTCGTGCGAGCGCGCTCGGCTGGATCGACGGATTGCCGCCGCCCGCGATCGAGGTGTAGAGAAGGAAGATCGCGAGTACCGCCGCGACCGAGAGCGCGATCACCAGCCGCGCCGGACTCGCCTGGTGTCCCACGGCGAAAGTCTAGCCCCGGCTGGTCCGTGACCTGCTCGGAACCGACCAAGCCGGTACCTCGCAGAGGCGAACGCCTGGGACGGAACTACGCGGCGTCGCGCTCGACGAGCCGAGGCCCTCGGAGCCCTCGATCGGGAATCCGGTACCCGTGGTCGAGGCAGAGGGCTCCCGGTGAGTCCTCGGTCAGGGCGTCGCAGTACCCCTTCCCGTACGCGGCGCGGATGAACGCCGCGACGACGTCGAGGTTCCACTCGTGGACGTCGGCCGCCTCCCGCCAGAGATCGGCGACGCGGAGATCGATGTCGAGCTCGAGAAGATCGATTCGGCTGGGCGCGTTGGACACGCTCCGAGCGTACGCATCCGCCCGGACAGCACCGATCCGTCGACCGGCTATACCTCCTCGGAGCGCACGGTGAAGGCGAGCGTCCAGTCCTGGTGCGATTCGCCGTCGATCGTGAGCCGCCATTCGTATCTGCCCGGCTCGAGCGGGAGCGGCGTCGAGTTCATCGCGACCGGGAAATCGAGTGGTGTGCCCGGCTTCAAACCGGGCGGACGGCCCACCTCGAAGTCGCCGCCGAAAGCGACAGGCTGGTCTTCGTCGTCATCGGTCTCGAGCACGACCGGCTCGCCGTCCGCGTCGAGGAGCTGCACGGCAAACGCGTGCACCGTGTTCGACTGATCCCAGGGAACCTGGATCAGCAATGCGATGCCGAACGGCGCGGGCTCCGGGCCGGTCTGCGACCATCCCCCTCCGACGATCGTCAGCTTGCCGTCGGAGACGACCGCGTAGTCCGCGAGCAGCATGGTCGCCTTCACGTCGTGAAGGCAATCACATCGAGGGCACTAGCATGGACGGCGTGGCGGAGCCTCCTGTTGTTGCGGATCACCTCGAGGAGGTCGTCCCTGGCGTCTTCCACTGGAGCGCCGCGAACCCTCGCATCGGCGGAACGCAGAGCGCCTCCCACGCGGTGCGCACCGAATCTGGCGAGACGGTGCTCATCGACCCGATCCGCCTCGTCGACGAGGCCCTGGACCGGCTCGCTCCGGTGACGGCGATCGTGCTCACCGCCGCGACCCACCAGCGGGCTTCCTGGCGCTATCGAAAAGTCTTCGGTGCGGCGGTCTTCTTACCGAAAGGCTCTCGCACGACCGAAGAGAAGCCCGACGAGCAGTACGGGGCGGGCGACGTCCTCCCAGGTCCGCTCGAGGCCGTGCACACCCCTGGCCCCGAGGATCCCCACTACGCGCTCCTGCGCCGCGAGACCCCGAGCGTCCTCTTCTGCCCCGACCTCGTGCAAGTGGAGAACGACGAGCTCGCGCTGGTGCCGGGTGAGTACCAGGACGATCCGGACGAGGCGCGACGTAGCATCGAGCGTCTGCTCGAGCTGCCATTCGAGGTCCTCTGCCTCGACCACGGGTCACCCCTTACGAACGACCCGAAGACCGCGCTCCGGACGTTGTTGGCGGAGCCGACAGGGCCGTGAGGACGCAGACGCGCGCGATCCGGGTGGGCCCCGCGCGGATGCCCTCTCGCGAGTCGCCCGAGAAGGCGATCGAGGTCGTCCTGGAGCGGGGCTACGCAGCGTGCGAGGTCGACTTCGAGAGCGGATTCTGGATGGACTATCCCTTCGCCGAGCGGCTGGGCGAGCTGGCGGGCGAGAACGACGTCGCGCTCTCGGTGCACGCGCCGCTCTTCGGCTTCATGGGGCACCTCGAGGCCGAGGGGCGGAAGTACACCTCCGCGGTCGGAGCGCTCGACCGGAGCGCGGGAATCGCCGCGGCGTCCGGGGCCGAGCTCGTCGTCTTCCATCCCGGCTTCCTCCTCGGTCGTACCCGCGAGGACGCCATCGACGCCGTCGTCGAGCAGCTCTCTGTGCTACGCGAGCGGCTGGAGGGCAAGGACCGAGCGGTCCCGTTCGGTATCGAGGTGATGGGCCGCGTCCGCGACCTCGGCTCACTCGAGGACGTCGTCGAGATCTCGGGCAGGACGGGCTGGGTCCGCCCGGTGCTGGACTTCGCGCACATGCACGCGACGAGCGACGGTGGCTTCACCGGCGTGGAGCCGTTTGCCGCGGCGCTCGAGTCCGCAGACGACGTGCTCGCCCGGGACGTCCCGTTCCACATCCACTTCTCCGACATCGCCTTCGCGAACAGGAACGAGACCAAGCACCTCGCGTACGGCGAAGGGACGTTGCGCGCCGAGCCGCTGCGAGACGCCCTCGGACGCTTCGAGCGGCCGGCGACCGTCATCTCCGAGTCGCCCGACGAGGCGTCGAGTCAGGCGATTCGCGCGATTCTCGTGGAGGGCAAGTCTTAGGCGACGCGGGCCGCGTCCTCGGACGGCGAGAGCTCCGCGAGCCGCTCCTCGTACTCGGCGGCCTCTTCCTCGAGCCCCTGGTCGTGCATCACGCCTGCGAGGAGCTTGAGCGGTGCGAGCTCCAGAACCCTGAGATTCGCGTCCTGCGCGAGCTCGAGCGCCGTTCGTAGCAGCTCGGTCGCCTCGTCGCGACGCCCCTGCGCCGCGCGCACCGCTCCCAGGGCCGCGGTCGTCACGCTGACGCCCTGCGGGTCCTGACGCACGACGTTCGCGCGCGCCTCGAGCGCCAGTCGCTCGGCCTCCTCCAGCTTGCCGACGTCCACGAGGGTCTGCGCGAGGGCGGCCTGGTATTCGGGAAGAATCGCGCGGTCGCCGCGCGCGACCGTGATGCTGACGGTCTCGCGCAGAAGCCTCTCGGCCCGCTTGTGGTCGTCTCGAACACGCGCGAGCTTCCCGAGCCTGTGGAGAGCTGCGGCCTCCGAGGACCCGAGCCCGAGCTCGACGGCCGTGGTGCGAACCTCCTCGAACACGGTCTCGGCTGCATCGAGCTCTCCCTTGACCATGAGGAAGCCCCCATACGAGAGCGTCGTTCCGACCCGGGCGCGCACGCTCCCGCTCTCACCCGAAAGCTCGAGCGCCCGGGTCAGCAGGCGCTCCGCCTCGTCGAGCTCGAGCCGGATGACGTGGGAGCGGGCGAGGGACGTCGCGGCGATCGTCTGCAGGTCCTTCCGGTCGGCGTCGACGGCGATCTCGAAGGCCTTCTCCATGTGCCGGATCCAGCCGTCCATGTTTCCCTGCCACGCGTCGATCGTCGCCGCAGCCGACAGCGTGTCGAAGTGCGCGACCGGGTCGTCCTGTCCCGACAGGAGCTCGAGCGCTTCGTCGACGATCTCCTCTGCCCGGGTGGGGTCTCCGTCGCGCTTGAGCACTGCCTCGCTCAGCGCCGTCAGCGCGAGCGCCTCGATCACAGGCTCTCCCTGATTACGCGCCTCGTTGCGCACCTTCGGCATCTCGACCTCGACGGTCGCCAGATCCTGCATCCGCCACGCGGCTCGAGCCGCGACCCAGCGAGCGCCGAGCGTCGGCCGCAGCTCGAGCGCCCGCGTGCCGAGCTTGCGGGCGGTGGGATAGGCCTCGCGCGCGATCGCGCGCTTCGCCGCCTTGACGAGGGCCGACGCGGTCGTCTCGGCGAGCTCCTGTGGAGGAGCGCCGTCGAGCTCGGTCATCAGGTCGACCGCCTGATCGAGGTGGTAGGCGCGGATCTCCAGCAACTCCTCGCCCGTGCGCTCTCCGAGCCACTCCGCGAACCGCGCGTGGTGCTGCGCGCGCGCGAGCTTCGCAAGGCCCGTATAGGCGACCTCCCTGATGAGCAGGTGCTTGAAGCGGTAGGCCGTCTCGCCGGAGATCGAGGAGCGCGGCTCGCGCAGCAGGAACTCCCGCATCAGGAGGTCGTCGAGCAGCACGTCTACGTCCTCGAGGTCGGGCGAGAGGTGCGCGACGGCGCCCTGCCAGAACACCCGTCCGATGACCGCTCCGCGCTGAAGCAGCGTCTTCGCGGGCGTGGACAGGTAGTCGATCCGCGCCGCGATCAGCGCCTGCAGGGTGTCCGGGATGCGGTCGGCGCGACCGTCGTCTCCGCTCTCGACGAGCATCCGGATGGTCTCCTCCACGAAGAGTGGATTGCCCTCGGTGCGCGCGAGCATCTCGCGTGGCAGCGCCGGGGGCGTCGGAACCTGCTCGAGCAGCTTCTCGACGAGGAGGAGGCTCTCGTCCTCGGACAGCGCCTCGAGCTCGATCGCTGTCGACCGCACACGGCCGCCGCCCCAGCCGGGCCGCGCGTCGAGAAGCTCGGCCCGTGCGAGGCAGAGGATGAGCAGCGGCGCCCGAACCCAGTCGGCCACGTGCTCGATCAGGTCGAGGAGCGGCTCCTCCGCCCAGTGGATGTCCTCGAAGAAGAGGACGAGCGGCTGGACGTCGGCGAGCGTCTCCATGATGTCGCGTGCCGCCCAGGCGATCTCCTGCGGGCTCCTCTCGCCCTCGAGGGCTTCGAGCATGCCCGAGGCGAGCCCGAGGACGTCGGCGACCGTCTCCTCCTCGCAGCACGCGCGGAGCTTCTCGAACGCCTCCTCGAGCGGATCGTCGTCCGAGATGCCGGCCGCGGCCTTGATCATCTCGGCGAGCGGCCAGTACGTCACGCCTTCCCCGTAGGGAAGACAGCGTCCCGTGAGGACGCTTGCGCGCTCGAGTCCGTCGAGAAACTCGCGCGCGAGCCGACTCTTGCCCACGCCCGGCTCGCCGTAGATCGTGAAGAGATGCGCGCGGCCGTCGCGGGTGACGCGCGAGAAGGTGTTCTCGAGAAGCTCGAGCTCTGCGTCCCGGCCGACGAGCGCGGCCCGCGGGCCGAGTGGACGTCCCGGGCCGTCGACGGCGTCGACGAGACGCCACGCACGTGACGGTCCATCGAGGCCCTTCAGCTCGAGCGGGCCGGCGTCCTCGACCACCAAGCCGGCGGCTGCGAGGCGATGCGCCGTCGGTCCGAGGAGGATCTCCCCGGGCGCCGCGACCTGCTGCAGGCGAGCCGCGGTGTTGACCGCCTCGCCAGTCACGAACGTCGACTCCGCGTCGTCGACGAGCAGCTCACCGGCCTCGATGCCGATGCGCGCCTGCAATCCGAGGTCGGTCACTGCCAAACGCATCGCGAGGGCAGCTCTCGCTGCCCGCTGCGCGTCGTCTTCGTGCGCCCGCTGGACGCCGAACGCGGCGAGCACCGCGTCCCCGGCGAACTTCTCGACGATCCCGCCGTGCACGGCAACGCAGTGCGAGACGGTCTCGAAGAACTCGGTGACGCGACGCCGGACGACCTCCGGGTCGCTCCCGACGACGAGGCCCGTGGAGTCGACCAAGTCGACGAACAGGACCGTGGCAAGCTTTCGCTCCATCGTTGAATTGTAGAAACGACGGGAGTAGCCCAGGACGTTCCCGCCGAGGCGAGATCGCTAGCGCGCTTCGCTCAACCCGACGATTGCGCAGCGAGGAGCCAGGGCCATGGGTTCCGCGACTCGTTTCGCCGGAGCGTCGCGAGCACGTGGCCGCTCGAGAGGTCGACCACCTCCATGCTTCCCTGTGCGACCCAGACGTATCCGACGGGCCCGTCCGGCTCGATTCGTCGGTCCTCTCCCTGATGGAGCCCCCACCGCTCCTTTCCGTCGAGCCCGAACGCGAGCAGCCCCGGCGAGCTAGTGACCTGCGACCCCTCGTCCCACGCCCCGCCCTGGGCGATGACGAGACCCGGCGTGACGGCGAAGTCGCTCGAGCCGTCGCTCAGCATCCGCGTGTGCCAGGAGCGGGTGTCGACGAGCTTGACGCCGGCCGGCTTCGCGACCACGTGCTCCGTCTCCTTGCTGTCGCCTGCGATCGAGTAGTCGAAGCCCGAGACCGCGAGCACGCCGTCGCCGAGCCACCGTGCCTCACGCACCGGGCCCTCGATCGCCTTCGCCTCCGCCGATGGGGTGAGCCAGCGCAGGAAGCGCCGTACAAGCGACGGACTACCGAGGTCGTGGAGGGAGACCGAGAGCGTCTGTAGGTCGATCTCCGCGATCGGGCCGGACGCTGGTACGAGGAACGCCCGCCTTCCCTCGGGATCGACGGCGAAGCCGGGAGAGATCGTCCGAGCTCGGTAGTCCTGGCTCGACTCGTCGACGACCGTGCCGATGAGGACGTTCTCGACGACGGCCGTGCGCACGTTGCCGTCCGCGCTGACGATGACCACTCGTGCAGGCGCAAATGAGTCGTAGCTTCCAAGGAGCAGGACGAGCTCCTGGCCCGTCGAGCTAGTCGTCCAGGGAGCCGCCGGGAGTGACATATGTCGGAGGACGCGACGCTTGGTCGGATCCACGACGACTACCTCGGCGTCGCTCGAGTTCGACCTCGTGAGGACGGCGAGGAGTCGATTCGGACGCAGCCACGTGAGCGAGCTTGCGCAATCCATGGAGTTCGAGAGCCGAAGATCGCCGAGCACGCGCATCGCCCTCGCGTTGACGAAGCGAATCGAGGCGACTCCGGAGTCGATGCACTCGGCCACCGCAAGCGTCGCCCGATCGGAGGAGAAGGCGTAGCTTCCGGTGTGGAAGGCGAGCGGAACCTTCCGACCTGAAAGCGGCTGAAGGGTGAGCCGCTGGAACCAGGCGAGGGTGCCCGCCGGCCTGCGGGTCGAGATGCCGAGGACGGCGGACGGCTCCTTCGCGACGAGCGCCGGTCGGGCCGGCGACGACGGCGTCGCTGCGCCGGCCGTGAGAACGACGGCGATCGCCGTGAGCGGAACCGTCATGCGCAACCTTCTCACCGGACCTCTACACCTCGCATACCGACGAGGTTCCCGGCGCGCACACGTCGTCCGGCGGTGCAAGGCCTCGGCTATAGCATCGACGCGTGCTCGATCCCAAGGTCTTCAAAGCGTACGACGTGCGCGGCCTCTATCCAACGGAGCTCGACGAGGACGGCGCGTACAGGATCGCGCGAGCATACGTCGAGCACTTCGAGCCTCGCACGGTCTGCATCGGGCGGGACATGCGCCTCTCGTCCCCGACGATGGCGGCCTCCGCCGTCGAGGGCGCGGCGGACGGTGGCGCGAACGTGCTCGATCTCGGGCTCGTGGGAACCGAGATGGTCTATTTCGCCGTCGGCGAGCTCGAGCTCGACGGCGGTCTCTGCGTCACCGCGTCCCACAACCCGAAGGACTACACGGGCGTGAAGATCGTGCGGCGCGGGGCGCTCCCGGTCGGCGGCGACTCCGGCCTCGACGACGTCAGGCAACGCGCGCTCGTTTCCTTTGCACCGGTCGAGGGGCGCGGAGACGTGCGCCAAGAGGACGTGTGGCCGGCCTTCGTCGAGAAGGTCCTCTCGTTCGTCGACCAGGAGGCGATCAGGCCCTTGCGCGTGGTCATCGACGCTGCGAACGGAATGGCCGGTGCCATGTTGACCCCTGTTCTCGGACGACTCCCCCAGCTCGACGTCGTCGAGTGCAACTTCGAGCCCGACGGCACCTTCCCGAGTCACGAGCCGAACCCGCTGCTCCCCGAGAACCGCCAGCTCATCGTCGCGAAGACGCGCGACGAACGCGGCGATCTCGGCGTCGCCTACGACGGAGACGCGGACCGCTGCTTCTTCGTCGACGACACGGGCGACTTCGTCCCGGGCGACTTCGTCACCGCCCTGCTCGCACAGTCGATCCTCGAGAAGGAGCCGGGGGGAAAGGTGATCTACGACGTGCGGGCGAGCTGGGCGGTCCCGTCGACGATCGAGGCGTCCGGCGGCGTACCGTTGGTCAACCGCGTCGGGCACGCCTTCATCAAGCAGCGGATGCGCAAGGAGGGAGCTGTCTTTGCGGGAGAGGTGTCGGCCCACTACTACTTCCGCGACTTCTCCCAGGCCGACTCGGGCGTCGTGCCGTTCCTGCTCGTGCTCGAGCTGCTCTCGAAGCGACGACAGAAGCTCTCGGAGATGCTCGCACCATTTCGCGAGAAGTACTTCCTCACCGGAGAGATCAACACGCCCGTCGCCGACGTCGCGCTCAAGCTGCAAGAGCTCAAGGAGCGCTATCAGGCGGAGGGCGGGAAGATCTCCCACCTCGACGGCGTCTCGGTCGACTTCGCCGACTGGCACTTCAACGTGCGCCCGTCTAACACCGAGCCTCTCCTGCGACTGAACCTCGAAGCCCTCTCGCCGGAGATGATGGAGCGCCGGCGGGACGAGGTGCTCTCCCTCATCCGTAGCTAGCGCGCCGGCAGTCACTCGTTCCAGCGAATGACTGGGCGAGACGCTCCGAGTAGCGTGAGAGAGTCGCGCGAGGTGGCTCGAGCACAGGGGCTCGGGCGGCTCGAGCCCCTGTGCCCGGTCCGCCGCCCGTGGCCCGACTACCATCGTCGGCGTGAAGGACACGCTGGAGCTGGGACGTGTCACCGACCGCCGGCCGCCCTTCAAGTACTCCGCCCTGAACCGGGTCTGGTTCTCCGACACCGACGCCCAGGGCGTCGTCTACTACGGGCGCTATCTCCCCTATTTCGACCACGCGCGGACCGAGTACCACCGGCATCTCGGCGACGTCGGGCTTGTGGGGACCGAGTTCGTCATGCGTGCATCCGAGGTCGAGTATCTGGCGCCGGCCCGCTTCGACGATCTGATCGAGGCGTTCGTACGCGTGCGGCGGATCGGCCGGACGAGCGTTACCTACGAGTGCGCCGCCTACCGCCTCCCCGACGAGACGCTCATGGCGCAGGCTTCCCAGACGCTCGTTCTCGTAGGCGGGGATCATCGGCCGACCCCGATCCCGAGCGCCTTCCGGGAGACCGTCCGCTCCTTCGAAGGCGAGGATCTCGAAGCATGAGCAACGCTCGCCGTCCGCTCGCTTCTACGGGAGAAACCATGTTTCCCCTGTGCATCCCCGTTCCGTTCGAGAGCGTGGGGAGCCTCCCGGTTCACCACGCCGCTCGGCCCGCTCACGGGCCGGAGATCCGCCCATGAGCTCGCGCGCGCTCGACCGTCTCGACCGCATCCTCCGCGAGCAGAGCGAGGCGGACGAGGTCCTGCGCTCGACGGTCCAGCTGCTGACGAGCGAGCCTGGAGTCGCATGGGCCGGCGTCGCCTTTCTCGAAGACGGCGAGCCAGCGCTCGGTCCGAGCTTCGGTGAACCGCAGGAGATCTCCCGCATCCGCGTTCCGATCGTCTATCGGGGTTCGAAGGTAGGAGAGCTCTGGGTCGACGGCCAGGCGGATCGCGGCCTGCTCGAGCGGATCGCCTTTCTCGTCTCCGAGTACGTCCTCATCGGCTGGGACACGCGCGGCGAGGACTGGGAACCGTAGTCAGGCGCGGCGAGGCGTCGGTCGTGACCGCAGGCCGGCAGCGCATCGGCCTCTCGAATCACTTCCCGACGGAAGCGGTGTTACGGCTCACCAGACAAGGCCGGGGAGGGGGGCGCCCCTCGACCGGTGGAGTCGAGGCTTTGCCGCGCGCCCGCCCGTAGGCGAGGCGCGCGGCTCCCTTCCCCTCTCCCCAATCTCCTTCTAATCACGCACACGGGGGATGCAATCCCTCGAACGAGGTACCCCGTCCCTTTCGGGGGATGATCCCTCGATCGAGGGATTCGCGGAGAGCTACGCGGAGGGGCCGCTGGGCGACCGGAAGCGCGGCGCGGAGGAGGGCTTCATGGGCAAGAGATGGCCGCGGAAGCCAAACCCGAAGCCGAACCCGGGCGCGAAGGGACCCGGGCCGCGACGGAAACGGAGCTCCCCGTTCACGAGGCGCGTCATGCGGGCGGACAGGCCCGCCTTCAGGTCGTCCGCCTGCGACTTCGTGAGCTTGCCACTCGCGACGGCAGCATCGATCTGCTTCTCGGCGGCCTTCACCAGCGCATCGACCAGGCCGTCGACGGACTTTCCGCGGTCGTTCGCAACCAGTGCGAGGGTCTTCCCCTCAGCGAGCTGCGCTTGGAGCTCGCTCTCGCTCAGCCCCAGATACGACGACGCCGCCTCGAACCTGGCGAACGGCGCGGCCAGGCCAAACTTGAAGTCGAAGCCGTTCGCCCTGGGCGCGAAGCGAGAGAGCCCGAATCGCAACGGCAGGTCGCTCGAGCTCGAGTCGATTCGCTTCTTGAGCGCGTCCCCCTGGGCCTTGGTCAGGAGCCCGGCGGCGACCGCATCGTCGACCCGGTTCTTCAGGGCCCGCTTGAGCGCATTGCTCAGCTGGGTCGGCGTGACGCCGAGCTGCTTGGCGGCATCGTTGATGACAGCCTGGCTCTCCGCCCGCGGCGACCAGGGCTTCGTGGCCGCTATAGCCACCCCCCCGCCTGCGACGGCGAGCGCAGCGAGGGAAGCGCCGACGAGCTTTAGCCTCGCGTTCCGGCTCACGCCATACATGAGACCAGCGCCGTCTAAGACGGGTCTAAGAGCGGTCTAAGAAAACCGAGACGCGACGATCTGGACTGGAGGGCCCGGCTCAGCCGGACCCTCCAGTTCTGGAGCCGGTGCCGACGGCCTGCGCATCCGCGCTGCCGTCGAGCACGCGTCCATCCTGCATGCGGATCACCCGGCGGGCGCGGGCCGCGATACCGGCGTCGTGCGTCACCACGACCACGGTTCGCTTGCCGTCGCCGGTAAGACCGAGGAGGAGGTCGATGATCTCCGCACCCGTCTCCGAGTCCAGGTTGCCGGTGGGCTCGTCTGCGAGCAGGACGTGCGGCTCGTTCGCGAGCGCGCGGGCGATGGCAACGCGCTGCTGCTCGCCGCCGGAGAGCCTGCCCGGCACATGGTCGGCGCGGCTCGCGAGGCCGACGGAGTCGAGGAGCCGGATCGCCGCGTCGCGGCGGTGGGAGACGCCGCGCGGCGCGAGAGCAACCTCGACGTTCTGCGCAGCGGTGAGAGTCGGGATGAGGTTGAACTGCTGGAACACGAACCCGAAGGTCTGAAGGCGTAGTCCGCTGAGCTCGCGATCGCGCATCTGCGCGAGATCGCGGCCCTCGAAGCGAACGCTGCCGGCAGTCGGTCGGTCGAGCCCGCCGAGGAGCTGCAGCAGGGTCGTCTTCCCCGACCCGCTCGGGCCGACGACGACTACAGGCTCGCCTGCGTCGACGACGAGATCGAGCTCGCGGACTGCACGCACCTCGTGGCCGCCCAGGCTGTACGTCCGAGAGACGCCGCTGAGCTCGTAGGCGATGCCGCATTCCAGGTCCGTGACCGTCACTTCCGTCCTCTCTCAGTCGATGTGGCGTAGAGCATCGGCAGGGCGGAGCCGCGCGGCGCGCAGCCCCCCGACCGCCCCCGCGATCAGGCCGCCGAGCAGGGCCAGACCGACTGCGGCCGCTATCAGCGCGAGGTCGACTGGGGCGCTGAGGGCGACATCGGTCGAGGTGCCCGAGGGGACGGCACCCTGACCGAAGGGGCCGAAGAAGCGCGGGCCGTTCGACGCCGAGGCGACCGTTGCATGGAGCGTCGGTGCGAGCGCCGTGATGAGGACAGCGCCGCCGATTCCGAGCAGCACGCCGAGGGCGCCACCGAGGAGCCCTTGCAGGAGGGACTCCCCGGTGACCTGGCGAACGACCAGGCGCTGCGACCAGCCGAGAGCCTTCAGCGTCCCGAGCTCGCGTACTCGCTTGGTCACGGACGCGAGCGTGAGCAGGCTCGCGATCAGGAAAGCGGAGAGCAGCCCGACCACCGCGAGGGCAGTCCCGAGCTTCGAGGCGACGTTCTTCGCGTCGACGAGCGAGCCCGAGACTCGGTCCGCGAGGTCCTTCGCCGTCGTGACCGAGGCCCCGGCCAACGTCTGCTCGATGTGCCGCGCGAGGGCTCCGACCTGCCGGGAGCTCGCTGCGCGGACGTATACCGTGTTGACCCGACCTGCACGGCCGGACGCCTGCTGGAGCTGCGAGAGCTTGACGTAGAGGTCGGAGCTGGATCCGCCGGTCGGCGTCTTCGCAAGACCGACGATCGTGTAGGTCTTGCCGGCCAGCGAGATCGTGTCGCCTACGGCCTTGTTCTTACGGGCCGCGTAGCTGACGTCGAGGATCGCCTCTCGCGAGTCGTCGCGCTTGAAGTAGCGGCCCGCCGTGATCTGGCCCGGCGTGATCGCCCCGAGCTGCCTGTTGTGCTGGTCGACGCCGGTGACGGTGATCGAGTTGAAGTTGACGGAGCGCGGACCGCTCCGTTGGATGATCGCGGGCCCGCCGCCGAAGCCCTTTGGCCCCGCGGCGCCCTGTTGGCTCTCCGTCTGTTTCGGGACGCGGCCCGAGACGTGGATCGCGTTCAGCGTCAAGCCGCCCACCGCCGAGCTCACGCCCGCGAGCTTCGAGATCGAGGTGACGTTCGAGGCGGGAAAGCTGAGCTGCGAGTTCGACACGAAGTTGTCGGTCGAGAAGCGCGTGCCGGGCTTGAGGCTGCGGAAGTCGAGACGTTGGCCTCCGTTCTCCTGCTGCAGCTCCTGGCGCTCCTTCTCGCTCAGGCGCCCGACGCCGAAGCCTCCCGAGTCATTCGATGACGTCGTTTGGAAGTTGATCGGACGCGTGACCGACATGTCCGTGCCGACTCCGGTAAGCGGCTCGAGAACCTTCGCCTGCGCGTCGTTCAGACCGTGCGAAAGCGCGTTCACCGTGACCACGAGCCCCACGCCGATCGCGAGGCCGAGTGCCGTCAAGATCGTGCGACCGCTCCGGCGCCGGAGCTCGGCGAGGATGTAGGTGAGGTAGAACACGGCGCTCCGCAGCGAAACAGCGTCCGGTGAAAGGCTCGTGAGAACCGGCTAAGAACTGGCTAAGAAGCCTGAGGCGGGAGAAGCTCGTCGGGGTCGCCCGCTTCGACGACGCGGGTTCAGACGGCTACCGGCGACTTTCCGTTCAGCCGGAGCGTCATGCGAGTCCCGCCGCCCTCGGCTCGCTCGGCGACCACCTCGCCGCCGTGCGCATCCGCGACCTGCCGGACGATCGCCAGTCCGAGGCCGGAGCCCGGCAGCCCCCGCGCCGACCGTGCTCGGTAGAAGCGATCGAAGACGTAGGGGAGGTCGCCCTCGTCGATCCCGGAACCGTGGTCGCGCACGGTCACCTGCCCGTCTCGCACGCGGAGATGTACCTCGCCGCCCTCCTGGCTCCACTTCGCCGCGTTGTCGAGCAGGTTCCCGATCGCGCGTTCGATGGTCGACGGCACTCCGTGGACGACGGACTCCTCCAGCTCGGCCGTGAACAGGACTCCGGGACGGTTGCGGCGCGCACGCTCGAGCGCGGCCTCGGCGACGAGGTCGAGCCGGACGTCCTCCGGCTCGATCGTCTGCTGCTCGGCTCGGGCCAGCTCGATCAGCTCGGCGATCAGTGTCGTCATCTCGCCGAGCTGCTCGACCACGTCCGAGAGCAGCTTGCGGCGCTCCTCGACCGGGAGCGCGCGGTCGCTGGCGAGCACCTCGATGTTGGTGCGGAGACTGGTCAGCGGCGTACGCAGCTCGTGCGAGGCGTCGGCCACGAGCTGGCGCTGGGCGCGCGTCGATTCCTCGAGAGCGGCGAGCATGCTGTTGAAGCTCGTCGCGAGGCGGCTCAGCTCGTCGCGTCCGCTCACCTCGATCCGCTGCGAGAGGTCTCCGGTTGCCGTGACCTTCTCGGCCGTGTCGGTCAGGCGCTTCACCGGAGCGAGCGCAGTCCGCGACACGAAGAGTCCGAGCGCAGCCGCGCCGGCGACGCCGGCCCCGGCGATGAGGATCAGGAAGAGCCCGATCCGCCGCAGCGACTTGTCCACCTCGGTGAGAGGACGCGCGACCTCGAGCGCGTAGCCCGACGCGAACGACACCGTGAGCACTCGCATGTGGACGCCTCCGACATGGGCGTCCGACCACGAGGCCCCGCCGTTGCTGCGGGCAATTGCAACGGCGTCGTCGCTCACCGGGAGCTGGACGTTCTGGAGAAGCGGGAGCAAGGTGCCTCCGTCCGCCTTGACGAGCTGGACGTACCCTCCCGCCTCGCCGAACGCCGGCCGGATGCCGCCGAGGTACGTCTTCCCGTCCGGCGACTGGATGGGCGTGAGCCCACGGCTCTGGACGTCAGCGGCTCTCGCCCGCAGTGAATCGTCGATCGGCGCGCGCAGCTGCGAGCGGACGACGAAGAAGAGAATCACGGAGGCGACGACGATGGTCAGCGCCACCGCGGCGGCAGCGGCGACGGCGATCCGGGCTCGAAAGGTCATGACGAGTCCCGCAGCGCGTACCCGACCCCGCGGACTGTGTGGATCAGCCGCGGTTTCCCGCCGGCCTCGGTCTTGCGGCGGAGGTAGCCGATGTACACGTCGAGCGAGTTCGAGCTGGGACCGAAGTCGTAGCCCCAGACACGCTCGAAGATGATCGAGCGCGTGAGCACCTGACGAGGATTGCGGAGGAAGAGCTCGAGCAGCGAGAACTCGGTCCGGGTCAGCTCGATCGGATCGCCGGCGCGCCGCACCTCTCGGGTCCCGGGCTCGAGCTCGAGGTCGGCGAACCGCAACGTGCCGTCCGCCCCGTTGGACGATCGCCGCAGGAGCGCCCGGAGCCGGGCGAGGAGCTCGGCCAGCGCGAAGGGCTTCGGTAGGTAGTCGTCCGCGCCCGCGTCGAGCCCGGCCACGCGGCTGTCGATCTCCGCTCGGGCGGTCAATATGAGCACCGGCACCTCGTCTCCCGAGGCCCGTATCCGGCGGCAGACTTCGAGCCCGCCGACGCCCGGCATGAGGATGTCGAGGATCACGGCGTCGGGGTGCATCGGCTGCGCGAGGTGAGCGAGCGCTGCCTCTCCGTCGACCGCCAGATCGACCTCGTAGCCTTCCAGCTCGAGCGCCCGGCGCAATGAGTCGCGGACCGCAGGCTCGTCGTCGACGACGAGAATTCGCATGAGGCCATTGTGCGCGACGATCTCGCGCTGAGCAGGAGTCTTAGCGACTTCTTAGAGGTATCTCAGGCGATGCTTAGGCTTCGACAGGTGCAATCTCCCGGTAACCACCGAAAGGACCGATGATGCAACTCCCTCGCACTCGAGCCGCAGCGATCGTCGCAGCCCTTCTCGCAACCGCGGGGATCGGCGCCGCCGCCGGCGCCGGCACGTATGCGCTCTTCGCGGACAAAGGAACGACGGTCGTGCGTCAGGTGACGGTGCAGGGCTCGCAACCCGCGTCCGAGACCAAGCTCTCCATCCCCAGCATCTACGACCTCGCCTACAAGGGCGTCGTCGAGCTCACCGCCACAGGTGCGACGCCGGCGCCGTTCGGCGGCCAGGAGCAGCAGCAGGCCCAGGGCTCGGGCTGGGTGTACGACTCCGACGGCCACATCGTCACGAACCAGCACGTCGTCGCGAACGCGAACTCGCTCTCGGTGCACTTCTGGAACGGAGCGACCTACCCGGCGACAGTGGTCGGAACCGACCGCTCCACAGATCTCGCGGTGATCAAGGTCGACGCTCCGTCTTCGCTGCTCTACCCGCTCAAGGTCGGCAACTCGGAGGCGCTCGAGGTCGGCGACGGTGTGGTCGCGATCGGCAGTCCGTTCGGGCTCGAAGGAACGGTGACGAGCGGCATCGTCAGCGCGCTCCATCGCGAGATGAAGGCGCCGAACAACTTCACGATCACCGACTCGATCCAGACCGATGCGGCGATCAACCACGGGAACTCGGGCGGACCGCTCCTCAACGCCGAGGGCAAGGTGATCGGGGTCAATGCCCAGATCGAGAGCGACTCAGGCGGTAACGACGGCGTCGGGTTCGCCATCCCGTCGAACACGGTCGCCTCGATCGTCCCCCGGCTGATCTCGAACGGGAAGGTCGTGCACGCCTACCTCGGCGTCCAGATCGAGCCGATCCCGCAGGGAGTAGCCCAGCAGCTCAAGATGGCTCCGGGCGTCGAGGTGACCGACGTGAGGGCCGGTACGCCGGCAGACTCGGCCGGCCTCCACGCCCAGTCGGGGTCGCGCACGGTCGAGGGCGAGTCGTACCCGACCGGCGGCGACGTGATCACGTCCTTCGACGGCAAGCAGATCACGACGGCCCAGCAGCTGCAGGACGCGGTCGACGCGAAGCAGCCCGGCGACACGGTGACGATCACCTACGTGCGCGGAGGCAAGCGCCGCACGGTGAACGTCACGCTCGCGTCGCGTCCTTCCTAGACGTGAGGTCCCCGAGAGACACGCGACACCGAGGTCGCGCGAGAGCGGCGGTACACCCACCCGCCGCTCTCGATGTTCGGAAGACACACGACTTACGAGCTTCTTAGCACGGCCTCAGCCTCGTCTTAGCGCCCGGTGATTCGATGGCCGCAGTGAGCGCGAGAGGCGCGCTCGTGACGGAAAGGAGCCGCATGAACGAGGCCGGAGCACGTGGAGGCGCGATACGCGCCTCCACCCACCCGCTGATGAGGGATCACGAGGCGAGGCCACCGCCTACACGACACGCACAGAGGGAGTGACTCCAAGGGGCCTCGGCCATGCGCCGGGGCCTCTTCTTTCGTGCGGGGAAGAAAGGGGTGAGTAGAGTCGCGTCCGTGGCGCAGGGTTGGCGCAGCGTCCGGCTGGACGAGATCGAGCCGATCCCGGTCGTCGGCGGCACGTTGCTCTGGCGCCCGGTGCGGCGAACGCTCGACGTCGGCGCCTTCGGAATCAATTCCTATGTCGCCCCGAATGACGGAGACGACGTCGTGGAGGAGCACACCGAGCAATCGCTCGGCCACGAGGAGGTGTACGTCGTTCTCTCGGGCCATGCGACCTTCTCGCTCGACGAGGAGACGCTCGATGCTCCGGCGGGCACGCTCGTCTTCGTCAGCGATCCGAAGGTGAAGCGGCATGCGAAGGCGACGGAGCCGAACACGACGGTGCTCGCGATCGGAGGGCCGCGAGATAGCGCGTACGAGCCTTCGCCATGGGAGGACTACTTCATGGCGGAGCGCCACCGCGCGGCAGGCGACTTCGAGGCGTATGCGGACGATCTCGCGGAGGCGCTCGAACGACGCCCGGACCATCCTGCAACGCTCTACAACCTTGCCTGCGCCGAGGCGCTCGCGGGTCGCTCGGAAGCGGCCCTGACCCATCTGCGCCGCGCGGTCGAGCTCAGGCCCGACTTCGCGGAGAGCGCAAAGGGGGACGAGGACTTCGCCTCGCTCCGTGGACAGCCCAGCTGGCCGGTAGAGGAAGGCTGACCAAACGCTCCGTCAGCGCGCGTAGTCGCTCGCCCAGGCCGTCCCGATCGTCTCGCTCGACGCACGCTTCGGGAGCCGCTCTTCGAGCTGTAAGAGACTGACGCGCGCTGCCGTATCGGGCTGCAAGATCACAGCATGGCCCTGCCCCGAGTCGTAGAGCAGATTGTGGCCGTGCCAGCTCAAGTTGCCTCCGACGCCGCATCCGACCTGTACGTAGCGCTGTCGGTACACCTCCCGCGCGTCATGCTCGTCTCGACGGAGCACGAAGACGCCCGCGCCCGCATTGCCCGCGCCCGCATTGCGTCGACGCGGCTTCGCGCTCGTCACGCGGAACGCGAAGAGCATGCCGTCAGAAGAGGCCCGCACGCCGAGGTCTGCGCTTCCGAGCTCTGGGTCCCACTTCGCGGACGCAACGATCTCCGCGCGACGCGTCGTCACCGTGATTGCATGCTCGGTGCCCCAGGTGAGGAGGTCGGGTTGCGCGAGCCCGAACGAACCAGCTATGCCGGCGACAGATGCCACACGCCGGACCTTTGTGCTCCGAAGCGTGGCCAAGACGTTGGCCGGAGTGACGAAGTAGAGGGTGTCCGACGTTGAGTCGAAGCTCAATCCGCGGCTCGGGCTGAAGGTGTCGCGACCGACGATGTCGCCGCGTCTCGAGACGAGGATGACTGTTCGACCGCTGACAGCAAGCAGCCGGCCCGCGCGCGTGAAGTCGAGCAGGTAGGCATTGCGCGCAGAGACGACACGGTGCTCAGGGCTTCGAAGATCGGTGAGAAAGACGCCGCGGCCGTACGAGGAGAAGGCGAAGAGACGCGGCCCGAACGCAACCGCCGACACGGAGTTCCTGTAGAGACCCGCGGATCGCCAGAGCATGCGACGGGGGAGGAAGAGGTGGATCCTGCCGTCGCGCGTGGTGCGCAGCCGGAGATGGGCTCCGAAGCGGCGGCCGGTGCCACTGCCGTGGTGAGCCAGCCAACGTCGCGGAAGCCGCAGCACGTGGCCGTCGGTGGACAGCCAGAACATTCCGCACGTCGACGACAAGACGATCGGGGCGGGCACCGCTGGCCCGTGCGGCGGTTCTGCGAGACATGGATGAGCACTCGACGCCGGGCCACCCGGCACGAACGCCAGCGCCAGTGTGGAGACGACGAGCGAGGCGCAGAATCCGGCACGCATGGAAACGAATACGTGCGAGGGACTCGCTCAGGTCCGGCTCAGGAGGGCGTGACGCGATACGCGTCGAAGACGGCGTCGAGGTTGCGGAGCGCTGTCAGCAAGGAGCGCAGCTCCTTCACCTCCCCCACCTCGGCCGTGTACCAGTTGCGCGCCATCCCGTCGTCGACGACGCCACCGTAGGAGACGATGTTCGCGCCGTGCTCGGCGAAGGTCCGCGCCACGTCCTCCAGCAGCCGCGAGCGGTCCCAGGCATCGACCGCGATCTGGACCAGGAAACCGGCCGACGCGCCTCCTTCCCACTCGACGTCCGTGAAACGTTCAGGGTTCCGCTGCAGCGCCTTGACGTTCGGGCAATCCGCCCGATGGACCGTGATCCCGCGGCCCAGCGAGATGTAGCCGACGATCGGATCGCCGGGCACGGGCGTGCAGCACCTGGCGAGGCGGACGAGGACGTCCTCGACCCCCGCGACGGTGATGCCGAGCCGGTCGCTCGAGACCGCAGTGCGCGCCTTCGCGGGCTTCGTGGTAACGACGGGCTCGGTGACCCCCTCGTCCGTCTTCAGCCGTTGGATCACCTTGTTGACGATCTGCCCCGGCTGGAGCTTGCCCGCGCCGAGTGCGACGTAGAAGTCCTCGGCCTTCTTGAACCCCGTCTCGCGGATCACCTGCGCGAGGACGCTCGAGCCCTGGAGCTTCCGATAGGGAAGATTCTGGGCCTTGAGGGCCTGGTCGAGGCTCTCACGACCCTTTGCCTCCGTCTCGCCGCGAGTTTCACGCTGGTACCACTGCCGGATCTTGTTGCGCGCCCGCGAGGAGGTCGCCAGCGCGAGCCAGTCGCGCGACGGTCCGCGGCCCGACTTCGAGGTCAGGATCTCGACGATGTCGCTGTTCTTCAGGTTGTAGTGAAGCGGGACGATCCGTCCGTTGACCTTTGCGCCCACGGTGCGGTGGCCGACGTCGGTGTGCACCGCGTACGCGAAGTCGATCGGCGTGGAGCCGACGGGCAGCACCTTCATCTCGCCCTTGGGGGTGAAGGTGTACACCTCGTCCTGGAAGAGGTCCGTGCGGAGCATGCGCATGTACTCGCCCGGGTCCTGCTCCTCCTGCTGGGAGTCCATCAGCGAACGGACCCACGCGAGCCACTCGTCGTCCGCCTTCGCGTCCTTCCCGCGCTTGTAGAGCCAGTGCGCGGCGACACCGTACTCCGCGTCCTCGTGCATCTCCCGCGTCCGGACCTGGATCTCGAGCGGCCTTCCGTCGGGGCCGATCACGGTCGTGTGCAGCGACCGATAGCGGTTGAGCTTCGGCATCGCGATGAAGTCCTTGAATCGGCCCGGCATCGGTTTCCAGAGCGAATGGGCCAGGCCGAGCGCGGCGTAACAGTCGCGGGTCCCGTCCTCCTCCGAGCGCTCGCAGACCACGCGCAGCGCGGTGAGGTCGTAAATCTCGTTGAACTCACGGCCGCGCTTGGCCATCTTGTCGTAGATCGAGTAGAGATGCTTCGCGCGCACGGCGATGTCCGCCGGCACATCGGCCTTGCGCAGCTCCTCCGCCAGGATTGACCCAGCCTTCTCCGCCTGCGCCTCGCGATCGGCGCGCTGGCTCGCGACCATGGCCTTGATCTCCGCGTACTTACGCGGGTGGAGCGTCTGGAACGAGAGGTCCTCGAGCTCCCACTTGAGCGCGTGGATCCCGAGCCGGTGCGCGAGCGGCGCGTAGACCTCGAGCGTCTCGCGCGCCTTCTGCGCCTGCTTCTGTCGCCCGAGGTACTCGATCGTCCGCATGTTGTGAAGGCGATCGGCGAGCTTGATGAGGATGACACGGCGATCCTGCGCCATCGCCACGATCATCTTGCGGTAGTTCTCGGCCTCCGCCTGCTCGCGGCTCTGAAACCTGATCCGGGTCAGCTTCGTGACCCCCTCGACGAGCTGTGCGATCTCGTCGCCGAACTCGGCCCGCAGCTCCTCGAGCTCCGAGCCCGTGTCTTCGATCACGTCGTGCAGGAGAGCAGCCGCGATCGTTCGCTCGTCGAGGTGCAGCTCGGCGCAGACACGCGCGACGCCGAGCGGATGGTGGATGAACTCCTCTCCCGAACGCCGCGTCTGACCTGCATGAGCGCGCTCCGCGAACTCGAACGCCCGTCGCACGAGGTCGCGGTCCAGGTCCGGGTTGTAGGCCTCGACCTCGGCGATCAGCTCCTCGACGAGGTCCTCGTGGTGACGCTTGGCGTCGAGGACACTCATTGGTTCAGTGTACTGAGCCGTTTCCGCAACCCCTGCCGGAATCCCGCGCAGAGCACAGGAGGACGTTCAGGAGCGGCGCCGAAAGGCGATATCCCATGCTTGCTCTCCGACGCTGGTTCCGTCAGCGCCTCGCTCGACGCCTCGCGATGGCGATGCGGGACGCGATGCTTTCGTCATCACACGGCTGACTCACGCCGCCCGCGGCAGCGCCGTCCGGTGGAGGCGGGCCCGAAAGGTCTCGGATTCGAGTAGCGGCCTGCGCCGTCGGCCGTTCAGATGCCCGTCGGAACTGGCATCGAGACCGAGCTCGTCGAAGATGCGGCGTGCTTCCGGCGTGCGCGCGCTCTCGTCTCTCCAGAGGCCGACGAGCCACTCGCGCAGCTCCTCGTAGGGCTCGGGTGTGTCGAAGAGCCTCCGCACGACGAGCTGTGGAGCCACCGTGCCGTTCCAGTGGTTCTCCTTCAGACGGCATGCGACGTCGAAGCGCAGGTCGGCGCGGAGCCTGTCGATCTCGTACCCCTGGCCGAACGCGATCGCGCTGCCCGCATCCTGCGCGTGCTGACGGACGCGGAAGCGCACATGCTTCCCGTCGCCCACAGCCGTCGGCTCGAAGGCCCGGCAGGCCGGGAGCAGCAGCGTCACGTCCGGGTTGCCGAGCCCGAAGGGCGCGAGCCGGTCGAGCTCCTGTGCCAGATCGAGCGTGAGGTCTCCAGCGGAGACGGCGGCGTCGACGACGGTCTCGGGCGACAGATCTTCCTCGGTCAGTGTGGCGTCCGCGTGCGCGGCGAAAGCCTCCGCGAAAGCCTCGATCCGGCTCGGGTCGATGGAGAGACCGGCCGCCGCACGATGACCGCCGTAGCGGGCGAGGTGCTCCGAGCAAGCGGAGAGCGCGCGGTGCAGGTCGAAGCCGCGGATCGAGCGCCCCGAGCCCTTCCACTCGTCCTCGGCTCCCGAGATGAGCACGATAGGCCTCGAGAAGCGCTCCGCGAGCCGCGAGGCGACGATCCCGATCACGCCCTCGTGCCAGTCCTCATTCCAGAGCACGTACCCGCGTCGGCGACGCGCCGGCTCGGGCATCGAATCGACGATGCGGGTGGCTTCGCGGAGGATGTGCTCCTCGACGGCCTGTCGCTAGCGGTTCAGGTCCTCGAGCTCGAGCGCCAGCTGCCTCGCGCGCTCTTCGTCCTCGGTGAGGATCAGCTCGAGTGCGATGTCCGAACGGCAGAGGCGTCCCGCGGCGTTGATCCTCGGGGCGAGCCGGAAGCCCACCGCAGACGAATCGACAGCTGCGGGATCCACCCGCGCGCTCCGCATCAACGCCTTGAGGCCGGGCCGCCTCGTGCAGGCGAGGGCGCGAAGGCCCGCCGTAGCCAGCGCGCGGTTCTCGTCGACGAGCGGGACGACGTCTGCGATCGTGGCGAGGGCGACGAGATCGAGGTGCTTCCGTAGCGCCGGATGGTCTGCACCGAGCAGCGCCTCGCCGAGCTTGTGGACCACCCCGGTCCCGCAGAGCTCCGGGAACGGATACTCGGAGGGCCGCGTCGCCACGAGCGGGCAGTCCGGAAGCTCGTCGCCAGGCCGGTGGTGATCCGTGACGACCACCTCGAGGCCGCGTCTCTTCGCCTCCGCGACCTCCCCGACCGCGGTGATGCCGCAGTCGACCGTGAGCACGAGCCCGACGCCGTCGTCGGCGAGCTTCTCGAGCGTGTCATGCGAGACGCCGTACCCTTCCTCGAAGCGGCTCGGCAGATGCCACACCGCGTCCGCGCCGATCTCGCGCAGGATCAGGATCGCGAGCGCAGTCGCGCAGATTCCGTCGACGTCGTAGTCGCCGTGGACACAGATCTTCCGCCCGTTCGTGACGGCCTCCTGAACTCGCTCGACGGCGAGAGCCATGTCCCCGAGGAGGTACGGATCGTGCCCGGGGAGCTCGGCCGCGAGGAACCTGCGCGCGTCGTCGGGATCGGTGTAGCCGCGCCGCACGAGGACGGAGGCCGTTACCTCGCTTACGTCCAGCTCGGCGACCAGCCGGTCGGCTTTTGCGGCATCGAGAGGAGCGATCGTCCAGACCGTCACGACGAGTGACGGTACGGAGGCGGTCGGACGGGATCAGGACACGTTGCGGCGGCGACGAAGCGAGTCGAGGACGACCTTCAGCCAGAGCACGACGAGCCCGACCGTCGCCCCGACGACGACCACGGCGAGCGGCGCCAGGTACGCCATGGTCTCGAGATCGAAGCGGGTGACGGCCGCGCCGACGAGCCAGACGACGAGCACCACGACTGCCATCCCAACCCACAAGAGCCGCTGATTCACGTCTTCAAGCCTAGATAGGCTGAATTGAATGCTGGCCGCGAACTACCGTTCAGGAGACGACTTCGTCGTCGAGTTCCTGGGCCATCGCTTCGAGTTCAACGCCGCCGACTTCGAGCAGCGGGTCACGGCCGCCGCGGTGCGCATCGGGCTCGTCGGATCGAACGACCTGGACGAGAACGAGGTCGGCGATCTCGTCGAGCTGGTCGCCGACGGCCGCATCGACGAGCCGCGTAGCGGGCTCGGCCTCTACCTCGTTCGGCACTGGGAGCGGATCTCACTCGTCGAGGGCGAATCGCTCGTCTACTGGCTCCGGAAGCTCGTCTTCCGCGGAGCGTGGCTCGATCACCGCGTGAAGGAGGGTCTCCTCGACGTCGCGTGGATCGAGAACACCGGAGACTTCGGGTATGCGGATCCGGAGGGAGAGCGCACGCTCGTCGAGCTGATGCCCGTCCCCTCCTGGCGCGAGCTCCAGTACAGAGGCTGAGGACGCAGGCGCCGGCCGGCGGAGCCGGCCTCCGCGACCGGTTGACGACGCTTCGGCTACTCCGGAGCGACGAAGCCGAATGGCCGCTCTGGGTCGGGCGCCGAGATCTCGATCAGCTTCACCGCACCGATGGGCACCACGACCTGTCGCGGCTCGTCACCCTCGTCCGCGTGAGGCGCGAAACAGAAGAACCCGTAGCCCGGCTCGGGTGCGACCGAGGCGAGCAGGTAGCGGGAGCCGTCGGCGAGCTCCAGCCGCACCTCCGCCTGCTCGAGCCCGTGTTCCCGCGTGAAGTCCGCCACCATGCGAGTCACACGGGCGACGAACTCGTCCAAAGGACCCGCCGCGCCGGGTGTCCAGACGTGCGCCGACACCGTTAGAAGAGGCCGTCGTCCTGTTCGGCGGCTCCGATGTGGTCGCGACCAAGCGCGGTGATGATGCGGCCGCGCGGAGTCCTCTGCAGGAACCCGAGCTGCAACAGGAACGGCTCGTACACGTCCTCGATCGTGTCCGGCTCCTCGCCGAGCGAGACGGCGAGCGTCGAGAGCCCCACCGGCCCCCCACCGAACTTGTGCGCGATCGCGGTCAAGAGGTCGCGATCGGTGCGCTCGAGCCCGACCTCGTCCACCTCGAGCAGCTCGAGCGCCTCACGCGTGACGTCGAACGTGACCGCGCCCGCATAGCGCACTTCGGCCACGTCACGGACTCGCCGGAGGATGCGGTTCGCTACCCGCGGGGTGCCTCGTGCGCGACGCGCGATCTCGTCTGCGGCCGGCTCGTCGATCTCCACCTCGAGGATCCGAGCCGATCTTCGAACGATGGTCGTGAGCTCCTCGGGCTCGTAGTACCCGAGCCGGAACGTCATCCCGAACCGGTCGCGGAGAGGAGTCGTGAGGAGGCCGGTGCGAGTCGTGGCGCCGACGAGCGTGAAGGGCGGCAGGTCGAGGGCGAGCGTGCGTGCGGCCGCGCCCTGGCCGACGACGATGTCGAGCCGGAAGTCCTCGAGCGCCGGGTAGAGGATCTCCTCGATCGCCCGGTTCAGGCGGTGGATCTCGTCGATGAAGAGCACGTCGCGCTGCTCGAGCCCGGTGAGGATCGCCGCCATGTCTCCCTTCCGCTCGAGCGCCGGGCCCGCGATGGTCCGGATGCCGACGTCCAGCTCCTCGCGGATGATCGTCGCGAGCGTGGTCTTGCCCAGGCCCGGCGGCCCGACGAGCAGGACGTGGTCGAGCGCGTCTCCTCTCGCGCTCGCGGCCGTGAGCGCGATCTCGAGCTGCTCCTTTGCCCGTTCCTGCCCGACGAAGTCGGCCAGGCGGCGCGGCCGCAGCGAGCGCTCGGCCTCCTCGTCGCCCTCCTGCAGGACCGGCGCCAGGAACTGGCTCATGCCGCGCTCCTCAGCGCTTCGCGCACACGCTCCTCGGGGGCGAGTGCAGGATCGATGGGTGCGAGCGCGCGCTCGGCTTCGAGCACCGAGTACCCGAGCTCGACGAGCGCGTCCCGGGCCACGAGCTCGCCCGAGCCGCCAGTCGCCGCGGTCGCCTCTGTGACATCTCCGATCGACCCCTTCAATTCGAGGACGATGCGCTCCGCGGTCTTCTTTCCGATCCCGGGGATGACCTGGAAACGCGCCGGATCGCCGAGTGCGATCGCGCGCCGGAGCTCCCCCGCCGAGCCGCTCGACACGACGGCCAGCGCGACCTTCGGCCCGATCCCGCTCACACCGAGCAGCTGGACGAAGAGGTCCCGCTCCGCGAGGTCCGCGAAGCCGTACAGCTGCAGCGCGTCCTCACGGACGTGGAGGTACGTCTCGACGGTGACCTCGCGTGCGCCGTCCGTCCGGCGCAACACGCTCGGCGTGACAGCCACGAGGTAGCCGACGCCCCCGACATCGAGGACAAGACCTTCCGCCGTTCTGCCGGCGGGCGCACCGCGCAGTCGCGAGATCATCCGGCGACCTCGAGGAGTGGCGGCGCAAGCGCGTGACAGATCGCGACTGCGAGAGCATCCGCCTCGTGGTTCGTGCCAGGCGTTGCATCGAGACGGAGGACGAGCTTCACCATCCGCTCGATCTGACCCTTGTCCGCCCGCCCGTACCCACAGACCGCCTGCTTGACACGGGCAGGGGCGTACTCAGCGCACTCGACTCCTGCGGAGGCGGCTGCGACGAGCACGGCGCCTCGTGCCTGCCCGACGGAGAGTGCGATGCGGGCGTCGGCACCGACGAAAGACTCCTCGAGCGCGACGGCGTCCGGCGCGTGCTCCGCGAGGAGCTCCCGCACGCCGTCGAAGATCGTCATCAGGCGCTCCTGCGGGCGCGTGCGAGGCGACGTTCGCCAGACCCCGTGAGCGATCGCCCGGAGGCGCCCGCCGCTTTCGTGGACGATCCCGTACCCGCACGCAGCCGTTCCTGGGTCGATACCTACGACCTTCACGCGAAGAGGTTAGGCGCGACCCCGGACGTCTCCTTCCCATCGGACGGCGGCCGTGCGAGGCACTCGCCCGAGCGCCTCGCACACACGCACGCTGCGTCCCGCTACGTGCAGTTCTTCTTCGTCCAGGCTTCCACGTTCTTCTCGGCAGCCTGCAGCTTCGGCTGGTCGACCGACTTGAGCGCCGCCTGCAGCTTCTGCAGGTCGGCCGCGCTCGGCGTCTGGCCGGCCGTGAAGTGCACCCCCTTCAGAGCGTTGGCGTACGCCGTGAACGCATTGGCGATCGTCTGCACGTCGCCCTTGATCTCGGACGGGACCGTGTTGACGAAGGCCTGGAACTCCTTCGCGACATCCTGGAGGTTGCCGCTCGCGCCCGAAGCGCTCACGTCTTGCCCGATTTTCGCCGCAGAGGCGGCTAGGTCCTTGCACTTGCCGGAGGCGAAGTTCGGTGTCGTCGCGCCGCTCGCCTCGGTCGTGGTCGTGTTCTCACCAGTGCTCGTTGTCGACGAGGTCGACTCCGTCGTCGTGGACGTCGACGTACTCGTTTCACTCGCTGACTGCTTGCTTCCGCCACATCCCGCAACCGCGATCACGAACGTGGCGAGCGCGAGCAGAGCCGTCAATCGGCGCATGACCCTCCTTTTCCGTCGGTCTCCGCCGACGCCCCTCGCCGCCGGCCCTCCGCAGCCGACGATAACAGCGGTTCGGTTTTCGTGAAGCGGAGTTCTCTGGCGAGAGGGGATGGGTACCTTCGAACGAAGCTCACAGCATCCAGCGAGAGGAGACCTCTATGCGCGCGCTACTCAGACGGTGTCCGTCCTCTGCGACCGTCATCGCCTCGGTCGCCCTGCTCCTGGCGCTCGGCGGCACGAGCGTCGCGGCGGTCACGGTGCTACCCCGGAACAGCGTCGGCACGGCTCAGCTCAAGTCGAACGCCGTTACGAGCGCGAAGGTGCGAAACGGCTCGCTGCTGAGGGCTGATTTCAGGAGAGGACAGATTCCTGCCGGCCCGACCGGGGCCAGAGGGCCACAAGGCCCCGCAGGGCCTCCAGGCCCCGCCGGCATCGCCGCGCTCGAACGGGTGGACATCACGACTCCGACCAGCTCGGCGAGCCCGAAGACGATCTCCGCCGTCTGTCCGAGCGGAAAGCGTGTCATCGGGGGAGGCGCGCGCGTGACGGGCAGTGGCGCACCGAGGGTCTCGATCGACGAGGCGTTCCCGGACAGCGACGGAACGAAGTTCAACGGCGTCGCGCGAGAGGTGGTCGCGACGTCGCTGACCTGGACGCTGCAGGTCTACGCGATGTGCGCGACCGTCGCCTCGTAAGCGCGCCGCGGGGGCCGGGACTGTCCCGCGCGGCTCTCAGACTGCCTCGAGGTGCTCCGAGAAGAAGCCGACGATCCTCTCGTAGCAACGAACGCGGTTCGGGAGCTTCAGCACGTCGTGTCCCTCGTCCTCGAACACGAGGTAGTCGACGTCCCGCCCGGCGCCGCGCAGCTCGTCGACCAGGTCGCGCGACTCCTGCTCGACCACGCGCGGGTCGTTCTGCCCCTGGATGACGAGCAGCGGACAGACGATGTCGAAGATCTTCGAGCGTGGCGAGCGGTCGACGAAGAACTCTCTGTCGTGCTCGGGGTCGCCGACCGCGAGGCGGAAGTAGGGCTTCCAGGTCTCGGGTATGCGGTCGACGAACGTGAGCAGGTCATAGGGCCCGAACATGTCGACTGCGGCACGCCAGAGCTCCGGATGCCTGCTCGCGAGCATGAGCGTCATGTACCCGCCGTACGAGCGGCCGACGACGCCGGCTCGCTCGACGTCCAGTCGAGGATCTCGCGGCAGTACCTCGGTCATGGCGTGCACGTGGTCGAGCCGATCGTCCCCGCCCCAGTCGCGGTCGACCCACTTGGTGTAGGTCAGCCCGTAACCGCTCGAGCCCCGGACGTTCGGGACGAACACCGCGAACCCCTCGAGGGCCAGGATCTGGATCAGCGGCATCGAGAACCACGCGAAGTTGGGCCGCTCCTGGCTCTGCGGCCCTCCGTGGACGTAGTACACGAGCGGCCACGGCCCGTCGTAGCCGAGCTCCGAAGAGGGCAGATAGAGCCTGGCCGAGATCCGGAGCCCGTCGTGCGACTCGAAGGACGCGTCCTCCCCGGCGGCGAGCAACCCAGGCGCCAGGCCGAGCGCGCGCTCACGGGTCCTTCTGCCGGCCCGCACGCCACCCGCTCCGGCGCCGGCAAGGCCGGCGCCCCCGCTCCTGGGCGGCTCCGTCGAGCCTACGCCGCTACCCGCTCCGGCGCCGGCACGGCCGGCGCCCCCGCTCCTGGGCGGCTCCGTCGAGCCTACGCCGACACCGCCTTCGGCGTCGCTCCGATCCGGCTCGAGCACGTAGAGCTGCGTCGGCATCGTCGCGGTACAGAACGCGAGCGCGAAGCGACCGCTCTCCTCGTCGCAGTCGATGCCGTGGAGAACTCCGCCGGCGAGCTCCCCTTCACCCACGAGAATCCGCTCGACGGTCAGCGTGCGCGCGGCCTCGTCGAGCCGAGCCTCGTACGCCCACGAGCAGCCGTCGATGTTGAAGACCGCCGCGTAGCGGTCGCCCTCGAGATGCTGCAGACGCTCGAGCTCGCCGGCGCCCTCGTGCACCAGTCCGCGGAACGCGACACGCTCGATGTCCGCGCGCGGCTTCGTCAGGTCGAGGTACCCCGGAACGCCCGTGTCTCCGAAGATGGTCGTCACGAGGAGGATCCCGCTCCCGCTCTTGGTCCCGTGCGGAGAGGCGATTCCGGAGAGCGCATACTCCCCGTCCCCGTCGCGCTCGTCGAGCGGCGTCCCGTGGAGCATGCGTCTCGAGCCGGATTCCACCTCGTAGAGGACGACGTCGCCGAGCGTGTAGCCGTCCAGGAGGAAGACCCGCGAGTGGTCGGGCGTCCAAGCCGCGGGAAAGGCGCCGTAGGCGCTCTGCCACAACGTGTCCGCCTCGCCCGTCTCGAGATCGACGCGAATGGCGAAATCGACCGACTCCTCGCGTGATTCGGCCATGAAGTACGCCCTCCCGCTCCTCGCGTCGACGCTGACGAGATGGGAGCGTCGTCCCCCGAACATCTCGGCGGAGAGGGGCTCGGGGAAGCCTCCGTCGATCGGGATCAGGAACGGCTCGTAGTTCTCGTCCCCGTCTCGGTCGATCATCACCAGGATCTGCGAGAGCCCGGGCAGCACCTCGAACGAGTGCCCGCCGATGAGCTCGGGGTTCTGGAGCGCGACCTGCGGCGGGAGCATGGGCTCCGGCACGCCGCCGGCGACGTCCATCGCGTAGAGGCTCAGGTGCCCCGAGAGGTTGGAGAGGAAGGTGAGCCGCCCGCCGGTGAGCTGAGGCTCGAGGAAGAGCCGTGCCGAGAGAAGCGACTCGATTCGCTTCGCGGTCAGGCTCGCTGGGGCGTCGGCCTTCGTTGTCGCCACAGCGGGGTCAGACTACCGCTTCCAGAATCGCCTCGGAGATGTCGAAGTTCGCGTAGACGTCCTGGACGTCGTCTGCCTCTTCGAGGCCCTCGACGAGGCGGATCACCGTTCTGGCCGCGGACTCGTCCCTGATCGCGACCGTCGTCTTCGGAACCATCGAAAGCTCGGAGGACTCGACGGCGTATCCCGAAGCCTCGATCGCCTCGCGCACCGAGCGGAGCTCCTCGGGCGCGCACGTCACCTGGTACGTAGACCCGTCCAGCTCGACGTCGTCCGCTCCGCCCTCGGCCGCCGCGAGCACGAGCTCGTCCTCGTCCACGCCGTCCATGGGGACGAGCAAGACGCCACGGCGCTCGAACTGCCAGGCGACCGCCCCGGTCGCGCACAGGTTGCCGCCGAACTTCGAGAAGAGATGCCGTACCTCCGACGCAGTACGGTTCCGGTTGTCCGTCAGCGCTTCGACGAGCACGCCCACCCCTTCCGGGCCGTACCCCTCGTAGATCACCGTCTCGAAGCTCGAGCCCTCCGCGTCGGCGCCCGAGCCACGCGCGATCGCGCGCTCGATGGTCTCCTTCGGCATCGAATACGAGCGTGCCTTCTCGACCGCATTCTGGAGGGCGAGGTTGGCCGCCGGGTCCGGACCACCCTCCTTCGCGGCAGCGATGATCGCCCGCGAGAGCTTCGTGAAGAGCGCGCCGCGCTTCGCGTCGGCCGCACCCTTCTTGTGCTTGATGCTCGACCATTTAGAGTGGCCCGACATCTCGCCCTCCTGGTCGCCTCCCGCTCGCGCCCGGGGGAGCCGGGCTCCTCGGTGGGCTGACACCGCAACCGGCGGGATGCTTCGCGCTCGGCGCTTGGCCGTACCTCTTGTACGGTCCTGCACGCCTCGCGCTCGCCTCCTTTGGGAGCGGGACCCCAGGAGGCCGAGACGCGCGCATCTTCTTCGCCAGCTCGAGGAACAACGCGTGCACGCGCAGGTCGTCGGTCAACTCCGGGTGGAACGCTGCGAGGAGCACTCCCCCGTCACGGACGAGTACCGGGTCGCCGTCGAGCTCTCCCAGCACCTCGACCCCCGAGCCCAGCTCGCGCACCCGCGGCGCACGAATGAACACGCCACGCAGGGGGAGGTCGTCGTCCGCGAGCCGCACGTCGGCCTCGAAGCTTCGCACCTGACGGCCGTACGCGTTGCGCTCGACCTCGAGATCCGCGAGCGCCAAATGCTCCTGGTCGAGCACGATCATCCCCGCGCAGGTGCCGAAGAGCGCGCCGTGGAAGCGGCGAATCGCGTCATCCAGCCCGTAGATACGGGCAAGCCGCATGATCGTCGTCGATTCGCCGCCCGGGATGACGAGACCGTCGAGACCTTCGAGGTCCTCCGGCAAACGCACCTCGACCGCCTCCGCGCCGAGACGGCGGAGGGCACGCACGTGCTCGCGGAATGCTCCCTGCAGAGCGAGCACTCCGATCCGCAGGGACTTTCTCATTCCAGCTTCCGGCTAGAGACGCCTCACCAGCCGCGGATCTCGAGCCGGTCCTCGTCGGCGAGTGAGCTCGCGGAGATCCCGACCATCGGCTGACCGAGGCCCTTCGAGACGTCGGCCAGGACCTTCGGATCGTCGAAATGGGTCGTCGCCTCGACGATCGCGCGCGCTCGGAGAGAGACGTCTTCGACCCAGCCGTCGCGGTCGTCGCGCGGATCGCGGCCCGACTTGAAGATTCCCGAGCCGACGAAGACGCCGTCCGCTCCGAGCTGCATGCAGAGCGACGCGTCGGCCGGCGTGGCGATTCCTCCCGCCGTGAAGGTCACCACGGGCAGCCGCCCGTTCTCGGCAACCCAGCGCACGAGCTCGTACGGGGCGCGATGCTCCTTGGCCGCTCCATGGAGCTCGTCCTCCCGCATCGCCTGCAGTGCGCGGATCGCGCCGTACACGGCCCGCATGTGCGTCACGGCGTTGACGATGTCCCCCGTCCCCGCCTCGCCCTTGGTACGGATCATCGCAGCGCCCTCGGAGATCCGGCGGAGAGCCTCGCCGAGGTTCGTCGCGCCGCACACGAACGGGACGGTGAACTGCCACTTGTCGACGTGATGCTCGAGGTCGGCGGGCGTGAGCACCTCCGACTCGTCGATGTAGTCGACCTCAAGCGCTTCGAGAATCTGCGCCTCGGCGAAATGGCCGATCCGGCACTTGGCCATGACGGGGATCGAGACCGCCTCCTGGATCTCGACGATCTTCTGCGGATCGCTCATCCGCGCGACGCCGCCCTCGGAACGGATGTCGGCCGGAACGCGCTCGAGCGCCATCACCGCGCAGGCGCCCGCCTCCTCTGCGATCCGGGCCTGGTCGGCGTCGACGACGTCCATGATCACGCCGCCCTTGAGCATCTCGGCGAGCCCAGTCTTGACTCTGAGCGTCCCGAACTCGGCCATGCGGGCAGTGTAGCCGCGACCCTCGAGCGGTAGGTCCCAGCTAATCCACGCGGCCTGTGGACGGCTGCGACGCAGTTGCGGCAATTTGCGGACTTTCGACTGTGGAAATCGCGGGGAGAACTCGCAATCGACCGTGCGATGTGTCACGGATATGGGCGAACGGCGCGACTCCTCTCCCCGCAGGCGGATCCGCCTGGCCCCGAAGTTGCGCCGCAAAGAGCAGGGGCCCGCCCACCCGGGCCCCTTCTCGTGCGTTCCTGGAAAGTCATCGAGCCACGTCTCGGAGCGAGAACGTGGCTCGATAAGACATGCCGTTGGCTGAGGCTACTTGTTCTTGCCCTTGCCCTGGCCGTTTCCGTTGCCGTTGCCATTGGTGCCGGTCGTGCTCGTAGTGCTCGTCGTCGTCGTGGTGCCGGTCGTGTGCTTGTTGCCCTTCCCCTTGCCGTGCCCGTTGCCGTGACCCTTGCCCTTCGTCACGGCGGTCGTGCCGGCGGAGGTGTTCACGGATTGGCTTGCACACGCTCCGAGCGTGTCGCCGTGCCGGAGGTGCGCAGGCACCGCGGCGGCGGCCACTGAGATCGTGTGGAACGGCTTCTTCTTCGAGTGGGTGCGGTGGCAGACAAGCACCTTGTACTGGTACTGCGCCGACGACGGCTTGCCGAGCGCGACGGTCGCCATGACGGCAAGAGACGTCAACATGGCCGCTGCGAGACCGAGCGCAGCTGCGGCCCGAAGCATGCTCTTTCTCATCCCCGCTCCTTTCCCCTCCCCATCGCTTGGCGGCTTGACCTTACCCCAGACTGGTCGCCACTCGAACCCGAACCCTGCGCCCCCGATCGAGTGATCGGAAAGCGAGGAGCCTCGCGAACCAGGCGCAGTGTCGCACGCGGGAGCCCGGGCACGAAGCCTTGCCGCGAGCGCTCCTAGTCGACGAGCAGGCGCAGCGCGAGCGCGATCACTGCCACCGACAGCGCGGCCGACGCGACGCCGATCCGCGCCGTCAGGCCGATCGCGATCGTGTCTCGGTCGACCCGCGCAGCCACGAGCAGTCCTACCGCGACGAGAAGGCCCGCCAAGGTCACGGCCGGCATCTCCCAGTCCCAGTCCAGCCCCGCATGGACGAGGAACGCGACGTACGCGCCGAGCGAGACCGACGCGAGCGAATGCTCGTGCTCGCGCACCGCGGCCACCAGCGGGACGACGAGCGCGGCAGCCAGCAGCAGCAGACCGAGCACCCCGAGCTCGGCGAGGGTCTCGAGGAAGAGGCTGTGGGCGTCGAGCACGGCGACGGGCATTCCGGCGCGCAACGAATACTGGAAGAAGGTCGCAGCTCCCGACCCGAGCCACGGGTTCTGGACGAACTCGTGCCAGGCCACCCGCCAGTAGTCGACTCTCGGACCTAGCGCACGGTCGACTCCGAGCACGCCAACCGCGGCGGCGCATGTGAGCGCCAGCGCGAAGACGGCTGGAACCATCCACGAGAGCCTCTGCCTCCGGAGACGTGCCGCGAGCGGGCCGATTGCAAGGCTCGCGAGCGCGGAGGCGAGCATCAAGACCAGCAAGGCGAGAGTCAAGCGTGCGCCGGCAGAGGACAGCTGGCCGGGGGTCGCGTTCGCGGTTCTGAGCGACGTCGCCCTCAGCGTCGACAGGAGCGCCGCGGCGCCTGAAGCAGACAGGACGAGCGCGGCCGCGACCAACTCCGCGCGCCGCGCCTCGACGACGACGAGCACGCCGAGCCCGGCCGCCAGCGCGACGACAGCGCCCCTGCTCTCGGTCAGCGCGAGGGCAGCCAGGAGCAGCGGAGTCGCCGACGCCCACAGCGCGCGCTCGACACGGTTCCGCGCGTGGACGGCGAGGCCGAGCGAGAGGAGGACCCCGATCGCGGCCAGGATGCCGAGGGCGTTCGTGTACCCGAGGGGCTCGTTGAGACGAGTTCCGGAGACGACGTCCGTCGAGATCTTGCTCGTCGCCAGCAGCCGCTCACCCAGGCTGTAGCCGCACACGAGGACAGCGCCCGCCGCGACTCCACCAAGGAGGTCGTGAATGGTCGCGCTCTCCACGAGGAGCAGGAACGCGAGCAGCGCAGCGACGTAGACGAGCCCGCGCTCGGCGTCGTGGAGCGATTGTGTCGGCGCGGACGACCAGGCCGCCGAGAGCGCCGTCCACGTCTCGAACACCACCAGAGCCGCCAGTGCTAGGAGGTCGAGCTTCGAGAGCACGATCGGCTCCCGGAGAAGGATCACCATCCCCGCGAGCGAGCAGAGCGCGAGCGCGATCCAGAGCCAGCTTTCGCGGAAGTAGCCACCGTTGGCGAAGGAGACGGCGACGACGACCGCGGCACTGGAAGAGAAGACTCCAAGGCCGGCGAGCCGCACGGCACCGGAGGCTAGAACCAGAATCGGCTGCCCGCCGCCTCCAAGGCATCCGTCCAGGAGGTTCGTTGTGCGTCACCGTCGGCGCAGCGGGCTCTCGGATGCTCGAGAAGTGTGAATCCGAATTATCTCCCCAGCGAACAGTCCCGCCTGGACTCGAACATCCCTGCAAATGGGGCTTTTGTGGCGCCCAGAGGGGCACCGGTGGGGGCACGCCGGTGCTCAGGCGGTCACGTCTGACGCGTTTGGTCACCTCCGAAACTGCGTCTCTGATAAGGAGAAAGTGTTCAGCGCGACCCAGTCGGCGGCGGGATCTCGAGGTCGGTACAGATCTTGCGTGCAAGCCGGAAGTCGATCTCGCGGTGGCGTGGGACGGCAGTAGAACGCTCGGCGTCAAAGCCCGAGAAGTGTGGTTGCCGCCCTCCCGCAACAATCGCGCGCCGTGATTTCGAAGATGGCGCTCGAGGTCGCGGCGCTTCACGCGCCGATAACAAGCTCGAGCGGCTCGCTGTCGGTACCTTCGCAGACCTCGGGGGTGTCCTCCGAAGCGCAACTCGAGGATTCCGCGCAGTGCGTCGATCACGTTCGCCCTCGCCTCCTCGCGCGTCCGCCCCTGGCTGTGGGCGCCAGAGACCTCGGGGATTGAGGCGACCACCCAGCCCTCCTCGCCTTGCTCGTAGACGATCGTGATGACCAGCGACTCGCTCATCGCGGGAGCGCACACGGGAGCGGAGCCACCCCGTACCGGTGCTTCAGGAGTTCCGACCTCTCTTTCGACCCCGCATCGTCTAGCGTCACACGCTGCGGCGCTCTCCCTCGGAACCGTGACGCTCCGCCACCAGCCCCACTGCCGGTAGCGCAAAACCGCGTTCGAGATGTTGCGCAAGCCGAGATC
>VAWZ01000017.1:0-10296 GCA_005888365.1 Actinomycetota bacterium
GGACGAGCTCGTGCAGGCGTGCGCGCGCCTGCCGAAGGTCTTCCTCGCGCTCATGGACGCAGACCTCGCCCCTCCGGACGTCGGCCGGGTGCTGGCTCTCGCCGAGGACGCCGCGACCCTCAGGCTGATCGACTTCTCGATCGAGCGGCACGGTCCTGCTCCGGTGCCGTGGGCCTGGCTCGCGCTCGGCAGCGCCGCGCGCCGGGAGCTGACGCTGAGCTCCGACCAGGACAACGCGCTCGCCTACGGCGACCAGGAAGCGCCCGACGAGACCGACGCATACTTCGAGCGTCTCGGCCGCGAGGTGACGTCAGGTCTCGTGCGCTGCGGGTGGGGAATCGACCCCAACCACGTCGTCGCGTCCAACCGGCTCTGGCGGATGTCCCGCTCCGCCTGGATCGACACCTTTCGCGCCTGCCTCGGCCAACCCGATGAGTCGCACCTGATCCGCGCATCGGTGGCCTTCGACTTCCGCCACGTCTTCGGCGGGCTCGACGTGACGCCCCCACTCGTCGCCGTCCTTCGCGACGCCAAGCGCTATCCCGATTTCGTCCGCCGGCTGGCCCGGACCGCAACCGACTTCAAGCCGCCGCTCGGATTCCGCGGGTCTCTCGTGCTCGACCGAGACGGGGGTGGCAGCGGGCGGCTCGACATCAAGCGCGGCGGCCTGCTGCCGATCGCGAACCTCGCCCGCTTCCATGCGCTCGCAGCGGGTGTGACGATCTCGGCGACGCTCGACCGGCTGGTCACGGCCGAGGAGATCGGGGCGCTCGACGCGGAGTCGGCGCAGAGCCTGCGCGAGGCCTTCGAGATCTCGACCCATGTGAGGCTGCAGCATCACGCGGCCCGCATCGAGGCGGGGGAGAGCATCGACGACCTCGTCGATCCGGAAGAGCTGCCTCCGCTCGCCCGGCGCCAGCTCCGCGAGGCCTTCCGCGCGATTGCAGCGGCGCAGAAGCGGCTCGGGGTCTACGTGCCGAGGGGGATCTAGCTCTCCGGGAACTTGCCGCGCGGTCTCCTACGGATTACAGAGCTTGCGTCGTGGGTAACGATCACCTGAAAAGGAGGCGACGATGAAGACCATCCTCATCGGCTACGACGGCACCGAGACCTCGAAGCACGCGCTCAAGCGGGCGGCGGAGATCGCGAAGCCGCTCGGCTCGAAGATCGTCGTGACGAGCGTCGCGCCGATGCTCGTCGGAACGCCGCGCGGCGCCGGCCCATACGACCCGGCCGATCCCCCTTCCGCACACGACGCGCAGTTGAACGAAGCAGCCGCGCTGCTCGAAGAGCACGGCATCACCCCGACCCTCGAGCGGGGACACGGCGATCCTGCGGACGTGATCCTCGAGATCGCGGACCAGGTGGACGCCGACCTCATCGTGCTGGGAACGCACGAGCGCTCGCTCGTGGAGCGTGCGCTGGGGATGAGCGTCAGCGGCGCGGTCTCGCGGAAGGCGCACCGCGACGTCTTGATCGTGCACTGAGACCGAAGACAGGCGCGGGCGGCTCGTCGCCCGTGCCTAACGCTTCGATGTACCCCACTAGGGTATGCTCGTTCGTTCGGCGATGGGTCGAAGGAGATTAGCGTGCCCGAGATGACATATCGCGTTCCCGCCATGCACTGCGACAACTGCGAGCGGGCCGTACGGCAGGAGGTCTCCGAAGTAGAAGGCGTCGAGTCGGTGAGCATCGATCTCGAGACCAAGCTGGTAACCGTTCGCGGAGAGGGGCTCTCCGACGAGGCGCTCCTAGCAGCGATCGTCGAGGCCGGCTACGAAGCCGTGGCGGCCTGATGGCGGCCGTCGTCGAGACGCCCGAGCGTGTGCGGCTCGAGCTGGAGGGAATGACCTGCGCTTCGTGCGCTGCGCGCATCGAGCGGAAGCTCAACAAGCTCGAAGGCGTCGAAGCGACGGTCAACTTCGCGACCGAGGAGGCCGCGGTCAGCTTCGACCCGACCCGCGCCTCGCTCGAGGACTTGGTGGGCGCGGTCGAGGCGGCCGGCTACGGGGCCAGCCTTGGAGCGGATGCTGCCGAGACTGAGGACGCAACTCGTCAGCTTCGCCTGCGGCTGATCGTCGCCGCTGTGCTCACGGCCCCACTGACGGCGCTCGCAATAGTGGCTTGCGCTCGCGCTCGCGACACCCGTCGTGCTCTGGAGCGGCTGGCGCTTCCATCGCGCCGCGGCGCTCAACCTGCGGCACGGGGCTGCGACGATGGACACGCTGATCTCGATCGGCACCCTCGCCGCCTGGGGATGGTCGCTCGTCGCTCTGCTCGCGTTTCCCGATGCCCACACCTACTTCGAGGTGGGGGCGGTGATCACGACCCTGATCTTGCTCGGCCGCTACTTCGAGGCGCGGGCCCGGCGGCGCTCGAGCGCAGCGATCCGCGCCCTGCTCGAGCTGGGTGCGAAGGAGGCCCGCGTGCTCCGGGACGGAGTCGAGGTCGTCGTGCCGGTCGAAGAGCTCCGGGTCGGCGACCGCTTCGTCGTCCGTCCGGGCGAGAAGGTGGCGACGGACGGCGTCGTCGAGGATGGCGCTTCGGCAGTCGACCAGTCGCTGCTGACCGGCGAACCGGTGCCGGTCGAGGTCGGGCCGGGCGCCGAGGTCGCCGGCTCGACAATCAACACGTACGGGCGCCTGGTCGTACGCGTGAGCAAGGTCGGCGCCGAGACGGCGCTCGCCCAGATCGGGCGTCTCGTCGCCGAAGCGCAGGCGGGCAAGGCGCCGATCCAGCGGCTCGCCGACCGCGTCTCTGCCGTCTTCGTCCCGATCGTGATCGCGCTCTCGCTGGCGACGCTCGCGGGCTGGCTCGCGTTCACGGGAGACGCAACCGCGGCCTTCACCGCCGCGGTCGCCGTCCTGATCATCGCCTGCCCGTGCGCGCTCGGGCTCGCGACACCTACGGCGCTGATGGTCGGGACCGGCCGCGGCGCACAGCTCGGGATCCTGATCAAGGGGCCGGAGACTCTCGAGCAGACGCGGCGGATCACGACGATCGTGCTGGACAAGACCGGGACCGTGACCGAGGGCGCGATGCGCGTTGCCGACGTCGCGCTTGCCAACGGCGTCGCGCGCGAGGAGCTGCTTCGCCTCGCCGGGGCTGCCGAGGACGGGAGCGAGCACCCAATCGCGCGTGCGATCGCCGAGCAAGCGCGGAGCGCGTTCGGCGAGCTGTCGCCGGCGGAGAGCTTCAGGAACCGAGCCGGGATCGGTGTCGAGGCCGTCGTCGACGGCCGTTCCGTTGTCGTCGGGCGGCCCTCGCTCCTATCGGAGTGGGGCCTGGAGCTTCCGGCCGAGCTCACCCATGCCCTGGAGCACGCCGAAGGCGAAGGGAGAACAGTCGTCGCCGTGGCCTGGGACGGGTGGGTGCGCGGTCTCCTCATCGTCGCCGACCGGATCAAGTCCACGAGCGGCGAGGCGGTCGCCGAGTTGAAGCGCCTCGGGCTGACACCGGTACTGCTCACGGGCGACAACGAGCGAGCGGCGCGGGCGGTCGCCGGCACGGTGGGAATCGAGCGCGTGCTCGCGAACGTGCTCCCGGAGGACAAGGTGGCAGAGGTGCGACGGCTGCAGGAGGCGGGAAAGGTCGTCGCGATGGTGGGGGACGGCGTCAACGACGCCCCCGCGCTCGCGCAGGCCGACCTCGGACTCGCGATCGGAACCGGCACCGACGTGGCGATCGAGGCGTCCGATCTCACACTCGTCTCCGGCGATCTACGCGCAGCCGCCGACGCGATCGCCCTTGCTCGGCGGACGCTGCGCACGATCAAGGGCAACCTGTTCTGGGCCTTCGCCTACAACGTGGCCGCGATCCCGCTGGCCGCCGCCGGCCTGCTGAACCCGATCGTGGCGGCGGCCGCGATGGCCTTCTCCAGCCTCTTCGTCGTCTCGAACAGCCTCAGGCTGCGGCGCTTCTCGAGCCGCCGCGAGCTAGGCAACGTCGCGGGTACCGAGACCCTCAACCCACTACTGCAGGGAGCGCCGACATGAGTCAGATCGAGCACGCCACCTACGGCTACGTCCGCGAGAAGGAGGCGCTCATCAATCGCCTGCACCGGATCGAGGGGCAGGTCCGGGGGATCGAGCGCATGGTCGAGGAGGAGCGCTACTGCATCGACATCCTCACCCAGGTGAGCGCGGTCACGACGGCGCTCGACTCGCTTGGACTGAAGATCCTCGGCGACCACGTCAACAGCTGCGTCGCGCACGCGTTCGCGTCCGGCGACGAGGAGGCGGCAGCCGAGAAGAGCCGTGAGCTCCTCGCCGCCGTCGAGCGCTTCACGAAGACCCGTTAGGAGCGCCGGTTGAGAGCGAGCCGGATGTCGTGCGCGAGGTTCTGCGGCGAGAGGTCGACGCCGACATGCTCGGTCTCGAGCCAGACGAGGTCACGGCTGTAGACCCGTACCGGATCCGAGTGGGTCGCAGCATTGCCGGACTCGTACGAAGACAACATCAGGAAGCGGTGCCAGACGCCGCGCATCACCGGCAACGGCCCGACGAGGTAGCGGATCGTTCGAGAAGCACGATGACTCTTCAGGAAGGCACGGACGCTTGCCGGAGTGTCGTCGCGTGGGTTCGTGCTGATCGCGACGGCAGCGGACTGCGCATGCTCCCGAGGGGTGAGGAGCCTCCACGCTGCGGTGATCTCACCAGCGATGATCGGACACGCTTCCCGGCATTTCGAGTCGAGGAAGGTGAGGACCACGACCTTGCCGCGAAGGTCTTCCGGGCTGACGCGCCGGCCATGCTGGTCGCGCAGATCGAACCGGGGCATGGTCAGGCCCGGAGGCTCGACCGTCCCCCGGAAAGATCCGTTGTCAGGCGAGGTCGCGCCAGAAGACCGGTAGACGAGGGTGACTGCCGCGATGGCGGCGGCCGCGAGCACGAGCGTCGCCACTATCCCGATCAATCCGAGCTTCATTGCACCTTCCCACCGAGGAGGCTGACGTCACGCTCGAGCCCGTCGCGCGTGACCCCTCCGATCGCGTGCGCGACGACGCGTCCGCGGCTGTCGATGAAGTACGTCTCCGGCACGCCCGTGAGGCCGTAAGCCCGATACGTCTTGTCTCCTGTCTCGCGCACGGACGAGTACGGCACACCGAACCGTCGAAGGAAGCGCCGCGCGTCGGAGGAGAAGTCCTGGATGTCGAGTCCGAGGAAGGCTACGGCGCGCCGATGTGCCTGGGCGGAGGCGGCAAGGAGCGGCGCCTCGTCCTTGCACGGGATGCACCAGGAAGCCCAGAAGTTGAGTACGACCGGGGTACCGCGAAGCTCCGCGAGCTCGACACGACCGTCGGCTAGGGCTGGGCGGGCCCGTCGGGGCCAGACGCCAGGCCGATTCCAGATCACGGGAAGGTCGAAGGCGGGCGCCACAGGCTGCTCGCCCCGCTTGATCGCAGACACGAACTGGCCACCACTCGAGCCCTGCATGATGTTCCGCACGAGCAGCGAGAACAGAACCAGCACGAGCAGGACCGACGCCACCTGCGCGAGCACAAGCGGGCGAAGTCGTCGCCCTCGAGACGCCACCTCGTCGCTCGGGTCAGTCATCTCCTCGATCTCGGCTGGAGCGGTGCATCCACAACATCATTCCGCCCATGACGAGCGGGCAGAGGAGAACGGCAGCCAGGGGAAGCCATTCCATCTAGCCCTCCTTTGCGGGCGCGACGGACGCCCATGTCGCGCCGTCGTCTGTCGATCGCCACAGCGTGCGGTCGAACCCGACGACGTATGCGAGCTTCGGGTCGCTAGCCGACCAGGCGACGGGGCCGCCGCCCTTGGGCAGCGCCTGAGCCAAGCGCCAGCTGTGGCCGCCGTCGGTGGAGAGCGCGATGCCGCCCCCGGTGGCGATGATTCGCTTCGAGTCGCTCGGATTGACTGCAAGTCCCATGACCTGCGCCCGCACGATCTGCGTCCACGTCGCCCCTCGGTCGCGGCTCTCGAGTAGCCCCTGCTGCATGTCGCCCGCAAGGATTCGCCCGCCGGGGAGCACGGCGAGTGCCATCACGGCGCCGCCGACATCGTGCGAGACGAGTGAGAACGATTCGCCCCCGTCGCTCGAGCGGTAGAGGCCCTGCCCGGCAACCGCGGCGTACAGGGTCTGGGGGTCGTTCGGGTCCGCGGCGAAGCCGTGGATGTCGAGGCTCGGAAGCCCTGAAGGGCTCACGTCGGCCCAGCTGGCACCGCCGTCGGGACTACGCTTGAAAACCATGTGGCCGGCGAGCCAGATGGTCTTCCCTGCCGGACGTGAGAGGTTCATGGCATCTTTGCCGGAGAGCGCGTCGAGACGCGAGTGACGGCCGCCGTCCCGCGAGACGTACAGGCCTGTGTGAGTTCCGAGCAGGAGCCGCCGCGCATCGGAGGGGTTGACGAGCAGAGAGTGGTAGTCGGGTGTGTGCGGTAGCCCCGCCGAGAACATCGGGCTCCCACCGTTATGACGCGTGGCCAGAACCGGCGCGATCGCGAGAGCGACCAGCGCAGCTGCGGTAGCCAGGTACGGCCACCATCGGCGCAGCGGTGCGGATTGCGGCGCTGGGGCCTCGACCCGCCGCTTCGTCCGTCGGCTCTTGGTCTTGATAGTCATCTGGTTCCTCCTTCGTGAGATCGGTCGGGCACGTGGTCCGTAGGCTCTCGCCCGCGGCGGGTGGCCGAACTCAGTAGAGGAAGCGCTGGAGGTCAGCGGGCGACGGGCGTCCGACTGCGCGGCGTCTCTGCGTGGCGGCGAAAGCAACGACGAGTAGCGCCACGAGGGTGTACGTCCAGAGCTCGATGATCGCGGGAGCTGCCGCGATCGAGGAGATCGCCCGGTCGGCTGCCTGCATCGGATGGTCGGCCAGGCACGCACAGGCGAACCCGACCAACATGAGGAGCAGTACGAAGAGGAGGATGAACGCGACAAGCGGCATCCGCTTGCGCATGCGCTGGATGCTCAGCACTCGCCGAGGATAGCGACCAGGTGCGCGCCTCCGTGCGGTCGCTCAGCAGCAGTCGCAGCTGTCGCCCTTCCAGCTCTCCCAGCCCTCCCTGCCCGCAACGGCGGCGATCACGACGGCCGCGGCAGGATCGGCCCACCACCAACCCGCGAGCGCGTTCGCCAGAAGCCCGACGAGCAGCGCGATCGACAGATATGCGCAGATCTGATTCTGCTCCGCCTCACTCACCGTTGCGGATGATCCGAGCTCTCGGCCGACCCGGCGCTTCGCGCGGGCGAGCACCGGCATCGTGGGCGCTGTGAAGGCAGCGAGCCCGATCCCGATCCAGCTCGCGTCGGGATGATGGCCGCCGATGAGAGATCGCGCCGACGCAATCACGATGTAGGCCGCGAGGACCAGATAGCTGGCGGCGATGAGCTGCTGCGCCCGCCGCTCCGCGGTCTCCGAATGGGTGCGACGAGCGGCAAAACGCCAGATGATGATGAACCCGGCGAGCGCTTCGATCAGGCTGTCCGCGCCGAAGGCGACGAGCGCAATCGATCCGGCGGCGATACCAGCGCCCACCGCGATCGCAAACTCGACGAGGTGCCACGCGTTCCCGCCCCAGGCAAGCAGCTTCGCACGTCGGACGAGCCGCTCGCGCTCCAGCGGGTCGATCGGCTTGTGCTCGAGAAGAGCGAGCGACGGGGCAGTCATGGTCTGTCCGAGTTCGGTCAAACGTCACGCTCCCTTATCCTCGAAACTCTAGGCCAGAGTGGTGGCGACCGACCTCATCGGCTCGATCGGCGACGCGCTCAGCTTCGCGTTCGGGATGTTCTGGGAGATCCTGTGGGCGCTGATCCTCGGCTTCGCGCTCTCGGGAGCGGTGCAGGCGGTCGTCTCGAAAGGGGAGATGCGCCGGCTGCTTCCGGACGACTCGCCCCGCTCAATCGGCATCGCGTCCGGCCTGGGCGCCGCATCCTCATCGTGCTCGTATGCAGCGGTCGCGCTCTCGCGCTCGCTCTTCCGAAAGGGGGCGGACTTCACCTCCTCGATGGCGTTCCAGTTCGCCTCGACGAACCTCGTCATCGAGCTCGGGATCGTCATGACGCTGCTCCTCGGCTGGCAGTTCACGCTGGGCGAGTTCCTCGGCGGGCCGCTCATGATCGTCCTCATGGCGATCGCCTTCCGGCTCTTCCTGAGCCGGCAGCTGGTCGACGAAGCGCGTGAGACGGCGGATCGCGGCGCGCTCGGGAAGATGGAGGGGCACGCCGAGATGGACATGTCGGTCCAGGAGAGAGGGTCGATCTGGAGACGACTGGCCTCGCCCGAGGGCTTCACCGCCACCGCGGACTTCTTCGTCATGGACTGGGCCGCCATCTGGTTCGACATCTTCGGCGGTCTCCTCATCGCGGGTGCACTCGCCGCGTGGGTTCCCGACTCGTGGTGGCAATCGCTCTTCCTCGAGCACCACCACACCGCGGCGAAGCTCTGGGGCCCACTCATTGGGCCGCTCGTCGCGATCTTCAGCTTCGTCTGCTCGATCGGGAACGTCCCCCTGGCCGCAGTGCTCTGGAACGGCGGCATCAGCTTCGGCGGCGTCCTCGCGTTCATCTTCGCCGACCTGATCATCCTCCCGATCATCGACATCTATCGGAAGTACTACGGGTGGAGGATGGCCGGCTTCCTGCTCGTCGTCTTCTACGTGACGATGGCGGCCTCAGGGCTCATCGTCGAGCTCGTGTTCGATTCGCTCGGGCTGATCCCGAGCGAGCGGAACGCCAAGGTGATCGAGGCCTCCGTCACGTGGAACTACACGACCGTCCTCAACATCGTCTTCCTCACCCTCGCCGCAGTGCTCGTCTGGCGCTACTTCCGGCGGGGTGGAGGGATCGCGATGCTGCGCATGATGAACACGCCTATGGAGATGGAGCACGGGCACGCTCACGCTCACTAGCCCGGGAGGCGCGTACGGCGAGAAAGCTGCGGGTCTCGAGCTCGAGCTCCCCGTCGAGCTCCGCCCGTAGACGATCCGCCGTGAAATAACGCTTGAAGACACGGTGCCGCGAGCCGTCGCGAAGCTCGCGCTCCTCCCAGACCTCGTCGGGGAGACCTGGACGCCATGTCTGCTCGACGACTACGACCTCGCGCACCACGCGGAACGCCTCGCCCAGAAACCGACGGCGCTCTTCCGGTGAGACGACGTGTCCGTAGAAGTGGCTGGTGAACAGGAGCTCGAACGAATCGTCCTCGAAGGGGAGTGGAGGCACCACCGCGCACACGAACTCGACGCTTGGAAGTCTCCGGCGCGCGATGTCGAGCATCTCCCGGCTCTGGTCGAGCCCGACGACCTCGCCGCGCAGGAGTCGAGATAGCCCGTGCCGCAGGCGACGTCGAGAATCCTTCCGGGTGGAAGCGACGAGACGTACGCCTCGAGACGCTCGAGGTCGGCGCGCTCGGCGTCCCCGATCGCACCGTACGAGGTTGCGTCGTACTCGGCCGCGCGCCGTGCGTAGTAGTCGAGCGTCCCGGACTCCTAGAACAAGCCGACCGTCCGGCCGTCGTCGTCGATGTCGACGTTGAAGGCCGCAGGCGTCCGCCCGAGACCGGGCATCGTCTGCATGTCGCCGCAGAGAGCGACGACCCAGCCCGCGCCGGTGTAGGCACGCAGGTCGCGAATCGGGACGGTGAACCCGGTTGGCGCATTCGGCAGCGAGGGATCGTGCGAGAGCGAGAGGTGGGTCTTCGCCATGCAGACGGGAAGGTCTCCGAGACCGGCCTCCGCGAAGGCCTTCGCCTTCTGAGCGGCCGCCGGAAGCAGCTCGATCCCGTCCGCACCGTACACGCGTCTTGCGCCGAGCGATCGCGTCGATCTTCTTCTCGAGCGGCGCGTCCAGGGGGTAGACGTAGTCGAACTCGTTCTCGAGCTCGGCGGCGTCCATGACCGCGTCCGCGAGCGCCGCGGCGCCCGGCCCTCCCTGCTCGAACGCGTCGTTGACCTCCGCCGCGTGCGCCCCGAGATCGAGCGCGAGCTTCTGGACGAGCTCGATCTCCGACTCCGGGTCGCCGGGGAAGCGGTTGATCGCGACGACCGCACGGAGCCCGAAGCCGCCGACGATCTTGAGATGCCGCGCAAGGTTTGCAGCGCCCCGCTCGATCGCCTTGGCGTCACCGTCCGGATCACCGCCGTGGTGCTTCAGGGCCTTCACGGTCGCGACGACGACGACGACGTTCGGCCGCAGCCCGCCGGCGCGGCAGACGATGTCGAAGAACTTCTCCATCCCCATGTCCGAGCCGAAGCCGCTCTCGGTGACGACCACGTCGCCGAGCTTCAAGGCGACCCGGTCCGCGACGAGGGAGTTGTTGCCGTGGGCGATGTT
>VAWZ01000017.1:10319-16614 GCA_005888365.1 Actinomycetota bacterium
TCGAGCGTCTGGACGATGTTCGGCTTGATCGCGTCCTTGAGCAGGACCGCCATCGCACCGGCCGCCTTCAGCTGTTCGGCTGTGACCGGCTCGCCCTCGTACGTCGAGCCGACGGTGATCGCGCCGAGACGGGCACGGAGATCGAAGACGTCGCGCGCAACCGCGACGATCGCCATCACCTCGGAGGCAGCCGTGATGTCGAAGCCCGTCTGCCGCACGTACCCGTTCGCCTTCCCCCCGAGTCCGATCACGATGTCGCGGAGCGCGCGGTCGTTGATGTCGACGCAGCGGCGCCAGCTGATCGTCAGCGGATCGATCCAGAGCTCGTTTCCGTGCAGGACGTGCGCCTCGAGCATCGCCGCGAGGAGGTTGTTCGCCGCGCCGATCGCGTGGATGTCGCCGGTGAAGTGGAGGTTCAGGTCCTCCATCGGTACGACCTGCGCATAACCGCCGCCCGCCGCGCCGCCCTTGATTCCGAAGACCGGCCCGAGCGACGCCTCGCGCAGGCAGAGGACGGGGCTCCGGCCGATCGTTCCGAGGCCCTGCGTCAGCGAGACCGCGGTCGTCGTCTTCCCCTCGCCCGCCTTCGTAGGCGTGATCGCGGTCACGTTGACGAGCTTGGCGTCGGCCTTTCCTCCGAGCCGCTCGAGGACGGAGAGGTCGATCTTCCCCTTGAACGCCCCGTAGGGCTCGATCTCCCCCGGCTCGAGGCCGGCCGCCGCCGCAATGTCGAGGATCGGGCTGAGCGTCGCGTTCTGGGCGATCTCGAGGCTCGAGGGCATTTCCGTCTTCATCTCTCCGCTCCAGTCTCAGTGACTCACGGCCGCCGCAGCGAGCTCGGACACGAGCGTATCGGTATGGAAGCGTTCGAGTGCGAAGGGAGCGATGAGGTCCGGCGTCTTTCCGGTCGCAACGAGCTCCGCAAGCGTGACGCCGACGATCGGTGCGGCCTTGAACCCGTACGTCCCCCAGCCGGAGGAGACGTGGAAGTTGTCGACCTCGGTCCGGCCCAGGATCGGGCTGTAGTCGGGAGACAGGTCGCAGAGCCCGGTCCAGGTGCGCAGCACCTTCGCTCGCTCGAGCTGCGGGAAGAGCTCGATCGAGTGTCTGGCCGAGATCTCGAGGAAGGAGAGCGTTCCCGTCCCGCAATACGTCGTGTACGGCTCGATCTCGGCGCCGATGAGGAACTCTCCACGATCCGTCTGCGAGACGTACACGTGCAGCTGCGACGAGACGATGACCACGTCGAGGAACGGCTTCAGCGGCTCCGTCACGAACGCCTGCAGGATGTGGGTCGTGATCGGGAGCCGGAGCCCGGCCATGCCGGCGATGAGCGTCGACCAGCCGGCTGTGGCGCTCACGACCTGGCCGCACTCGACGCGTCCGCGGTTCGTCTCGACCGCCGTGACGCGTCCGTTTGCCCTCTCGAAGCCGGTCACCTCTGTGTAGGGATGGATATCGACGCCGAGCTCGTCCGCGGCGCGTGCGAATGCCCAGACGACTGCGTCGTGCCGGATGATCCCGCCGGGCGGGTGATAGAGGGCCCCCATGATCGGCCAGGTCGGGCGCTCCGAGACGTCGAGCTGCGGGCAGAGCGCCTCGATCTCGGCGGGGCCGATGACGCTCGAGTTGACGCCGAGCAGCTTGTTCACCTCCGCACGCTCCTGCATCGTCACGAGCGCCCGGTCGGAGTGCGCGAGTGTCAGGTGCCCGCGCTGCGAGAACATGAGGTTGAAGCCGAGCTTCTGCGAGAGCTTCTCGTACAGCCTCACGCTCTGCCCGTAGAACTCCGCGCCCTCGGGAGTCCTGTAGTTGGCGCGGATGATCGTCGTGTTCCGGCCCGAGGCGCCGGAACCGATGTACGACTTCTCCAGGATGCAGACGTCCTTGACCCCGTGCCGCTGCGCGAGGTAGTAGGCGGTCGCCAGCCCGTGCGAGCCGCCTCCGACGACGACGACGTCGTAGCGGCGCTTGAGCTCGCCGCGCGGGCGCCACATCCTCCGTGGGACGAAGATGTCCTTCATCGGTTGTCCAGCCCGTCGATCGCGTCGAGCACGACCTCGGCGACATAGTGGCCGAGCTCCTGCGGGAAGTACGCGCGGAAGCGGTCACCCTCGTCGCGAACGAGGATCGCGCCGATCCTCGCGAAGGCTCCCGCCGCCGGCAGGCGCTCGAGGTCGAGGTCGGTGAGCCGGCGGGCGAGCTGCTCGCCCTCGAAGGCGAGGCCGGCGAGGGCTCCGGTCGCGTCGTAGGCGCGCACACCGTACGTCCGCAGCCTATCGGCGGCCTCCGCGGGGTCGTCATCGACGAGCAGGAGCCCGCGCCGAGGCGAGAGCCGAATGAGCTCTTCTCCATCCGCCGGCTCGACGAGATCGAGGTCGCCGCGGACTTCGACCTTTCCGTCGGACGAAAGGTCGCGTAGACGGTGTCTGACACCTTCCGCCCGCAAACCCGCTTCACTCCATGGTGCGGTGTCAGACACCGTGTCTAGCGTCCGAGTCAGCGGGGACGCCAACGTCCCCGGCGCGCAGCGCGACGGCGACAGAAAGGAAAGACTCACGAGCGCATCCGCTCTCCGGCCGGATCGAAGAAGGCGCCGTGCGTCACCCGCGCTCCGCGAAGCTGCCGCTCGACGCGAATCTCGAACCGGGTTCCGTCCTCGGCGCGATCGGAGGGCACCCACGCGAGCCCGATGATCGCTCCGACCTCGTCGCTGCGGCGAGCGCTCGTGACCCGTCCGGCGGGATAGCCCTCGATCACGACCTGGGCACCCTCGGGCGGCACGACGTTCTCCTCCATCCGGAACCCGACGAGCAACTCACGCTCCTCGCGCTCCGCGAAGAGCTCCACCGCGGACTTCCCGACGAAGTCGTCCTTGTCGAGCTTCGGCAGCCACGACATCCCTGCCGAGAGCAGGTTCGACTCCGAGTCCGTGTCCTGGCCGACGATGACGTGCCCCTTCTCGAGCCTGAGCACGCGCTGGGGCTCGAGCCCGAACGGGACGGCGCCCTCGGCGACGAGTCGGTCCCAGACGTGCTCGCCGGCCGGGCTCGGAAAGTGCAGCTCGTACCCGAGCTCACCGACGAAGCCGATCCGCAGCGTGAGGCACGGAACTCCCACGACCTCGACCTCCCTCGCGTCGAGGTACTTGAGGGCTTCGGCGGATACGTCGTCCTCCGTCAGCCGCTCGAGGGCCTCCCGGGCGCGCGGTCCGGCAAGGTTGAGCGCTGCCAGTGCGCCGGTCACGTTCACGATGTCCGCGTCGTAGCCCCAGACGGCGTTCCACCACTCGAACCACGCGGTCACCGCGTCCGACCCGGTCGAGGTCGTGGTCACGTAGTAGAGGTCGTCCGACAAGCGGGCGACGGTACCGTCGTCCATGATCCGGCCGCCGTCGGTGGTCAGCACCCCGTACCGGATACGGCCGGGCTTCATGTCTCCGAAGCGGTTCGGGTAGAGCCGCTCGAGGAGCGCGGCCGCCTCGGGGCCCTCGACCAGGAGCTTCCCGAGGGTGGAGACGTCGATGACGCCCAGCGACTCGTGCACGGCACGAACCTCCTGCTCCGGGTAGTCGCTGTACGCGTACGGCCGGCGCCAGGGGCCCGCCCACATCATCCGGGCGCCCGTCTCCTCGTGGCGGAAGTGGAGCGACGTGCGGCGCGTGGGCTCGAGATGACGCCCGGCGAGGAGGCCGAGCTCCACGGGTGCCCAGGGCGGACGGGCTGTGGTCGAGCCGATGTCGGTCTCGTACACTCGCCGTTCCTGGGCGTACAGGCGGACGCTCGGAAGCTGGCACAGCTTCCCCTGGCACGGCCCCATGGTCACGGTCGTGTAGCGCTTCGCGAGCTCGATCGAGTCGAAGCCCTCGGTGATCGCGCGTTTGACGTCCTTCGTCGTGACGTCCTCGCACACGCAGACGAAGCACTTCCCTCGGCCGTGATACGACGGCAGCGGATCGACCTTTTCGAGCCCTTCCCCGGTCACGGAGCCGACCGCCTCGACTCCCGGCGGATGCTCCGTGGGCACGAGCACGCCGAGATCGGGGTCGAATTCGACCAGCCCTCCCGCCTGCGCGAGCAGGGAGTAGGCGGGCTGACGACCTCCCGAGGCGACGAGGAGGTCGCACTCGACGACGTCGTCGTCCAGGAGGACCCCTCGCACCCGGCCCGCTCTTGCCTGTGCCTCGATCCGGCGCAGAGGCGACTCCCGTAGGTCGACCACGCGCTCGACGGCCACTCCCGCCTCGCCCAGGTCGTCCGCTGCCTCGAGCCCGCGCTCGTCCGTCGCGAGTACCACCGCCCGCTGACCCGGCTGCAGCGAGAAGTCGCGAATCAGCCTGCGAACGGCACGCGGGAACATCGTCCCGACCAGATCGTTCCCCGGGAACACGAGCGGCTGCTCGATCGTGCCGGTCGCGACGACGACGCGCTCGGCACGGAAGCGATACAGGACGGTGCCGCAGTCGACGGGAACGAGGTTGCCCTCCCAGATCCCGAGAGCACGCGCCGGGGCGAGCACCTCGACGCCGGCCAGCTCGCTGCGGAGCAGCCGGTCGCTCTCGTCGACGAGCACGACGCCCGGCCCCTGGGACGCGGCCTCGAGTGCCGCGGCCCGCCCCGCGCGGCCTCCCCCGACGACGAGCACCCGAGCCTTCTTGTGTTCGACGTCGTAGCGGCGAGTGTGGCCAGCATGCTCGTCCAGCTTCCCGAGTCCCGCCACATTGCGCAGGAACTTCTCGTACAACGGCCACATCCGACGCGGGCGAATCATCGTGCGGTAGTAGAAGCCGACCGGCGTGAACGGCCCGCCCACCTTGTCGACGACCCGTAGGAGGTCGAAGTCGAGCTTGCCGAGCACGTTTTGCGGCTCTACCACCGCGCCCTCGCGAAGGGGCTCGACACAGACGCGCACGTTCGGCACGCCGTCGACCGTCATCAGGCAGTTCGGGCAGTGGCCGGCGCAGCAGAGGAGCCCGCGCGGGCGGTGGTACTTGAACGAGCGCGAGAAGACGCGCCTGCCGCCCGCGAAGAGCGCCGATCCGATCGTGTCGCCCGCGTAGCCGCTCACGTCCCAGGGCCCGAGCCGGAACGAGAGCTCCGTGCTCCGGTCGATCCGCTCGCCCGTCTGTGCTGGAAGCCTCACGTGACCTCGGACGCCATCGGCTCGGCGCCTACGGGTGGCGACCCGAGACGCTCTTCTCGCACTCGCTCCGGCGACGGGAGGAGCACGTCGAGCACCTCGTTCGTGCGCGTGTCGCGGTCGGCGAGAAACCACTCGCCGCAGCCGAGCCGGTGCTGCCACCACTCGCGCTGCACTCCCGCCACGTTGTCGCGGAAGTACACGTAGTCGGTCAGCTCGCGCATGCTCGGGGACGGCCCCGGCCGATGTGTCACCTCGCCGAAGTACGCGTACTCGTCGACTGGCCTGGGGCCGCAGTAGGGACAAGGAAGGTAGAACGACATCCGCGGCAATTGCCTTATGCGCAACCCTGTGCCAGGATCCGCAACGACGGTACCTCCGTGAGTCGCACGCGTCAACCATCATCTCGCAGAATCGGTGCGGCCGAGAGGGCCATCGCGCTGCTCGACACACTCGCCGACGCGGGCGAGCTCGGGACGAACGAGATCGCACGCCGAACGGGCATGACTCCCAGCACCGTCTCGCGCCAACTCGGCACGCTCGCGGCGTCGGGACTGGTGGAGCGAGTCGCGGCGACGGGTCGCTACCGGCTCGTCCGTATCGTGCAGCTCGCGAACGCGCTGCTCGCACGGCTCGACGTGCGCGCCGTCGCGCGCCCCCATCTCGAGGAGCTCGTACGCGTGACGGGAGAGACGGCGACCCTCTCGGTTCCGGGCGAGGAAGACGCAGTCACCATCGACTTCGTCTCGGGCTCGCATCAGATCCAGCCCGTGTCCCGGCTCGGTCGCCCCTCGGTCGCGTACGCGACGTCGGCGGGGAAGGTCATGCTCGCATTCTCCGGACGAACGCTTCCCGCCGAGCCGTACCGCGCCTACACGCCCCGGACGATCACCGACTCGAAGGCGCTCGTCCGGGAGATCGAGCGTGTCCGTGAGCGCGGCTATGCGCAGGCGATCGAGGAGCGCGAGCCCGGGCTCTCGGCGATCGCAGTGCCCGTGCGCTCGAGCCGCGGCGAGCTCGACGCGATCGTCGCGCTGCAAGGCCCGTCCTCGCGCTTCGACAAGAAGGCGATCGGGGCGGCTCTGCCCGTTCTCCTCGAGCAGGGGAGGGCGATCTCGCGCGAGCTCGGCTGGCGTGCTGACTGAGGCGTCTACAA
>VAWZ01000018.1 GCA_005888365.1 Actinomycetota bacterium
GGACGCCGAACGACACCTGCCGCAAGAGCCGCTCGAGCGGGACGGTCGGCTTGCGGTCGAGCGGCACCGTGTCCACGAGGTCCGACTCGGTCACGCCGACCGCGTCCACGATGACGAAGCGCTCCTTCGAGCGCGCGTCCGGGGTGACGGCCTGGAAGTCGGCGTCGCCGATGACGCGCACGCCGCGGCCCTTCATCTGCTCGAAATACGTCCGGCTCCGCACCGAGCGCATGAAGAAGACGCACTCGAGCGGCTTCACGTCGGTGCCGGTGGCGATCATGTCCACGGTCACCGCGATCCGCGGGTTGTACGAGTTGCGAAACGCCTGGATCAGGTCGTCCGTCTTCCGTCCGGTGGACTTGTAGGTGATCTTGGCGGCGAACTCGTTCCCCTTCCCGAAGACGTCGCGGGCGATCTGGACGATCTCCTCCGCGTGCGCGTCGTCCTTGGCGAAGATCAGCGTCTTCGGCACCTCGGTGCGCTCGGGGAAGATCTCGGTGAAGAGGCGGTCGCGGAAGGTCTCGAGCACGGTGCGGATCTGGTCGCGGGCTACGACCGCCCGGTCGAGCGCACCCGCAGCGTAGGCAAGGTCCTCGTCGAGCCGTTCCCAGCGCGCGCGGCGCGTCTGCCGGTCGCGGAACTGGGTCACGATCCCGGCGTCGATCGTGCCTCCGACCTCCGTGATGTGCGTGCGGATGCGGTAGACGTCGAAGTCGACGTTCACCTCGTCCGCGACCGCCTGCTCGTGCCCGTACTCCATGACGAGGTTCTGGTTGAAGAAGCCGAACGCCTGCTTGTTCGGAGTCGCGGTGAGCCCGATGGTGAAGGCGTCGAAGTAGTCGAGCACCTGCCGCCAGACCCCGAAGATCGAGCGGTGGCACTCGTCCACGATGACGACGTCGAAGGTCTCGGGCGGAACCGCGGCGCTGTACTCGACCGGGAGCGGCTCGGTCGCGAGCTCGTCAGCGGAATGCTCGTCGAGCTCGGGATCGAGGTCGGGCTCGCCGCGCAGGATCGAGTAGATCCGCTGGATCGTCGAGATCGTCACCCGCGCGACCGGGTCGATCGCGTTCGAGGAGAGGTGCTGGACGTTGTAGAGCTCGGTCAGCTTGCGCCCGTCGTCCGGCGTCGTGAACCCCTGGAACTCCTTGAGCGTCTGGCGGCCGAGGTTCGCCCGGTCGGGCGGTAGGCGACGTTCGCGGCGGTGAAGGTCTTCCCCGAGCCGGTCGCCATCTGGATGAGCGCGCGCGGGCGGTTGGCCGCGAGTGATGCTTCCAGGTTGCGGATCGCAACGACCTGGGCCGGCCAGAGGCCTGTCTCCGGGAGCGGCGGGAGCGTGCGCAGCCGGTGCCTGAGCGTGGGTGCGCTCGGGTGGCGGCGGATCTCCTCGAGCCAGTGCGCGAGCGTCTCCGGGCGGTGGAACGAAAACACCGGGCGGCTGGCCGCGTCCGGGTCGAGCGTGTTCGTGAACCGTGTCTCCGTCCCCGTCGACTCGTAGGCGAACGGGAGCGCGCCCTCGACGGCGGTCGGGATCTCGTCCGGCAGGCCGTCGACGTACTTCGCGCTCTGCCACTCGACGCCCGTCAGCGTCTCGCCCTCCTTCTTCGCCTCGATCACGCCGGCGGCCGCACCGCCGACGAACAGGAGGTAGTCAGCTCGGCCGTGCGGCGGCTTCAGGCGGAACTCGCGCACCGCGACGCCTCGTGCCGCCGTGAGGTTGACCGCACGCGCGTCCTGGACCGCCCACCCCGTCGCCGAGAGCATGCGGTCGATCTCGACCCGGGCCTTCGCCTCGGGCGTCAGGTATGCGACTCCACCGTCACCCATCGGGCGAATCTTCCTCGACGCGGCGACACGCGTCGATCCGCCGGCTACGCGAAGACCTTGACCTCCCGGTACAGCGTGTCGCGCTGGACCGGGATTCTCCCGAACGAGCGTATGAGGTGGACGAGCTCGTCGGTCGTCGTCCGATGCGTCGTGCCCGCGGCCGAGACGACGTTCTCCTCGATCATCACCGAGCCCATGTCGTCGGCGCCGAAGCCGAGCGCGACCTGCCCGACCTTCATCCCCTGCGTCACCCACGAGGACTGGATGTGCGGCACGTTGTCCAGGTAGATGCGCGAGACGGCCTGTGTGAGGAGGTAGTCGAAGGACGTGGGGCGGCTCTCCTCGGGCACGACGTGATCGAGCCGGTTTCCGTCTCCCTGGAACGTCCAGGAGATGAACGCCCTGAAGCCCCGCGTCTCGTCCTGGAGCTCGCGGATGCGGCGCATGTGCTCGACGCGCTCCTCGAGCGTCTCGACGTGCCCGTACATCATCGTCGCGGTGGTCGACATCCCGAGCCGGTGCGCCTGGCGCATGACGTCGAGCCACTCGTCGGTCCGCGTCTTCTTCGGCGCGATGATCTTCCGCACGCGGTCGACGAGGATCTCGGCGCCGCCGCCCGGGAGCGAATCGAGACCCGCGTCGCGCAGGCGCGAGAGTGTCTCCGGGATCGTCAGCTTGGAGCGCCTCGAGATGTGCTGAACCTCGGGCGGCGAGAGCGCGTGCAGGTGGATCTTGTAGCGGGCCTTGATCGAGCTGAAGAGGTCCTCGTAGTAGTCGATCCCGAGATCGGGGTGATGCCCGCCCTGCATCAGCAGGCCCGTTCCGCCGATCGCGAGCGTCTCCTCGATCTTCTTGTAGATGACGGGCTTCGGCAGGAGGTAACCCTCACGCCGATCTCCGGGCCGGCGGTAGAAGGCGCAGAAGTCGCAGTCCGTCACGCAGACGTTCGTGTAGTTCAGGTTCCGGTCGACGATGAACGTCACCCGGCTCGGGTCGTTCAGCCGGTTTCGTACCGCGTCCGCAGCCCGCCCGACCGCGACGAGATCGCGCGAGCGAAGGAGGGCGACTGCATCCTCCTCGGAGATGCGCTCTCCGTCGAGGGCCTTGTCGAGCACCTCGCGAACGGAAGGCTCCGCTGCGACGACGCTCACACTCGTGCCTCCGCGGGAACGAAGCGCAGCTCCGGGACGTGCTCGAGCTCGCCGGCGTCCCTCGCCATCTCGAGGAAGGTGTAGAGACCGGCTCGCTCGCGCGGCCCGAAGCTGTACCGGAGCTTCTCGAAGTAGCGAGCCAGGAAGCCCGCGGGATAGCCGTACGTCCGGCTCGTCTGTCGTGCGAGCCGGTCGGGCTCGGAGCGGGCAAGTCGCACGGAGGCGACGAGAGCGTGCTCGAGCTCGATCAGACCCTCCACGAGCGGTTCCGGCGCAGCCCAGACGGCGAAGACCATCGGGAGTCCGGTGCGGTCGCGCCAGAGACGCCCGAGGTCGAAGTGCGGCGTCGGATCCTCGAAGGCGCTCCGGAGCGCCGCATCGCCGATGAGCAGCGTCGCGTCCGCTTCCGTCTCGAACGGGACGATCTCCACGTTCGGCAGCAGGATCCGGACGAGGACGACGGAGGTCGCGCTCTCCGGAGTGACGGCCACGGACCGCACCTGGCTCAACGAGAGGCGCGTCACGAGCTGGATGGAATCGATGGCGCCCTCGGACGAGACGCAGAGGCGCGGCAGCAGACGGAGCCGGTCGGCGTTTCGCGCATACTCGATCGAAGGAATCGGCGCGACGTCGATCTCCCCGTCGAGGAGCATCTCGTTCAACTCGGTGGGGACGCCCTCGATCTCCTCGACGTTCGCCTCGAGACCGTAGAAGACGGGCGCCATGTTCACGTACGAGATCCGGCCCAGACGGATCATCTGGCGGCCCCGAACCGGCGCCAGACCCAGGTACCACCCGCCGCGATCACGATCCCTAGCCAGACGACGAGGGCCGGGACCGAGACGTCGAGGCCGAACCCGCCGCTGCCCGTTGTCGCGTACGCGACCACGACGAAGAGGAGCGAGGCGGCGAGGACGGTCGCCGCGACGATGCCGAGGACGTAGACGACCCAGACCGCGATCGGCGTGCTGCCCGAACGCGTCGTCGTCGAGGTTCTGGCCTCGGCCGCCGACGAGCCGGCCCGCCCGGCCGAGCCAGTTTCGGTCCGATCCGCGGGGGTCACCAGCGGGCGAGCTCGTTGTAGAGGGTGTCTCGCTGGACGGGGACGCGTCCGGCCTCGCGAACGAAGCGGACGAGCTGCTCGACCTTCTGCTCGGTCTCCGTGCGAGCACCAGCGGCGTGGAAGATCTCCTCCCGCACGACCGTGCCCTGCACGTCGTTCGCGCCGAGGTGCAGTGCCACCGCTGCCAGCGGCATGCCCATCATGATCCAGTAGGCCTTCACGTTCGGGACGTTGTCGAGCATCAGCCGCGAGAAGGCGAGCATCTTGAGATCGTCCGCACCGGTCGTGTGCCGCCACCCGCGTCGCTCGAAGACGGTGTTCTCGGGATGGAAGGCGAGCGGGATGAAGGCGAGGAAGCCGCCCGTCCGATCTTGCTGCTCGCGGAGCCTGAGGAGATGGTCGACGCGCTCCTCGTACGTCTCGACGTGGCCGTACAGCATCGTGCAGTGGGTCGGGATCCCGAGCCGGTGCGCCGTGTCGTGGATGTGGAACCAGACGTCCGGATGCTCCTTTCCCGGAGCGACCAGACGCCGAACGCGCTCTGCGAAGACCTCCGCGCCTCCTCCGGGGAGCGATCCGAGGCCGGCGTCCTTGAGCTCCCGCAGGACCTCCTCGTGCGTGAGCCCGGAGAGCGTCGTCATGTGGTGGATCTCGGAGGCCGTGTAGCACTTGAGGTGCACGTCCGGCAGCGCTTCGTGCAGCGCGCGGATCGTGCCCCGGTAGAAGTCGAAGTCGACGTGCGGGTTCTCGCCGTTGACCATGTGGATCTCGGTGAACGCGGTCCGCGCCCGCTGCTGGATGGCATCCTCGACGAGCTCCTCGGTCGTGTAGGTGTAGGCGTGCGGCTGCTTCCGCGTCGCGGCGAAAGCGCAGAACTTGCACTTCACCCGGCAGACGTTCGTCTGGTTCAGATACAGGTTCTGCACGAAGTAGACCTCGTCCGTACCCCCGCGCACACGCCGCGCACGGTCGGCGAGCTCGCCGATCTCCAGGAGGTCGTCGGACTCGAGAATCGCGAGACCGTCCTCGAAGTCGAGCCGAGCGCCGCTCTCGACCTTCTCCCGGACTCGCTCCAGCGAGCTCAGCTCGACGACGGCCATGTCAGCGCTCCCGGTCGATGACGATGTGTGTGAGTGCTTCCAACTCGGGCTCTTCTTGGAGGAACCCCCTCGCTCGCCTAGCGTAGTCGAGGGCCAGCTCACGGGATCGCTCGAGCGCGTCGGTCGCGGCCACGCGGACGAGGACGCCCTGCGTCGGCCCTCCCGTCAGGGCCTCGCGAACGGACTCGTCCTGACGCGCGGCCAGGATGAGAGGCAACGTCGGCACGCCTTCGCGGAGATCGGCGCCAGGGATCTTCCCAGTCTCGATCGTGTCGCCGACGCAGTCGAGGATGTCGTCGGCGATCTGGAACGCCGTGCCCAGCGCCAGCCCGAAGGCGCCGAGGCGCGGATCGCGCGATCCGAGCAGGCAGGCCGCCTCGAACATCTTCCCGGTCTTGAGCGAGATGCGCTCGAGGTACGCCTCGACCGGCGTCTCCGGGTCGCGCACCTGCCGTTGCTGCATCGCCTCCCCGCGCGCAATCGCGAGACAGGCGCGCGCGAGGATCTCGACCCCGGCGAGGTCTCCGCTCACCGCGAGCTCGCGGAACGCGCGGGCGAAGAGATAGTCGCCGCCCGCACGAGCCGCCCCCTCGCCGTGCGCGCGCCACGCAGACGAGCGTCCGCGGCGGAGCTCGGCCCCGTCGACGAGGTCGTCGTGGACGAGGGTCGCGACGTGCGCGAGCTCGACCGCGACGCCGCCGCGCAATGCCTGCTCGCGGTCCGGCGCGGTCAGGTGGACGAGCAGCGGTCGCAGTCGCTTGCCACCAGCTCCGATGGCGTCGCGACCGACGGCCCCGACCACGCCCGGATAGCGCTCGACGGCCGCCTCGAGCCGCTGCTCGAGCTCGTCGAGATACGGCTGCGCCTCCTCGAGAACCGCCTGCGCCTGCGCCGTCATGGTCGCACCCCCGTGTGCAGCGCGACGCTTCCGCCGCCGAGCAACCGGTACCTCACCTGACGAAAGCCGCCCGCCTCGAGCAGCCTCGAGAGATCCTCCGGCCCGGGGAAGCGGCGAACGCTCGCCGGCAGGTAGGTGTACGCCTTGCCGCCCGGAAGAACGCGCCCGGCGAGCGGGACGAGCACGTCGAGCCAGAGGCGGAAGAAGGGTCGGAGCAAGCCCCGTGGCCGGGTGATCTCGAGGACCGCGACTTTCCCTCCAGGCCGAAGCACGCGCGCGAGCTCGCGCAGGCCACGCTCGAGGTCGTCCAAGTTGCGGACCCCGAACCCGACGGTCGCGGCGTCGAACGCGCCGTCCGCGAATGGCAAATCGAGCGCATCGCCTCGCACCCATTCGATGGTCCCGGATTTGCGACGCGCCCGCTCGAGCATGCGCTCGGAGAAGTCGAGCCCGACCACCCGGCCGCCACGTCGCTCCGCCTCGACGGCGAGGTCCCCGGTCCCGCAGCAGGCGTCGAGCACGCGGTCGCCGGGCCACACGACCTCCCGCACGGCGAGCCGGCGCCAGCGCCGGTCGAGCCCCGCGGTCATGACCCGGTTCATCACGTCGTAGACGGGCGCGATGCGATCGAACATCGTCCGCACCTCGTTTGCCGTGAGACGCCCTGCCTCGTAGCTCACGACTGGCCCCACCTCGTGACGAGGGCGTTGTCGATCCCGATCTGGTCGAGGCAGCGCGCGACCACGAAGTCGACGAGATCGTCGATCGAGTGCGGGCCGTGGTAGAAGCCCGGGGCCGCGAACAGAATCACGGCTCCCGCCTCGTTCAGCGTCGCAAGCCCGCGCAGGTGGATCGACGACAGCGGCGTTTCGCGGGGCACGAGCACGAGCTTCCTCCGTTCCTTGATAGCGACCGACGCCGCGCGATGGATGAGGTTCGACATCGCGCCGGAGGCGAGCGTCCCCACGGTCGCCATCGAGCAGGGGCAGATCACGTAGGCGTCGACCCGCGCCGAGCCGCTCGCGTACGGGCTCCGGAAATCCGACTCGCCGAAGACCGTGACCTGCTCGGATGCGTCGCCGACGAAGCGTTCGAGCACCTCCTCGCGAGAGAGCGAGGGATCGCCGTAGAGCTCCGTGGCGAGCACCTGGATCCCAGCGGCCGAGGCGGTGAGCCCGATCTCGCAGTCGACAGCCGCGAGCGCGCGGAGCAGTCGTTCGGCGTAGGGAGCGCCCGATGCGCCGGTCACGCCGAGGAAGACGCGCACGGTGGAAGGCTACGCGCGACGCGCTACTTGGGCCCGTCCGAGGCGGCGAGGAAGGCGCCGATTGCGCGCATGTTCTGCTGCCCGAGGTACGAGTACGAGCCCATGACCTTGTTCCCGAACGCCGCCGGGTTGGTGATGTACTGGACGAAGAAAGCGGCGTCGTTCGTCTTCCCGATCGCGGAGAGGTTCGGCGCTCCGAGCTGGCCGGCCCCTTGACCGAGGTAGGTGTGGCAGTTGAGGCACCCGGACTGGGCGAACAACGTCGCCCCTTTCGTCGGTAGCTTCTTGCCCGTGAAACCCTGCTGGTGCGCCCATTTCGGGACGAGGAGCACGAGCTCCGAGCCGAGGGCCTCGTTCGCCGTCGCGCCTTTCCACGTCAGAACGCCCATCGACAGCACCGTCAGGATCGCCGCGATCATCGCCACCGGTCGGCGCGAGGGCCTGCGCTCGCGGCGCCGGTCGTAGAACGGGAGCCCGAGCAGGAGCACGAGGCAGATCGTCGGGATCCCGACCGTGGCGATGAAGACCGTCTCCGGCCACTTGAAGATCCGCAGGAGGTAGAAGAGGAAATAGAAGTACCAGTCGGGTCGTGGGACGAAGCTCGTCGTCCCGGGATCCGCGGGCGGAGCGTAGAGCGGACCCAGGATGCCCGGCTTGACGCCGTTCGCGTCGTAGTACCAGATGACGGCGAGGCCGATGATCACGCACACGACGATCAGAGACATCACGGTGTCGTGGAGAATCGCGCGCGGGAAGAAGGGCTTGCCCTCCTTCTTGACGTCCTCCTTGTAACGCGCGAACCACTCGCGGTTCTGCTCGCCGAGATCCCTCGCCATCAGCTCGTGCTCCTCGACGAGCCGCGAACGAGCCCGGCCCGGCCACCCCGCGGCGGAATGACCGGACGATCACGGCCCGCCTCCTCCTTCGACCAGGGAGGCGAGACGACTCCCAGACGCGTCACGAGGTAGATGTGGATGCCGATGAGCGCGATGATCGCCCCGGGCAAGAGCAGCATGTGGAGCGCGTAGAACTTCGCGAGAGTCGTGCTCCCGATCTCCGGCCCTCCTGCGAGGAACTGCGCGAGCCACGGCCCGAGGAACGGGGCCGTGCCGTTCAGGTTGATCCCGACCGCGGTCGCCCAGTAGGCGGTCTGGTCCCACGGCAGGAGGTAACCGGTGAAGCCCATGAGCATCCCGGTCGCGAGGATGAGGACGCCTGTGACCCAGGTCAACTCACGCGGGTACTTGTATGCGCCGAAGAGGAACACGCGGCCCATGTGCAGGAAGAGCAGGATGATGAAGACGCTGGCTCCCCAGCGGTGCATCCCTCGCACGAGCCAGCCGAGCGTCACGTCGTTCGTGATCGACTGGATCGAGGAGTACGCGACCGGCTTGCCCGTCGTCGGGT
>VAWZ01000019.1 GCA_005888365.1 Actinomycetota bacterium
CGCCGTGAGCGTGGCCGAGCCGAGCGTCTGCATCCAGTTGACGTCGCGTGGAACGTGCCGGAAGAGGAACCACTTGGTGCCCTTGACGGCTGCGCTCCGCTCGTCGACCCAGTCGAGCGGCGTGAGGACAGTGGTCTCGACGATCTTCTGGCGCCGGGTCTTGACCTTCTTCCGACGCGGGACCGTGGTCGCCACGACCTAGCCTCCCGTCACCTGGCTCGGCACGATCGGGTA
>VAWZ01000169.1:0-1820 GCA_005888365.1 Actinomycetota bacterium
CCGCCGGCCTCAGGCCGGAAGCACAGCCAAGGAGCTCAGCCCTCGAGTGATGCGTAGATGCGGCTACTGCCTGCGCAGGGGCGTCAAACTGCTCCCCGCCGGCCTCAGGCTGCGAAACAGGAGCGTGTCGCAGTTCCGCCAAAAGGCGACGCAGCGCCTTTGACGGATCCTGGTTACGCCGGTTGCTGACGCCGAGTCGAGCCGAGTAATGCCTGCAACGGAGCGGAACAGGCGCACGCATTGTCGCCGAGACGCCACCGGTGAAGACGTCAGGAAAGGCGCCGCTACGTGACGAACGCCGCCAGCTCGTCCTTCGCGCCGTGGACGATCGGGTCGCCGTGCGCGAGCAGGAGACGGTCGAAGTCGAGGTCGAGCAGCCGGCGGTACGCTTCGCGCAGGCCCGCCCTCGTGCGCTCCGGGTCGTCCATCAGCGCGTCGGGGACGAAGGTCAGCGGCCCGTCGTTGGGCCAGCGGACGACTCCGTCCGCGCAGGCAAGCGCGCGGTGCGCGGGCACGTGGAGGGCGCACTCATCCGGGCAGATCACGTCTACCTCGTAGGCGAGGACGCCGCCCGGGAGCTCGTCGTCGAAATCGAACGCCTCGACCGGGCCACGACCCTCGAGCTCGTGCAGCCCGTTGCGGACGCAGTGCACCGTGCAGCCGAACGCGTCGCGCAGCCTCCATGCGTCGCGATCGTGGTGGCGGTTGGTGAGCAGGAGGTGCTCCGGCCGGCCGTGCTCCTTGAACCAGACGAGCCCCTCCGGCGGGATCATCGGGTCGATCAGCACCCGCTCGGGGGCGAGGTAGCACGAACTGACGTCACTGCCGATGCTCGCCCGGAGCGCCTTCCAGTGCCAGAGGCCGGGAGCGATCTCCTCCACGGCCGGAGGGTACCGCGACCCTCAGCGCAGGCACGAGCCGACCGGGACCAAGAGTTCGCCTAGCCGGTGGCGCTTTAGTCTGCACCGCCCGTTGACCGTCCGCTTCCGCGTAGAGCCCTCGGGCTGGGCTTCGACCTAGTCACGCTCCGTGCTCGGCGCGAAGGGGACCTACGGGATCGGGGCGCGGGGGTCAAGTGGCCTAGATCGGTGGACTGGCGGAGGTGGCGAGGCGCCGGGTCGAAGTCTGTCGCACTTCCAACAAAGGACGATGGGAGGCCTCGCTGAGCGCTGGGGCGAGCGCACGTGCCGCATGGAGATCGTCGCCGCCTACATCCCCCGGCGCTCCCGACGGGGCAGAGGAGCTCCTGCGCTGGCTAGTCTGCTCGCGGGCCGACTCAATCTAACCGAGCGGGTCGCGGCTCGAGGCGAGGCAGCGGACGCCGTAGTCCAAATTAATGTCGCCCTGAGCCGTTTAACGCCGTCGCGCTCGACGTCGTCTTCGAGCTTCAGGTCGAGGTGGTGTCTTCGATCAGGAGTTCGACGGGAACGCGCACGAACTCTTCTCGGGCACCGCTCTCATCGATCCGCGTCAGCCGCTGTATGTTCTGTCGGCTGAGAAGCTCCGACAGCTCGAGACCGGTCAGGCGGCGCACGTCTTTCACCGCGACGAGCTTGAAGCCAGGCCTCCTGTGCCAGGGCACGCCTCCAAAAGGGTACGGGACAGCCAGTCGTTGCCGCTCATAACCCGTGCGAGTGCATGAGCGACGCGGCATGCACGCCGACCATGGGGATGCCGCTGGGGGCGGAGAGACGTTCCGGGAGCTCGCTCGCGCCTATGGAGTCGCGCATACGACCCTCAGCCGCTATTTCGCACGGCCGGACGTCGCCAAGCAGCTCAAACAAGCGGAGCAGCTGATGCGAGCCGAGCTGCGAGCTGCC
>VAWZ01000169.1:1861-4361 GCA_005888365.1 Actinomycetota bacterium
GCTTCCGACCCCCGGAGCTTGTGCGCCGCACCAGCTCCGAAGCTGAGCAGGATCAGGGCAACGCCGAGTGCCGGCCGGCTCGGCGCTCGCAATTCCGGAGAAGCGATCGCCGTAGGGCCCGCGCGCTGGCGCACTTGAGCGACGTTGCCTGACCTCGGATCAGCCTCGGCGCTTGCTGCTCGCCGCGGCGGTCTGGTCGTCGACGACCGCGTTCGTGGCGTTCTTGCGCACCGACTCGATCCCGGTCCTCGGTCAGGCGCTTTCCGCGACCAGCGACTCGACGAGCACGGCGTACACCTTGACCGGCTGGGTCTTTCCCTTCATCTGCAGCTCGCCGTGTGCCTCGACCGTGATCCCGTCCTCGAGGCCACGCCGAGTGTTCTCGTCGATCAGGATGGGCCGGTTCAGCACCTTGGTGTGAGCCTCGAGGCGAGCAGCGACGTTGACGGTGTCGCCCACGCACGTGTAGGTCGCACGGTGGAGCGTGCCCGTGTAGCCCGCGACGACCTGACCCGATCCGATGCCGATGCCGATCTCGATCTGCACCTTGTCCCGCGCCGCCTGTTCCTCGTTGAACAGACGGATCACTCGTTGAACAGACGGACCAGCTCGACCATCTGCCGCGCCGCGAGCACGGCTCGCTGACGATGGCCGTCGCGCGGCAAGGGAGCTCCGAAGATCGCCATTAGGCCGTCGCCGACCATCTGATTCACGATCCCGCCTTCGCCGCCGATCGCATCCATCATCAGCGTGTAATAGTCGTTGAGTAGCTCGATCGTCTCGGTGGGCTCTCGTGACTCCGCGATCGTCGTGAACGAGCGGATGTCGCAGAACATCGCGGACGCATCGACGTGCTTTCCGCCGAGCGAGAAGCCCGACGTCAGGAGATCTTCTGCGACTTCCTTTGTGGCGAACTTGCTGATCAGCTCGCGCTGCTGATCGCGAAGGCGCTTCTTCTCGAGACTCGCCGTGATGCGGGCGTTCAGCAGAACCGGGTTGATCGGCTTCGTCAAGTAGTCCTCTGCGCCCATCTCGACGCACTTCACCACGCTGTCCAGCTCGTCATGATCACCGGGATGTCCCGGAGATGCGGATCGTCCTTCAGCTCGGCAAGGACCTCGTAGCCGTCGAGCTCGGGCATCAAGACGTCGAGCAGCATCAGGTCGAAGCGCTGCTGACCCAGCAGCTCGAGCGCCTCCCGGCCGTCCTCCGCGTAGGCGATCGTGTGCCCCTGCTGCTCGAGCCCGCGGGCGAGCAGGAGCCGGTTCATCCGGTTGTCGTCCGCGATCAGGATCGTTCCGGGCCGAGAGGCGGAAGGGCTCACGACACCTGTTTCGAACCGAGCGCGGCAAGGGCTTCCTGGAGAGGCTCGTACGTCTGTTCGATTCGAGTCACGAGCTCGGAGGCGCCCACCAGCTGCCCGTTCTTCGCGCGCTGCTCGAGCTCCTGGCAGAGCTCCGAGAAGGCCCCGGCGCCCAAGGTGCCGCCGTTCGATTTGAGCGTGTGCGCGGCCCGCCGAAGCTCGTCGGCATCCTCCTCGTCGAGGGAGTGCCGCAGCGTCTCCAGCAGCGTCGGCGCATCGGCGAGGAACGTGTCGATGACCTCGGCGATGAAGTCGTCGCCGCCGAGCTCCCTCAGGCTGTCGAGCGCCGCAGGGTCGAACTCTGCGCCGTTCTTGCCAGGGCGCGACCCGGTCACCCGGAGCGGCTTCACACGCTTCAGGGCCTCCGCGAGCTCGTCAGGACGGATCGGCTTGGCGACGTAGTCGTCCATCCCGGCAGCGAAGCAGGCTTCGCGATCCTCGGGCAGCGCGTTCGCGGTCATCGCGATGATCCTGGGGCGGGCCGTCGCCGGCCAGCGCTCGCAGATACGTCGAGAGGCGTCGAGCCCGTCCAGCTGGGGCATCTGCACGTCCATGAGCACGACGTCATAGGGCTGTCGCTCGAGTGCGTCCAGGGCCTCGAGCCCGTTCGACGCGACATCGGCGCCGTACCCGAGCCGCTCGAGAAGGCGGAGCGCGACCATCTGGTTCACGGCGTTGTCCTCAGCGAGCAGGATTCGCAGAGACGACGTCGCCTGCTTCCCGTCGGCCACGATCTCCGCTGCCTCCGGCGTCTCCACGACCGTCGCTACCAGGCGCACGAGCGCGTTGTAGAGCTGTGAAGCCCTGACCGGTTTGGCGAGCTGCGCCGCAAAGGCTCCAGTCGACCGCGTATGGGGCAGTCGACCGAGCGATGTCAACAGCAGAAGGGGAAGCTCCGTCTCGGATCGGTGGAGTCGGATCTCACCAGCAAGGGCGATTCCGTCCATGCCCGGCATCATCATGTCGAGGACGGCGACGTCGAAGTGCTCGCCTCTCTCGATTAGCGCGACTGCCTCCGACGGAAGCTCGACGGCCATCGGCTCCATGCCCCACGATCGTGCGTGGCGGGTCACGATCTCGCGGTTCGTTGCGTTGTCGTCCACGACGAGGATCCGCTTCCCGGCGAGCTGCGGAAGG
>VAWZ01000007.1 GCA_005888365.1 Actinomycetota bacterium
CGCGCCGATCCCGGTCGCGCCTGCGGCCGACCTCCTCGTCGGGACGACGGCGGCCCGTAGTGCCGGCGCCGACGATGTCTGGGCGACGAGCCTGGGCTTCGTCTCACCACTCCCAGTGGTCCCGCCGGGCCGGTACACGTCGACCGTCACGTTCACGGTCATCGGTCGATGAGCCGGGTCGCCCGCAGCGTTCTCGTCCTCCTCATGGTCGTGCCCGCAACCGCGGGCGCGGCCATGACGCGATCGCCGGTCGCACTCACGGCGTCACCGGCCCATCTGACGCTCACCGGATCGGGAGCCGCGACCATCCGAGTCACGAACACCGGGAGCAGCCGCGTCGTGGTCGATGTCCGGCGAGCCGGCTTCTCGCTCGATCTCCGTGGGCGCCCGAAGATCGTTCCGCGCGGCGCGAAGCGCTCTGCCGATTCCTGGCTCGGCATTCGTCCACAGCGCTTCGCGCTCCGCGCGGGCCGCAGCTCGTCGGTCACCGTGTCCGCGCGGACGCCTCGCCACGCCGAACCTGGCGATCACGACGCCCTCGTGCTCCTGACGACTCGCCCGCGCCGTCGCGTCGGCCTGGCGGTGAGGATGCGCCTGGGCGTAGTGGTTGACGTCCGCGCCCCCGGCCGAGTCGTTCGGAGGCTGGCGCTGCGTGAGCTTCGCGTGCGGCGCCGGGGCCGTTTGCGGATGCTGGAGCTGGTCGTCGCCAATCGCGGGAACGTGACGGAGGAGGTGGGCCGCGACCGGGCGCTCGTTTCGCTCCGGCGGCACGGGACGGTCCTCGCGAGCCTGCGGCCAGAGGCCCGCGAGCTGCTGCCGCATACCCTGGGTTTGGTGCTGTTCCGTTACCGCGGGCCTACGAAAGGACGGGTTTCGGCGCTGGTCACGCTCGCGTCCGACTCTGGTGACGCAGTCATGCACAGGACCTTCCGGATCCGGCTGTGAGCCACTTCTAGTCGCATGCTGGTGTCGGGTTGTCGTCGCGGCCTGAGCCGCTCAGCCAGCCTGCGTGGCTTGCATGTTCTTCATGATGACCGCCGAGACCTCGCGCAACTCCTCGCTCGGGCTGAACTGCACGTACTCGGTGTCCGGGTCGTTGCCGACGCCGACATGACCGGGCGGGAGGTAGAAGGCATCCCCGGCCTCGAAGACCTCGTCGTGGTCAGTGAAACGAAAGGTGAGCTTGCCCTTCGTCACAAAGCCCCAGTGCGGACATTGGCAGCGGTCATCCGGCATGCCCTTGAGCAAGGGAGTCTGATCGATGTCCTGACGGAAGGTCAGAAAGTTCACGGTATAGCCGCCAAGCTCCTCGCTCCGATCCACTACCGGACCATGGTCCCCACCCTGCGTCGCACCGTCCTTCGAGACTTTCGGCATCTCCGTCGCCTCCTTCGTGAGTTGTTCGCGCCAGCCTAAGCGCGGAAGACCCGGCGTGCTTCCTGCCGGGTCGTTCTGGTCACTGGCTTGTCACGGGGCTTCTCGCGTAATCCGCCTGGAGGGGCCGCGAACACTGAGGTTCATCGGCTATGCGCCCGGCAGGATTCGAACCTGCGGCCTATGGCTCCGGAGGCCATCGCTCTATCCCCTGAGCTACGGGCGCCTGCGCCGAGTCTAGCTCCGTATCTTGTAGCCCGAGCCTTCGAGGTCGTACGCTCCCGTCGACCTTGCTGCTCGCGGACGTCAGCCAGAGGTACTCGGACCTCGTGACGACCGTGTTTTCGTCGACGATCGCGGCGAAAGCCTGGCTCGCGACAGCGGTCATCGTTCTGGCTCTCGTCCAGGTGACGACGGCTGCGCGCATGTGGGGGAGGCTGAGCTTCCTGCCGGTTCGGGGGCCCGTGGTCGCCGGCGTCCATCGCTGGTCAGGAAGAAGTGCGTTCGTGATCTCGCTCCCGGTGTTCTTTCACTGCGTCACGATCCTCGGCTTCCAGACGCCTGACGCCCGCATCGCGACGCACTCGATCGCCGGCACGTTCCTCTACGGGGTCTTCGCGGCGAAGATCCTGATCCTTCGCGACCGCGAGCTCCCGGGTTGGGTGCTCCCCGTCGCCGGCGCGACCCTGGCGTCGCTCCTCGGCGTGCTCTGGCTCACGTCGGCCTTCTGGTACTTCACGAACGTGCGGTTCGGGTTCTGATGCGACGGCTCTGGAGGCCGCTGCTCGTCGGTGCGGTCATCGTCGTCGCCGTCTTCGCGTTCGCAAGAGCGCGAGTCTTCGAGCCGTCGGTCGCCAAGTCCGCCGGCCCGGGCGACCCGTATGCCGGCCAACTCGTATTCGAGAGCACGTGCGCAAGCTGTCACGGCATCGGTGGAAAGGGCGGCACCCCGGGGCCGCGGCTCATCGGCAGCCGGCTGACTGCAAGCCAGGTCTCTGCGCAGATCGACCAGGGCAGTGGCGTGATGCCGGCGCGCCTCGTCTCGGGGACGGACGAGGCGAACGTCGTCGCCTACGTGGTCTCGATCGGCAGCAAGTAAGCAGGGATAGGCTGGCTTCGGTGGAGGTCGACGCCCAGATCGTCCGTCTCCGGCTCGCGGAAACCTTCGTCATCGCGCGCGAAGCGACCGACTTCGCCGATGTGGTGCACGTCTCGGTCACCCAAGAGGGCCTGACGGGGTACGGGGAGGCGGCGCCGATCGACCGCTACGACGAGTCGGCGAGGTCTGCGAAAGCGTTCGTCGTCGAGCACGCGGAGCGGCTCGGCAGCGATCCGTTCGCGACCGAGGACATCGGCGAGCGACTCGCTGCGCTTCCCGGGCAGCAGGCGGCGAAAGCCGCCCTGGATGCGGCGCTCCACGATCTGCAGGGGAAGCTCGTCGGGCTGCCGGCCGCCCGACTGCTCGGGCTCCCCAGATCGGGTCCTCCCACGAGCTGGACGATCTGGCTCGGTGATCCCGACGACATGGCGCGCCGAGCCGAGGCCGCCTCGCCGATGTACAGGCGACTCAAGCTCAAGCTCGGAGGCGGGGACGGCCTGGACGCAGAACGCGTACGGTCGGTCCGCTCGGCGACCGACCTTCCGCTGCAGGTCGACGTCAACGAGTGGTGGTCGCTCGAGGAGGCGCTCGAGACGTTGCCGCAGATCGCGGCGCTGGGCGTCGACCTCTGCGAGCAGCCCCTCGCAGCCGGAGACGAGGGCGGCGTGCGGCTCAAGCGCGAGTCTCCGATCGCAATCTTCGTCGATGAGGACTGCCAAACCCTGGCCGACGTCGAGCGCTGCGCCGGACGTGCGCACGGCATCAACATCAAGCTCTCGAAGTCCGGCGGTATACGCGAGGCAATCCGGATGGTGCACGCCGCGCGTGCGCTGAGGCTGGGCGTGATGCTCGGCTGCATGCTCGAGTCCGGGTTGGGGATCGCCGCAGCGTGCTGCGTCGCTCCGCTCTGCGACCGAGTCGACCTGGACGGCAACCTGTTGCTGGCGGAGGATCCCTTCCCCGGAGTCGAGCTCGACGACGGCGTGCAGGTGCCGAGCATGGCGCCCGGGCTCGGCGTCTCGCCTCGTGCCTGAGCCGAAGCGCTACCTGATCCTCGCCGAGGGCAAGTCGGCCGACCCGCACTACGGGAAGACCGCCCGCGGGATAATCCGCTACGCCTCGCACCCGGTGGTCGCCATCCTGGACTCGACGAGAGCAGGTGAGCGGGAGCAGGGGATCCCGGTGGTGGGCACGGTCGACGCTGCGCTCGTGTTCGGCCCGACGACCGCAGTCGTCGGCGTGGCGACGCAGGGCGGGCGTTTCCCGCCCGCGTGGCGCGAGCTCCTTCGCAGCTGCATCGCCGCTGGCCTCGACGTCGAGAACGGGCTCCACGAGTTCATCTCAGAGGACCCGGAGCTCTCCGAGCTCGCCCGGCGTCACGATGTCGAGCTTCGTGACCTGCGCAAGCCGCCCGGGGGGCTGAGCGTCCCGACGGGCGCGAATCTCGAGGTCGACGCGACGATCGTCCTCACCGTGGGTTCCGACTGCGCGATCGGGAAGAAGACCGTCGCCCTCGAGCTCGACCTCGAAGCACGACGCCGGGGTCTGGAGTCCGTCTTCGTACCCACCGGACAAACCGGAATCGCGATCGCGGGGTGGGGGATCGCGGTCGACGCCGTGGTGGCCGACTTCCTCGCGGGGGCGGCCGAAAGGCTCGTCGTCGAGGGCGCGGAGCGCGGGGGCAGGCTTCTCTTCGTCGAAGGGCAGGGCTCGATCGTCCACCCGATGTACTCGGGTGTCACGCTGGGCCTCGTCCACGGGTCCGCACCGCACGCGTACGTGCTCTGCCACCTCGCCGGAGCGACCGAGATCGAGGGCTGTCCCGGCCACCCGATCCCGCCGCTGCCCGAGCTCGTGGAGCTGTACGAACGGATCAGCCTCCCCCGCCGACCTGCGAAGGTCGCGTGCATCGCGCTCAACACTGCCCCGCTCCAGTCCGACGACGAGGCGCGCGAAGCGATCGCCGCCGTTTCGCGCGAGACCGGGCTACCGACCGACGATCCGGTTCGCTTCGGTGCGGCCCACCTCCTTGACTCCGTCCTGGCACGACCTTACGCTGCGACGCGCTAGCGGGCCGTGGGGAGCCCGCGGGATGGGAGAACGTGCGTCATCTCGTTGCGGCAACCGTGCTCGCTGCGGCGCTCCTCTGCGGAGCGGCAACGGCGCCTGCCGCCGACACCGGGGCCAATGACGACTCCGGAAAATACGACGCGGATGGGGGTGCGGCGTCCTACGCTCAGATGGCTGCGCTCGGGCTCCGCCAGGTCGTCATCCCGGTGCGCTTCAAGCCGAGCGACCCGATGGTCATCCAGGACAAGGCGCTCCTCGACCGGACGATTCCTGCGGCGCTCGCTGCCGGGCTCAAGGTCGTGCTCGCCGTCTATCCGTATCCGACGCGAGAGCTCGAGGCGGGCATCGCGACGCCGTCTCTCTTCGGCTCCTACGTCGCGGCGGTCGCCGAGATCTATCCGCAGGTCAAGCAGTTCACGGTCGGGAACGAGCCGAACCAACCGGCGTTCTGGCGCCCGCAGTTCGGGTCGGGAGGCCACAACGTCTCCGCGGCGGCCTTCGGCCAGTACCTCGCGACGACGTACGACGCCCTGAAGGCGGTCGATCCGGCGATCGTCGTCGTGGGAGTCGGGCTCTCTCCGCGCGGGAACGACCGGCCCGACGCAAAGGACAACATCTCGACCTCGCCGGTTCGCTTTCTCCGTGCGCTCGGCGCCTGGTACCGGACGAGCGGACGCAACAAGCCGCTGATGGACGCGTTCGGCTTCCATCCGTACCCGAATCGCGCGACTGATCCGCTCGACCGCGGGTACCCGTGGCCCAATGCCGGTTTCACGAATCTCGACCGGATCAAGCAGGCGCTCTGGGACGCGTTCCACGGCAGCCCCCAGCCGACGACTTTGCAGGGTCTGAAGCTCGACCTCGACGAGGTCGGCTGGCAGGTCGGGACAGGGGGCGAGGCCGGGTACACCGGGCTCGAGAACGTTCCGGTCACCGACGAAGGAACTCAGGCGCAGATCTACGGCGAGCTGATTCGACGGGCCGCCTGCGATCCGGACATCGCCCAGCTGAGCTTCTTCGGCTTCCGCGACGATGGCTCCAGGCTTGGGTTCCAGGCGGGGCTCGAGCGACTCGACGGGTTGCTGCGGCCTTCCGCGACCACCGTCGCGGCCGCCATCGAGGAATCGGCCGCAGGATGCGCAATCGGCGAGACGCACTGGGTCCCGGGACGCCGGGTCGTCGGCGCCCACGTCGACGTGCGGGCAGGGAAGCCGGTCGTCCACGTGAGCCTGAGCGCAGGGGAGGACGTGCGCGCCCTCGTCTGCGCCGGTCGGCCCGGGACGCTGCAGGGAACCGGCTTTGCGCGAGCCGAGCGGACGCACGAGTGCCGAGCGGCAGTGATTCCGGGTCTGCACGAGTTCGGGGTCACGGTGCCCGCCCCGGCCGGCGCCCTGCACCGCGTCGAAGTGCGCGTCGAGCTCCGCGCCGAATCGAATCGACTCCGCAGAACACGGGTCCTGAGGGAGGCTCCGATCCGGCGTTGACATCGAACACGTGTTCGTCTAGGGTGGCGAACACATGTTCGCTCGCGTCGTCATCGTCCTTGCCACGGCGGCCGTTCTCTGGGCCGCGCTGGTCAGAGACACGGGCGCGAGCGGCGCGCCCGAGAGCTACCGCGTGCGTTCCGGCGATTCGCTGTGGTCGATCGCAGCGAGTCGCTACGGAGGCGACACGCGTGAGGGTGTCTGGGAGCTCCAGCACGCGAACCGGCTCGTCGGGACGACGATCGTCCCGGGCCAGCTGCTCGTCGTGCCGTAGCCGACGCTACTAAGCTCGCGCCGGACGATCCCGCGAGGCTCAGACGAAAGGACGCCATGGCGAGCGAGCGCATCCTCGAGCTCCTCCGCCGGCCGGTGGAGAAGGACGAATACGCAGACATCCGCGAGCTCTGGAAGACGCACTCGATCGCCGAGGACAACCGTGACCTGGCGGGACTCATCTCGACGCTGACCGACGACTGCGTCTACGAGGTCCGGGGAACGAGCGCCCGCTGGGAAGGACACGAGGGCGCGGCTCGCTTTTACACCGAGCTCCTGACCGCCTTTCCGGACATCCACTTCGACCTCGAATACATCGTCGTCGGACCGCAGGGCGTGTGCGAGGAGGCGCGGGTGACCGCCACGCACCAGGGTCGCTGGCTCGAGCACGAGCCCACCGGTGCGCGGCTCGAGTGGCGAAACGCCATCTTCTTCCCCTGGGACCCGGATGCGCGCAAGTTTCGCGGCGAGACGGTGTACACCGATCTCGTCCTGCCCTTGCCCAAGACCAGAATCCGCTAGCGCGGATTCTGGTCGCGCGAAACCCCCGGGGCGAGGTGCGCTCGACGCCAAGCTGTCCTAGACGACGGCTACGGAGGCGGAAGGCGCTTCGGGCGGAAGGACGTCCGCCGGCCGGCGCTTGGCCACCTCCCAGAACGCATCGACCACCGCCGGGCTGAACTGCTTGCCGCGACCGGCACGGATCTGCATCATCGCCTCGTTCAGCGAGAGCGCCGCCGAGTAGGGGCGGTCGGTCGTCATCGCGTCCCAGGCATCGGCGAGTCCGATGATGGCGGCCTCCAGTGGAATCGCGTCGGCGGCGAGCCCGTCCGGGTAGCCGAGACCGTCCCAGCGCTCGTGGTGGTGGCGGATCGCGGGAATCGAGCCCTGGAAGGGCGGAAACCTGCTCACGATCTCCGCGCCGCGGGTCACGTGCTCGCGCATGAGAGCGCTCTCCTCGCGGGTGAGCTGCGCCGTCTTCGTGAGGATCGAGTCGGGCATCCCGATCTTCCCGATGTCGTGGAACAGCGCGGCGGTGCCGAGGGTCCCGAGCCGGTCGGCCGGCAGCACGAGCGCTCGTCCGACCGCGAGCGCAACCCGGCGCACGCGCTGGGAGTGTCCCGCGGTGTACGGGTCACGTGCCTCGACCGCGGCGTTCAGCGTCTCGATCGTGTCGAGAAGGCTCCGCTCGAGCTCACGTGTGGCCGCGCGGAGCTCGTCCGAGCTCGAGCGCCTGAAGAGTGCTGGCATGTCGCTCCTCTTATCGGCAGAGGTCTAGAGGCGTTTGAGGGAGTTCGGCGGCAGGGCCGTAGAATCCTCCGCCGTGGACCTCGACGTCGTCTTCCTCGGGACGTCCGGGGCGACGCCGACGGCACAGCGGGCTCCGGCCGCCACGTTGATCCGCCGCGGCGGCGAGCGGATCCTGTTCGACTGCGCGGAGGGGACGCAGCGGCAGCTCCTGCGGTGCGACGTGGGGCTCCTCGAGCTGCAGGAGATCTTCCTCACCCATTTCCACGCCGACCACTACCTCGGCCTGCCCGGCATGCTGAAGACGTACTCGTTGCGAGGGCGCGAGCTTCCGGTCACGATCTACGGCCCGCGTGGGCTCCGGAGTCTCCTCACGTCGCTTCGTCGAATCTTCGGACGGCTCACCTATCCCGTGGAGGCGGTCGAGCTGGACGTGGGAGCACGACTCGAGCGAGGCGGCTACAGGCTCGAGACGTTCGCCGTCAACCACGGGGTGCCGGCCGTTGGGTACGCGGTGGTCGAACACGCGCGTCCGGGGCGCTTCGACGTCGAGGCTGCCGACTCGCTCGGTGTCCCCGACGGACCGGAGCGAGGCGTGCTGCAGCGCGGTGAGCCGCTGAGGCTCGCCGACGGCAGGGACATCGACCCCGCGCAGGTGCTCGGCCCGCCTCGCGATGGTCGGAAGCTCGTCCTCACGGGCGATACGGCCCCTGCCGCGTCGGTCGTGGCTGCTTCGGCCGATGCAGACCTGCTCGTGCACGAGGCGACGTTCCTCGCGGACGAGCGGCAACGGGCGCACGAGACGCTTCATTCGACCGCGGGCGAGGCGGCGCTCGTCGCCCGCGAGGCCGGAGTGCGGATGCTCGCGCTTACCCATCTCTCGACCCGCTACTTCGGGCACGAGGTGGCCGAGGAGGCGCGCGAGCTCTTCCCGGAGACGGTGGTGCCGCGCGACTTCGACGTGATCTCGCTCCCGTTCCGTGAGCGAGGAGCACCGGAGCTCGTCCGTTCCGGAGCACGCTCGCGCAAGGCTGCGGTAGGGTCCGGGGAGTCGTGACAAGGCTCGTTCAGGTCGCGGTCGCCGGCGACGTGACGGAGGCGGAGCAGCTGCAGGACCTGCTTTCGGCCGCCGGCATCGATTCTCGGCTCGAGACTGCCGCCGAGCACGATCCCGCGGCGCTGGACGATCCGCCGCTCAAGGTGCTCGTCTCCGAGGCGGACGTCGACGACGCCCGCGACGCGATCGAGGCTCTCACCGAAGAGGACGAGGAGCAGCAGGAGACGTAGCTACCCGCGGACGAAGTCGACCCGGGTCGACCCGATCAGGCCGTCGCTCGCGATCCGGTATACGCACGTCCTCGAACCGTCCGCCGTGGCTGGCGTCGGGATGCTCGGCCGCCAGACCCCGCCGGACGGTATGGCTCGCTCCGCCGCCACCTTCCCGTCCAGGAGGATGCGCGTGGGAAGGCCCTGCTTGCCGAGCAGGGTCAACTCGAGCTGTCCCCTCCGGCAGGCGAAGACCTTGACGACTGCGCTCTCGTTACCGTAGACGTCGCCGTTCGGTTTGAAACCGGCGATTCGATACGAGAGCTCGAGGGGAGAGCTCGTTCGCCAGAGCACCATTCCCGGCTGCTCGAAAGAGGCGGGGAGGGTGGCCACGGGCTCGCCGATAGGGGAGACGCTCGTGGGGGCGGCGACGTACGGAGCGGTTACGATCCCGCGCCTGCCCGTCAGCAACCGGCCCTCCGCACTCGGGGCCACGACCTCCTGCGGGACGAGTCCCGGATTCTCGGTTCCACGTAACCGCACCACCTTCGTGATCGAGGCGTTCCAGAAGAGCGTCTCCCACGCGCTCGGCCAGAGTCGCTCGCCCGTGAGGAGCAGCGCGACATCCTTGGCGCCCGTCGCGTCGATCCAGTCGGCCGGCGCGCCGGCGAACGTGCGCTCGCGCTCCGTCTGTGAGCGGTCGCGAATCTCGCGCGAGGCGATCATCGATCCCGCAACGAGACCGACTGCGACGACCCCTGCCAGCGACCAGGCGGCAGCCCGGGGCAGCAACGCCGCGAGCAGCAAGACGAAGGCGACGGTGCACGTGTAGACGATCTCGAACGTGCTCTCGGAGAAATGATGGCTCAGCCGTTCCAACGAGATCAGGGACGGGGAGTCGGCGAACGCTGCGGGCACCGTCACGCGGCTCAGCGGGAGCAAGAGGGCAGACGCGGCGATTGCGAGCGTTGCGAGTGAGGTGAGGGGCTGCGGCCGCGGCACGCCCCGCTGCAACCAGACGACGAAGGCCACGAAGACCGGCGGAAGCACAGAGAGAAGCTGACGCTCGGTGACATGCTCCACGAAACGCGATGCGAAGGCGCTGACTTCGACCACCGTGACCGAGAGGTAGGCGACGGCCGTGGCGACGAGCACGCGTACACGCGGGTCGCGCTCCTGCCCTCGGAGGGCTCCCCACGTCAGGATTGCGAGTGCGACGAGTGGGATCCCTATGGTGAAAAGCACGAGTGCCCCGGTCTGCCAGGCAAGCGATTGGGCGACGTCGGTCAACGAGTACGCACGCGCTTGGCCGAGCGGCGCGTACGCGCCGAGAAGCTGGCCGACGCCGCCCTGAGCGATGCGCGACCCGATCCAAGCGACCGCGAGGAGGCCGAGCACGCCGAGTGTCGGGAGCATGCGACGAAACGGCGCCGTCGACCGCTCCGCCAGCGCGAGCAGCACCAGCGCGACGACGATGACTCCGGCGAATCCGACCGCTTGTAGCCGCGTCAGGAGCGCCAGCCCGACGGCCGCGACGAGCAGAGCCTGGCGGCGGAGAGTCGGCTTGGTGAGGGCAAGAGCGAGCGCCCAGAGAGCCAATGTGGCCGCCGGATAGTAGAGCGCCTCGCTCATGAGCAGGCCGCTGTAGACGAGACCCGGAATGAGGACGGTCAGGCCGGCCGCGAGGAGCGCATAGCGCGGGCCTGCGATGGGTCGCGCCCACAGGTACGCGGGAACGGCCGTCGCCGACATGAGGAGCGCCTGCAACGCCTGCGCCCAGGTCACCGCTGCTGCCGTGTCGCTCCAGAGCGACGGCAGGCCGACGAGCAAGGGGTAGAGGAGGCTGTAGTACGGAACCGACTGACCGAGGACCTTCAGCCCGTGACCAGTGACGAGGGAGCGCCCGAGGAGCCCGTAGAGCTGCTCGTCCGGTGCGATCCACGGCGCGTCCACGCCGCGAGAGAGTGCGAAGCGCACGACCGTCGAGACGAGGACGATCCCACCGAGAGCAATGAGTCCTCCATCCACGACGGGTCGGCGCGCCACCGCCGGAAGGGTACGAGCACCGCCTGCGGTCGACGAGCCGTCGTCACGAGCGCCCGCTAGACTGGCTCGACCTTTAACCCGGTCCAGCGAGGCCGGAAAGGAGCAAGATGACGGCGCACGTCCCCGATCGCAGGGCCCCAGATCGCAAGGCTCCAGATCGCAGGGCTCCAGATCGCTGGGTAGGCAGGCCGCTTCTGGAAGCCGGCGAGCTGCTCGATTCGGGGGCGATGGCGAGGGCGCTCTCTCGAATCGCGCACGAGCTGATCGAGCGCTCGACGGCTCTCGAGGACGTCGTTCTGGTCGGTATCCACACGCGCGGCCTGCCGCTCGCGGAGCGCCTGCAAGGTCTGGTCGGCGAGCGGAGCGGGCTCGAGCTGCCCGTCGGCGCCCTCGACATCACCCTCCACCGGGACGACGCCAGCATTCGGAACGGGGGCGAAGCCCGTCCGCAAGTTGCTCGCGCGACGGAGGTCCCGGTTCCGCTCGACGGCCGAACGGTCGTCCTCGTCGACGACGTCCTCTCTACGGGGCGGACGATTCGTGCCGCGATCGACACGCTGCTCGAGCTCGGCCGGCCGGAGCGGATCCAAGTCGCGGTCCTCGTCGACCGTGGCCATCGCGAGCTGCCCATCCGACCCGACTACGTGGGCAAGAACCTGCCGACCGCGCGCGACGAGCGGGTGCAGGTGCAGCTCGTCGAGGTGGACGGCGTCGACCGGGTCGTTCTCCAGAGGGAGGCCCGGGGGGAGCCCAAGGCGGAGCATGCCTGAGCGCTTCGAACGGCGGCATCTGCTCTCGATCCGCGACCTCGCGCGAGAGGACGTCGAGCGCATTCTCGAGAGCGCGCGTGGTTACGAGGCATCGGCGGCCGATCGCGTGAAGCGCTCGACGCTGCAAGGGCGAACCGTTGTCAACCTCTTCTACGAGTCCTCGACCCGCACCCTGACGAGCTTCGAGCTCGCCGCCAAGCGCCTGTCGGCGGAGACGACGTCGATCCGGGCGAGCGGCTCGTCGGTGGACAAGGGCGAGTCGTTGCGGGACACAGCCGAGACGCTGGACGCCTACGACCCCGACGTGATCGTCGTCCGTCACCCTTTGGCTGGGGCGCCCGCGATCGTCGCTCGCTCGATGCGCGCACATGTGGTGAACGCAGGCGACGGGAAGCACCAGCATCCGACGCAGGCGCTCCTCGACCTGTACACGATGCTCGATGCCCTCGGTCGGCTGGAGGACGTCCACGTCGCGATCGTCGGGGACGTGCTCCACTCGCGCGTCGCGCGCTCGCTCCTGCAAGCCCTCGAGCTCGTCGGTGCGCGGACCACCGTCGTCGGCCCGCCGACTCTCGTGCCGCGTGGAATGGAGACGCTCGGTTGCGAGGTCTCGACCGACATTGCCGCGATCGCGGCTGCAGACGTCATCTACGTGCTTCGCATGCAGCGCGAGCGGATGGCTGCCGGGGAGGCGTTCATTCCCTCCTTGCGCGAGTACACGGCGCTCTACGGCATCACTCCGGCGCGCGTCCGCGCGGGCCAGCTCGTCCTCCATCCGGGGCCGATGAACCGCGGCATCGAGATCGACCCCCGGGTCGCCGACTCCGCCAACGCGCTGGTCGCGGCGCAGGTGCGGGCTGGGCTCGTCGTGCGGATGGCGGTGTTGACCGATCTCGTGACGCTGAGCCGACCGGCTCGGGCCGACGCGCTCGTGGAGCTCGCGTGAGGCTCTGGTGCCGAAACGGGCGGCGCGATTCGCTCACGCTCGAAGGGCGCGTGCTCGCACCCGCACAGGGAATCGACGACTGCCTGCGGATCACGGTCGAGAACGGGCTCGTCGCTCGACTCGAGCCAGCGCCTGCCACCCGGCTCGTCCTCGCTCCGGCCTTCGTCGATCCGCACGTTCACCTCCGCACTCCCGGCCGCGAGGACGAGGAGACGCTCGCCTCGGGAAGCACGGCGGCGGCGGCGGGCGGGTACTGCGCGATCCTCGCGATGCCCAACACCGACCCCGTTGTGGACTCCGCGGTCGTGCTCGAAGGCCTCGCCCGGAGAGCAGCGGAGGACGCGATCGTCCCGATCGGCTTCATGGCGGCGATCTCCAGGGGGGAGCGCGGGGAGGAGCTGACCGACATGGCAGAGCTCGCCGACAGCGGAGCCGCGGCGTTCACGGACGACGGGCAACCGGTCGTGTCAGCGGGTCTCATGCGGCGAGCGCTCCAATACGGGGCTCTCACGGGCCGCCCGCTCGCGGCGCACTGCGAGGACCCGACGCTCTCCAGGAACGGTCATGCCCACGAGGGACCTGTTGCGACCGAGCTCGGCCTCGGTCCCTATCCGTCGCTCGCGGAGAGCCTGATGGTCGAGCGCGACCTCATGCTCGCAGAGAGTGAAGAGCGTCCGTTGCACCTCATGCACCTGAGCGCGCGCGAGTCGGTGGAGGCACTTCGGAGCGCGCAGGCCCGGGGGGTGCAGGCCACCGGCGAGGTGACGCCGCACCACCTGTGCCTGACCGACGAGGCGGTACGGACGCTCGACCCGAACGTGAAGATGAATCCCCCCCTCCGCGGGGCGGACGACCGAAGGGCGCTTCTCGAAGGGCTACTCGACGGGACGATCGCCGCCGTCGCGACTGACCACGCCCCACATGCCCGTCACGAGAAGGACGTCCCGTTCGAGGAGGCGCCGTTCGGGGTGACCGGGCTCGAGACGGCGTTCGCGGCTCTCTACACACGTCTCGTGCTTCAGGGGCTCGTTCCACTCGAGACGCTGCTCGAACGCATGTCGAGCGGCCCGGCGCGAATCTTCGGGCTCGAGGAGCCCCGCATCGAGGTCGGCGCGCCCGCGAACATCGCGGTTCTCGATCTCGAGTCCGAGTGGGAAGTGACGGAGGCGGGCTTCCGTTCCCGTTCTGCCAACTCCTGGCTCCTCGGCGCGACTCTCCGGGGGCGCGTGGTCAAGACGATCGCGGACGGCCGGGTCGTGTTCGAGTCGTGAGCGACGGTTATCTCGTGCTCGAGGACGGAACGGTGTTTCACGGCCGTTCCGTGGGCGCAGAGGATGTCGCGTTCGGTGAGGCCGTCTTCACGACTGCGATGTCCGGGTACCAGGAGACGGTCACCGACCCGAGCTACGCGGAGCAGATCGTGTGCTTCACCGCTCCCATGATCGGCAACTACGGCGTCGCCGAGGAACGCGAGGAGTCGAGCCGGCCGCATGCGACGGGAGTCGTCATGCGCCAGCTCGGAGGCCACGCCTGGGCAGAGTGGCTTCGCTCGCACGGCATCGTCGGGCTGGACGAGGTCGACACCCGGGCCCTCGTCCTGCGCGTCCGCGACGGCGGCTCGATGCGGGCTGCGGCGGTCGCCGACGAGGAGGAACTCACCGTCGCAGACGCCCTCGAGCAGGTTCGCGCCCAGCCGCCGATGGCGGGGCAGGCGCTCGTCGCCGCTGTGTCGACGCCCGAGCCGTACGTGTTCTCGAACGGAAGTGGCCCAAGGATCGCGGTCGTCGACTACGGGGCGAAGGGGTCGATCCTCCGTCGGCTCGCTCGCACCGGAGCAGCCGTCAGCGTGTTCCCGCACACGTCGCCGGCCGAGCCCCTCGTCGACTTCGACGGGGTCGTGCTCTCGAACGGCCCGGGAGACCCCGAGCCTCTCGAGAACGAGGTGGAGACGGTACGGGGGCTGCTCGGACGGGTGCCGATCCTCGGAATCTGCCTCGGTCACCAGCTGCTGGGTCTCGCGACCGGGCATCGGACGTACAAGCTCCCCTTCGGGCACCGGGGCGCGAACCACCCCGTGCTCGACCGGCGCAGCGATCGTGTCCTGGTCACGAGCCAGAACCACGGCTTCGCCGTCCAGCCCTCGGACACGAAGGAGGCGACGCACGTCTCGCTTTACGACGGGACGGTCGAAGGGCTCGACTTCCCCGGGCTCCGAGCGCGCTCGGTGCAGTTCCATCCCGAGGCTGGTCCCGGCCCCCACGACGCCTGGCCGATTCTCGACGAGTTCGTCCGGGAGGTCGCCGATGCCGGCTAGGCGCGACCTGGAGAGCGTGTGCGTGATCGGCTCGGGCCCGATCGTGATCGGGCAGGCGTGCGAGTTCGACTATGCGGGCTGTCAGGCGCTCAAGGTGCTTCGCGAGGAGGGCTACCGCACGATCGTCGTCAACTCGAACCCGGCCACGATCATGACCGACCCCGGCTTCGCGGACCGAACGTACATCGAGCCGCTCGACCTCGAGGGGGTCGCATCCGTCCTCGAGCGAGAGCAGCCGGACGCGTTACTGCCGACGCTCGGGGGGCAGACTGCTCTCAACCTCGCGGTCGCGCTCGCGGAAGGCGGCATCCTGGACGAGCTCGGCGTCGAGCTCATCGGCGCGCCGGTGGAGGTCATCCGCCGAGCCGAGGATCGCGAACAGTTCCGGGCGGCGGTTCGCGGGTGCGGTCTCGACGTGCCGGCCTCGACGATCGTGACTGCGCTCGACGAGCTCGGCTGCGTCGCCCTGCCGGCGGTCGTCCGGCCCGCGTTCACGCTCGGCGGACACGGCGGCGGCTTTGCGGAGACGTTCGAGGCACTTGCGCAGCAGGTCGAGCGAGGGCTCCTGGAGTCGCCGATCCGACAGGTTCTCGTCGAGGAGTCGCTTCGGGGCTGGGACGAGTTCGAGCTCGAGGTCATCCGCGACCGGATCGACAACGTGGTCGTCGTGTGCTCGATCGAGAACCTCGACCCGATGGGCGTGCACACCGGCGACTCGGTCACGGTCGCGCCGCAGATGACGCTCTCAGACGAGGCCTACCAGGAGCTGCGCGACGCGGCAGTCGCCGTGATTCGCGCCGTCGGCGTCGAGACGGGCGGCTCCAACATCCAGTTCGCGCGTCAGCGCGAGACGGGCGAGCTGCGCGTCATCGAGATGAATCCGCGCGTCTCGCGCTCCTCCGCGCTCGCCTCGAAGGCGACGGGCTACCCGATCGCGAAGGTCGCTGCCAAGCTCGCGGTCGGCTACACGCTCTCCGAGATCCCGAACGACCTGACGAAGACGACGCCCGCGAGCTTCGAGCCGACTCTCGACTACGTCGTTGTGAAATTTCCGCGCTTTGCCTTCGAGAAGTTCTCGGGAGCGGATCGCGCGCTCGGGACGCAGATGAAGTCGGTCGGAGAGGCGATGGGCATCGGCCGCACGTTCAGCGAGGCGTTCCTCAAGGCGCGAGACTCGCGCGAGCTCGACGCGGTTGACGCCGCCCCCTGGTCCAGGCTCGACGACGACAGCCTGCCGGAGGGGCTCCACCCCTGGTTCCGCGAGCAGATCGCGCTCTCGCGGGAAGTGCTCGCGGCGGGAGACCTCTTCCGAGCCAAGCGCGCCGGCTGGAGCGACCACGCGATCGGCGCGGCGTGGGAAACGGACGAACATGCAATCAAGCGCCGGCGCGACGAGCTCGGCCTACGGCCCGTGTATCGGCGCGTCGACTCCTGCGCGGGTGAGGTCGAGGCGGGCTCTACGTACCTGTACTCGACCTGGGGAGAGGAGGAGGAGACGGCGCCGTCGAGCGGGCGCCCGCGCGTCGTGATCCTCGGCTCCGGCCCGAACCGCATTGGGCAGGGCATCGAGTTCGACTACTGCTGCGTGCACGCGGCGCAGACCTTCCGGGCGCTCGGGTTCGAGGCCGTCATGGTCAACTGCAACCCGGAGACGGTCTCGACCGACTACGACACGTCCGACCGGCTGTACTTCGAGCCGCTCACCCCGGAGAAGGTGCTCGCGGTCTGCGACCGAGAGAAGCCGGTGGGCGTGGTCACGCAGTTCGGCGGGCAGACGCCGCTCCGGCTTGCCCGCGCGATCGAGGACGCCGGCTACCCGATCCTGGGGACGCCGCACAGCGCGATCGACCTGGCCGAGGACCGCCAACGCTTCGGCTCGCTCGTCGAGCAGCTCGGCGTCCGCTGCCCACCCTGGGCGATCGTCTCGACGACCGACGAGGCGCTCGTCGCCGCGGGGGGGATCGGCTACCCGGTGCTCCTGCGCCCCTCGTACGTGCTCGGCGGACGCGCGATGCGTATTTGCTACGACGATCTCCAGCTGGACGAGGCGATGCAGGCGGTGCACGGTCCGGTCTTGCTCGACCGCTTCATCGAGCACGCGATCGAGCTCGACGTCGACGCGCTGTGTGATGGGGAGGAGGTCTACATCGCTGCCGTGATGCAGCACGTCGAGGAGGCGGGCGTCCACTCGGGCGATTCGACATGTGTCCTTCCCGCCCCCGCGCTCACGCTCTCGGCTGCGCTCGAGGTCGAGCACATCGTCAAGCGGCTCGGCCCCGCGCTCGGGGTCGTCGGGCTCCTGAACGTCCAGCTCGCGCTCGCCGACTCGACCGTGTACGTCCTCGAGGCGAACCCGCGTGCCTCGCGGACCGTTCCCTTTGCGAGCAAGGCGATCGGGGTGAACCTGGTCGACGCCGCCTGTCGTCTCGCGGCTGGACGGACACTGCGCGACCTCGACCTGCCCGCGCCGCGCCCGGCGCAGGTGAGCGTGAAAGCGGCCGTCCTCCCGTTCGCGCGCTTCCCAGGGGCCGATCCCGTGCTCGGTCCCGAGATGCGCTCCACGGGCGAGGTCATGGCGAGCGCCGCGGATCTCCCCACCGCGCTCGCGAAGGCCGAGCGGGCTGCGGGGCGGCCGCTCCCGACGTCGGGCACGGTCTTCCTCAGCGTTCGCGACGAGGACAAGCTCGCCGTCGTCCCCATTGCCGCCGCGCTTGCGGGCCTCGATTTCGATCTCGTCGCGACCGAAGGAACGGCGCGGACGCTGCGCGCGGCAGGCCTCGAGCTCACGGAGATGGCGAAGGTCGCGGACGCGCTCGAAGGTGAGGAGACCGTAGTCGACCTCGTACGCCGGGGGCACTGCGATCTCGTCGTCAACACGCCCCAGGGACGAGGCGCTCGTGCGGACGGCTACCTCATCCGCGAGGCGGCGCTCGTCGCCCGCGTGCCGTGCGTGACCACGATCTCGGGCGCCGCCGCGGCAGTGCACGCGATCGCGAGCGCGAGAGCAGAGTCCGCGCTCTCCCTGCAGGAGCGAATCCAGCGTGGGGGAACCCATGGTTCCCCGGACCCCCTCCTTCGGGTTGGTGACACGTCGTGAGGGTGGCTGGGGCTCTCGCCGGGCAAAGCCCGGCTCCGCCCGCGGAAGCCCGCTCCTCCGTGCAGCGGGTATCTCTGCGGAGGGAACTCCTGCGAGTGCAAGCGAACGAGGCGATCGGGGCGTACACGCTCCTCCGCATCGAGCGCGGCGGACTCGAGCCGGGTTCACCGGGGCAGTTCTTCATGCTCGAGGCGCCCGGACGGCTCCTTCCGAGGCCGATGAGCCTGTGCCTCGCCCCGGCGGGCGAGCTCGCGTTCCTCGTCGATCCGATCGGGCCCGGGACACGTGCGCTCTGCGCTCTCCGAAGCGGTGACGCGATCCGGGTCTTCGGCCCGCTGGGGAACGGCTTCGACCTGGACGTCGAGCGGCCACTGCTCGTCGCGGGAGGCATCGGAGTCGCTCCGATGCCGTATCTGGCCGAGACGCTCGGGCGGGGTTCGGCGCTCCTCGGCTTCCGGAGCCCGCGCCATGCCGAGGCTGCCGTGTTGCTTCCCGGCGCTGAGGTCGTCGTCGAGCCGCGCCTGGTCACGGAGCTGCTTCCCGACGATCCTGGAGACGTCCTCGCCTGTGGGCCCGAGCCCATGCTCGAAGCGGTACGGGCGCGTGCTCCGCATGCGCAGCTCGCCTGGGAGGCGCCGATGGCCTGCGGCTACGGCGCCTGCTACGGATGCGTCGTCGAGCACGAAGGGCGCCTGCAACGACTCTGCGTCGCCGGACCCGTGCTCCGCGGTGGCCTATGACCGTCCCGATCCTCAACGCGAGCGGCTGTCTCGACGCCCTGACGGCCGCCGAAGTCGCGCAGACGCTCGACGTCTTCGTCACGAAGACCGTCACCCCGCTTCCCCGCGAGGGGAACCCGCCGCCCCGGATCGCGGAGACGGAGCTCGGGATGCTCAATTCCATCGGCCTGCAGAACCCTGGAATCGAGGCCTTTCTCGACGATACTCTGCCGAGGCTCGCGCGCCTCGGAGTCCCACTCTGGGTTTCCGTCGGTGGCTTCTCCGTCCAGGACTACGCGCAGCTCTGCACGCTGCTCTCCGGGCGGGAAGAGGTCACGACGATCGAGCTGAACCTCTCGTGCCCGAACGTCGACGAGGCGCCGGAGACTGCCGCGGAGATTGTCGCCGCGGCCAGAGAGGCGACGCCCAAGACCCTCTACGCGAAGCTCTCGCCTGCGACCTGGGACATCGCCGAGACGGCGAGGGCCGTCGCCGACGCAGGTGCGGACGGCCTTTCGCTCGTCAACACGATCCGCGGGCTCGCGCTCGCGCCCACGACGCTCGAGCCGACGCTCGAGCGCGGGGCGGGCGGCTATTCGGGTCCCGCGCTCCGCCCGATCGCGCTCGCCTGTGTCTACGCGTGCGCGACGGCTGTCGATCTGCCGATCGTGGGCATGGGCGGCGTGTCGAGCGGCCGTCATGCGGTCGCGCTCGTCGCCGCCGGCGCGAGCGCGGTGGCGCTCGGAACCGTCCTCTTCGCGGAGCCGTTCGCCGCCCGCCGCGTGCGTGTGGAAATGACCGAAGCCGCCGTGGCCCTCGGGTACCCGTCCGCTGCCGCACTGAGGGGAAAAGCACACAAGTCGGCTACCTTTGCGAATCTGTCTGCTCTTTAGACAACGCAAAAATACCTGCAAATAGGCCAAAACGTTCCTACTTGACCCGGGAAATGATCTTGCTAGACTCGTGCGGCTCATGGTCTCGAAGACGCACGCCCAGGCGCCCGCCCGCTCGCTCGATCAACGAATGGAGGCGCTGCAGAGGGCGAACAACGTGCGCGTCCAGCGGGCCCAGTTGAAGCGAGACCTGAAGGGGGGGCAGGTCCAGATCGACGAGATCCTGCTCGAGCCGCCCGAGTTCGTGTCGACGGCGAAGGTGTTCGACATGCTCATGGCCGTGCCCAAGTTCGGGCGCGTCAAGGCGGCGAGGCTCCTCAACCAGTGCCGGATCAGCCAGTCGAAGACCGTGGGCGGTCTCTCAGAGCGGCAGCGCACCGAACTCGTCGAGCTCTTCAACCACCGCTCGTGACTCGTGGGCAAGACCAGAATCCGCTGGTGCGGATCCTGGTCGCGCGAAAACCCCTGAAGGCGTCCGCTTCGCGGCCGCGGGGCTTTCGGCAGTAACAACCTCGCCAGTGCCGTCCTCGCGGCCCGTCTTCGTCGTCACCGGCCCGTCCGGCGCGGGGAAGGGAACGCTGATACGCGAGCTCGTGGAGCGGATACCCGTGCTCGAGGTCGCCGTGTCGGCCACGACGCGACCTCAGCGCCCGAGAGAGGTCGACGGGCACGAGTACTGGTTCCTGTCCGGCGACGAGTTCGAGCGCCGCGTACAGGCGGGGGAGTTCCTCGAGCACGTGGCGTACGTCTCCGGGCGTCGCTACGGGACACTCCGCTCGGAGCTCGCCCGGATCCTGGCCGAGGGGCGTGTGTGTGTGCTCGAGCTGGAGCTCGAGGGCGCGCTCGCCGTGCAGCACGAGGTGCCCGCGAGCGTCAGCTTGTTCATCGCCGCGGACGTTCCGGAACTCGAGCGTCGGCTTCGAGAGCGCGCGACGGAGAGCACCGGCGAGATCGGAGAGCGGATCGCGCTCGCTCGGGAGCAGCTCGAGCAGGCCCACCTCTTCCGCTACATGGTGCGAAACGACGACGTCGGGCGGGCGACGGCCGCGCTCGCAGCGATCGTGGAGTGCGAGCTCGAACTCGCGGGCGTCGGTACCGGTACGATGAGCCGGCCATGATCTACCCCCGCATCGACGAGCTCCTCGAGAAGGTCGAGTCCCGGTACGCCCTCGTCATCGTGGCGGCCAAGCGGGCACGCCAGATCAACAACTACCACCATCAGCTGGGCGAGGGGATCGGATTCGAGGAAGCTCCGCCGCCGCTCATCGAATCCCGCTCGAAGAACTACCTGACGATGGCGATGGAAGAGATCGCAACCGGGAAGCTCTCGCACCAGCACCCGCCGAGCTAGCCGGAGTCCGGGAGCTCGTCGGAGCCGGACATGGCGCGCATCCTGCTCGGAGTGACCGGCGGGATCGCGGCCTACAAGGCATGTACGCTCGTTCGATTGCTCGTGCGGGCGGGTCACGACGTCTATCCCGTCCTCACAGCCTCCGCCGAGCGGTTCGTGTCGGCCGAGACGTTCTTCGCGCTCGCGCGCAAGCAGCGAGCGGGCGACCCGTACCCGCATCTTGCGCAGGCAGACCTCCTCGTCGTCGCTCCGCTGACAGCGAACACGCTGGCGCACATCGCGCTCGGCCTCGCCGACGATCTCCTGACCGAGGCCGCGCTCGCGCATTCCGGTCCAGTGCTGGTCGCGCCCGCGATGAACGTCCGCATGTGGGAGCACCAGGCGACGAGGGACCACGTGGCGACGTTGCGCGCGCGCGGCGTCGAGCTGGTCGGGCCTGTCGAGGGTGAGCTCGCCGAGGGCGAGGTCGGTCTCGGACGAATGGCCGAGCCCGAGGCGATCGCGGCGAGGATCGAGGAGATACTCACTCGTGGCCCCGACGGGCCGTTGCTCGGGCGGCGCGTGGTCGTCTCTGCGGGCGGGACGCGGGAGCCGCTCGACGCGGTGCGCTTCGTCGGGAACCGCTCATCCGGCCGGATGGGCGCCGCGATCGCGGAGGAAGCCAGGAGACGTGGCGCCGAGGTGACCCTTCTCGCGGCGAATCTCGCGGTTCCGGCTCCGCGAGGCGTAGTTGTCGTCGAAACGCCGACTGCGGCCGATGTCGAGCGCGAAGCGCTCGCACGCGCAGATGCGGACGTGATCGTGATGACGGCGGCGGTCGCCGACTACAGGCCCGCAGCCCGGAGCTCCGCCAAACGGCCCAAGGACGCTCGATCCTGGCAGGTTGAGCTCGAGCCGACGGCAGACGTCCTCGCAGCCCTCGGCGCGAAACGGCACCCGGGTCAGGTTCTCGTCGGATTCGCTGCCGACGGCCTCGACCCGGGGCTCGAGCGGGCGCGGGAGAAGCGCCTCTCGAAGGGGGCGGACCTGGTCGTCTTCAACGACGTGACCCGTGACGACATCGGCTTCGACTCGGACGAGAACGAGGTCGTCCTGCTCTCCGAGGAGGGTGAGCGGACGGTCGAGAAGGCGCCGAAGCACGAGATCGCCGCCGCCGTCCTGGACGAGGTGGAACGACTTCTGGACGCGCGATGAGCACCACTCGCCTTCGGCTCCCGTTCGCCAGGGAAAGGGCAAACGGAAACCATGTTTCCCCATCTGGCCCCCTTCTTCTCGAAGGCGTGGGGAACCTCCCGGTTCCCCACGCCCGTCTACACGCTCATAGCCCGACTGACGTGGGGCTATGAGCGATACGTACGAGCTCTTCCAGCGCGGGCGCGCGCATCTCCGCAACGGCATGGCGGCCCAGGCGACCGTCGCGCTCGAGAAGGCCAAGCGCCGCGAGCCGCGCTCCCGCTCGATTCGCGAGGCGCTCGGGATCGCGTATTTCCGCCTTCGTCGCTGGCAGGAGGCCGAGGCCGAGTTTCGCGTCCTCGTCGAGCTGTCGCCCGCGGACGACTACGCCCACTACGCGCTCGCGCGATCTCTCGTGAACCAGGGCCGTCGCCGAGAGGCGACGCCGCACCTCAAGCTCGCGCGCTCGCTCCGTCCACGCTCGCGGTCGGATCCGGATCTTCCGGAAACGCAGTAGCGTCGGCGTCCATATCGTCGGTGAGGACGCGCTGGAGCTCCGAGACCGTGGTGATTCCCTCCAGGACCAGCCGCACGCCCTCGTCCCTGAACGTCTGCATGCCCGCCGCCACCGCCGCATGCTCGATCTCGCCTGTCGTCGCGCCACTCGCGAGCAGGCTGCGAATCTCGTCGGACACGGACAGCACCTCGAAGATCGCGACTCGGCCTCTGAAGCCGGTGCCGCCGCACGCCACGCATCCGCTGCCGCGAGCGAGAAGCCGGCGGCCGGCTTCCTCGGAAGAGCGCCCGAGCTCTGCGAGCTCGTCGGCGCTCGCATAGTACGGCTCCCGGCAGTCCGGGCAGATCCGGCGTACCAGGCGCTGGGCGACGACGCAGCTGAGCGTGGCGGTCACGGGCCCTCGCTCCGCTCCGAGGTCGAAGAGGCGCTCAGGTGCTGCCGCAGGGCTCCGCACTGCGAGCCGTGAGAGGACGAGTCGGCCGGAGACCGCCGCCCGGACGGCGCCGACGGCGGTCTCGGCGTCTGCGAGCTCGCCGACGAGAACGACGTCGGGGTCGGAGAGAAGGATCGCGTGCAGGCCGGACTCGTAGGTGAGTCCGGTGACCGGGTCGACGCCGACCTGGTCGGCGCCGGGGATGACCTGCTCGACGGGATCCTCGATCGTGGCCAACGCGCGCTCAGGCGTATTGAGCTCGCGGAGCGCGGCGTAGAGCGTCGTCGAACAGCCGTTGCCGGCAGAGCCGCAGACGAGCACGAGGCCGGAGGGCTGCGCGATCGCCCGGCGCAGGGCTTCTTCTCCCGTCTGAGTCAGCCCGAGCTCTGCGAGCGAGGTCGGTTGCGACAGCTCGCTCAGGAGGTGCAGCGTCGATTTCTCGCCGTGCGCCGTGGGAAGTACGACGATACGCAGGTTGGCGCCGTCGCCTTCGTCGAGCGCGAGGCGTCCCTCCTGGAGCGCGTGCGCGCTGTGGGCCTCGAGCCCGCCGAGGAGCTTCAGCCGGGCCGTGATTGCGGACTTTCTCGAGATCGGGAAGGTCGCGAGCTCGCGCAGGATGCCGTCGATCCGAATGCGGACGACGACCGCATGCGGCTGTGGCGTGAAGTGGATATCGGTCGCGCCGAGCGCGAGCGCGCGCTCGATCGCCTCCTCGACCTCGGGGGCGTCGGCGTCGACGACCTCGCGCAGATTCGGTGTCGCAAGCTCGACCACCACCGCTTCCTCGAAGTGCGCATCCCTGTCGTCGGTGGTCGCCTCGACCGGGGTCTCGGAGGGCTCCAGAAACCATCCGGTCTCGGCCTCCTCAGCTTCGTCCTCGGGCTCGTCGCCCTCGAAAGCCTCCGACTGGTCGGGCGACGGCGAGTCGTCGAGCACCCCGTCTTCGCCAGCGCCCACATACGTTCGCTCGATGGCGTCCTCGATCGCGTCCAGCGCTGCGACCGCGAAGACCAGGGGAAGTCTGAGCGTGACGCGGAGCTCTTCCGAGTAAAGGACGGACGCCGGATCGGAAATCACGACTCGGAGCGAGCCGTCGGGCTCGAAACCGATGGGCAGAGCCGAATAGCGGTGCGCGATCTCCTCGGGGAGGAGCGCTGCCGCCCTCAGGTCCACCTCGGCCCACGCGAGATCGACGAAGGGGAGCTCGTATTGTTCCGCCACGAGTCGCGCAACGTCGGCAAGCGTGACGGTGCCTCGCTCGAACAGGATCTCGCCCAGGCGCTTCCCTCCGGAGAGGCGTTGCTGCGCAAGCGCCGCATCGAGCTCTTCGTGCGTTACGAGGCCGTCGCGGACGAGAAGGGCGCCGAGTGGGGGCCAGAGGTGGGCGACGGCTCGGGTCGATCCGAGGTAGCGCTCGTCGTCCGAGCGCTCTGCCGGAGACGCGTCGCCATCATCCTGGCGATGCTCGTCGAAGGCGTCGCCCGCGCCCGGCCACTCGCCGTGCGCGACTGAGGTATCTCGATCGGTCTCGTGGACAACACGTGCGATGGCGAGCTCCATCGCGTCCTGCGGGACGACCGCGAATCGAAGGGGAGCTCCGAGCGCGTTTCGAAGATCCTCGGCGAAGAGCACCGTGGCGGGATCCGCGATGGCCACGAGAAGCGATCCGCCGGGGAGCTCGCCGATCGGCAGGGCCACGAAATGGCGAGCAAGGTCCTCGCTCAGGAGTTTCGCGACGCGGAGATCGACGTCCGCGTCCTCGAGCTCGACGAAGGGGAGCTCGTACTGCTCCGCGATGATCTTTGCCACCTGCTCGCGAGTGACCAGCCCGCGCTCGACGAGCAAGTCGCCGAGCCGGCTTCCCGAGAGCCGTTGCCGACGCTCATCGCGCTGCTCGT
>VAWZ01000020.1 GCA_005888365.1 Actinomycetota bacterium
GAGCAGGATGCGAGCCATGCGCGGGTCGATCGCTCGGAAGTCTCGACGGAGGGTGTCTCGGGCCAGCTCGGCGATCTGGCCCGCCATCTCCACGCCGGTCGGTCCAGCACCCACGACAGCGAACGTCAGCCAGCCTTCGCGCAGCTTCGGGTCGAGCTCTGCCTCGGCCGCCTCGAAGGCGCCGAGGAGACGGCTCCGCACGACAAGCGCGCTCTCGAGCGACTTCACCTCGGCGGCGTACTCGCTCCAGTCGTCGTGGCCGAAGTACGAGTAGCGCGAGCCACCCGCGACGACCAGGGTGTCGTAGGGCATTGCCGGAGGCGCCGGGTTTCCGCCGACCGGGCGCAGGTGCAGCTCGCGGGCCTCGAGGTCGAAGTCGGAGACCTCGGCCATCAGGACGCGAACGTTGCGGTACCGCTTGAAGATCGCCCGCAGCGGATAGGCGATCTCGCCCGGCGACAGCGCACCGGTCGCGACCTGGTAGGTGAGCGGCTGGAAGAGGTGGAAGTTCCGCCGATCGACGAGCGTGACCTCGACGGGGATCCTGCGCAGCTTCAGCACGGCCTGCAGCCCGCCAAAACCGCCACCGACGACGACCACGCGGTGCGCCCTCGCCTCACGCATTGGACACGTGAACGTAGCGGCCGGACGCGCCCGTAGGCAGCCTGTGGCGGCAAGTCCCCGGCTCTTCTGTCCTCGTGTCGCAACACCACCGGATTACGCATACGACAGGCTGCAACCACGTGAGCTTCATTCTCGATAGTTGCTTTACTTTGTAAAGTGAAGTAGCTACCATCGAGGTCGTGCACTCGGCGATCTCCACGCATGAGCTCCGCCGGCGGCTCACCGATCCAGACCTGACGATCGTCGATGTCCGGGCGATGCCCGCATACAACGGCTGGCGCCTGCGAGGAGCAGCTCGAGGGGGTCACATCCCGGGAGCCGTCGCCTTTCCGAGCTCTTGGTTGAGCAGTGTCGAAGACGCCGAGGTCGAATGGCTGCTCGCTTCCAAGGGCATCGTTCCGAGCCGAGAGATCGTCCTCTACGGCGATAGCGCCGAGGACGTCTCGGCGCTCCGGACGCGGTTGGTGGACCTAAGCCACACGGGAATCCGGACCTACGAGGAAGGGTGGGTCGAGTGGGCCGCTCACGAGACCCTGTCCCTCGAGCGACTCCCGAAGTACGACAAGCTCGTCCATACGGAATGGCTCCGGGAGGTGCTCGACGGCGGGCAGCCGGAGGCCGCGCCGGTCGGTCCCTTCCTGCTCTTTCACGTGAATTTCGGGGTACCAGAGGAGTACGAGGAGAGCCACATCCCGGGGGCGCTCTATCTCGACACCAATCGGCTCGAGAACCCGGATGACTGGAACCGCCGATCGCCGGAGGAGCTCGAAGAAACTCTCTGCTCGCTCGGAGTCACCACCGACACGACCGTCATTCTCTACGGCCGCGATACCGAAGGCGATGCGAACGAGAAGTGGCCTGGGCGTCGGGCCGGCCAGATCTCAGCGACACGCGCGGCGCTGATCTTGCGCTACTGCGGCGTCGACGACATCCGCCTCCTCGACGGAGGCTACGACCGGTGGGTCCAGGCGGGCAACCCACTGGAGACGGTTGTCCGCGAGCCGACGACCGTCACGTCGTTCGGGGTCGAGATTCCGCGCCGCCCGCAGGTCATCGTCGACATCGAGGAGGCGAAGGAGATCCTGCTCGATCCCGACGGAGCCGCCCTCGTCAGCGTCCGGACCTGGAACGAGCACATCGGCAAGGTCAGCGGCTACAACTACATCGGTGCGGCGGGCCGGATCGCAGGCGACGTCTGGGGCAACTGCGGCTCTGACGCCTACCACATGCAGCACTACCGCAACGTGGACAACACGATGCGTGCCTACCCGGAGATCGCAGCCAACTGGGAAGAGGCCGGCATCAGAGCCGACAAGTGGGTCGCCTTCTATTGCGGGACCGGCTGGCGGGCGAGCGAGACCTGGTTCTACGCGTACCTGATGGGTTGGCCACGAATTGCCGTCTACGACGGCGGCTGGTACGAGTGGAGCCGGGACCCGCTCAACAACCCGATCGAGGTCGGCGAGGTCCGGGACGAGCTCGCCGCATAGCGCCCGATTGGATTGCGGCTCATTGCCACCCCGACAGATGTCGCGCCGCTGGCAGTAGAGCGATGATGGAGCTAGCCGGGCTCGAACCGGCGACCTCCTGGGTGCGATCCAGGCGCTCTCCCAACTGAGCTATAGCCCCGGGGAGGCCGATTGTAGCTACGGCTATCGGCCGCGCTGGGTCACGGTCGGAGGCACCACGGGCGTCGTCTCGGGCCTACAGACGGACGGCTCCCCGCCCTGTGGGATGAGGTGCGGGGTGTCCTGGGCATGCGGGATCGCCGCTCCGCCGATGAGGATTCCGATGACGACGAGCCAGAGTGCGGCCGTCACTCGCGCCCATAGCGGGTACGGGTGCGCCGGGGCGGCAGGACGCTGGGTCGCGGGCGCGGCTACCGCCGGATGCGCCGTGTGTGCGCGGAGCGGGGGCGACGTGCCGATCGCGGGCATGGGCAGCGCCGCGCGGGCACGCGCGGCCAGATCCGGGTCGACGAGGACGAGCTCCGGGCTGAGCGGCTCTGAGGTCACGACTCTGGATTCTGGCTGACGGATCGGTTCCCTCGGCTCGGGTGCGCTATGAGCCACCCGCGCTCGACCGCCCGCGGCGGGACCGCGAGCGCCCGCGACGAGCGAGCTTCTCGTCGAGCTCAGCGAGCTCCCGGCGGAGGGCTTCATAGCTTTGCCAGCGCTCCCGGGCCAGCGTTCCGTCGGCCAGCGCGGCCTGGATCGCGCATCCGGGCTCGGTTGCGTGGCGGCAATCCGAGAACCGGCATCCGGCCTCGAGCTCTGCGATCTCCGGAAAGGCGTCTTCGAGACCTTCCTCAGCAAGCCAGAGGTGAACCTCTCTCATGCCCGGGTTGTCGATAAGCAGGCCCCCTCCGGGAATGGAGACGAGCTGTCGCCGTGTAGTGGTGTGCCTTCCGGCACCACGCTCGTCCGTAGGCTGCGTCTCCATCAGCTCCTCGCCCACGAGCGCGTTCACGAGAGTCGACTTGCCTGCGCCGGAGGGGCCGAGCAGCCCGCCGGTCTTCCCGGACGCGACGTGTGCTCGAACCTCGTCGAGCCCGAAGCCGGTTCGCGCCGACACGGCGACGAGGGGTACCTCGCCTCCGAGCGCGGCAAGGTCCGAGACGACGCCGTCGGGATCCTTCTCGAGATCGGCCTTCGTGAGCAGGATGACCGCCCGGGCGCCGCTCTCCCAGGCGAGCGCCAGGTATCGCTCCAGGACTCCGACATTTACGTCCTCCCCGAGCGAGCTCACGACGAAGACCACGTCGACGTTCGCCACCACGACCTGCTCTCGAGCCGTTTGCCCGGAATCCTGCGCGGCTCGGCGCGAGATCTTCGTTCTGCGCGGAAGGACTGCTCGGATCGAAGGAGAGCCGCGCTTGGCCGGGTCGAGGGCGACCCAGTCGCCCACAACGGGCAGGTCGACCGGCGAGCCCGCGTCGTGCAGCAGCTGGCCGGACACACGGGCTCTCGCCTCGCCGGCCTCTGTGACGAGGTCGTACGCCCCCCGATGCTGAATCGCGACGCGGCCGGGAATCAACCCGTCGCTCCGATACGGGCCGAAGGCAGCGTTCCACTCGTCGTCCCAGCCGAAGGCCTCGAGCGTAGGCACCGGCGCATTGTCCCGTTTCGTCCGCCGAGGGACGAGCTGGGGACTGCTCTTTCGGAGCAGCCCCCCAGCGGTTCGACTCAGCTCGAGGCCGCGAGTGCAGTCGCTTTGTCGATCAACGACTGGGCCTGGCCGATATAGCCCTTCGCCTGCTGCTCGTTGAGGGCCTTTCCGCCGAAGGCAGCCGAGTTGAGCGCTGCCTTGATCTGCCCCGCCAGCGTGTCACGCTGCGTCGTCAGGGACTGGATCTGGCCCTCGATCGATGTGTAGGTCGTGTCGTCGGTCGCCGACCCGCTCGTCAGCGCCTTGGTAGAGGCCTTCAGCGTTTCCAACGAGAACTCACCGAACGGGGCATTGAGCTGCTTGTAGGCAGCTCCCAGCCGGAGCTGCGTCTCGCGGTGAGCGATCAGCGTCTGCGGCACAGCCCAGTCGAACAGAGGTTCCACGAAGGCCCGGCCGTCTTGGACGTAGTCGTCCTTGAGTCCGAGCAGGGTCAGCATCGTCGGACGGACGTCCGCGTGGTCGGTCCATACCTTGCTGACGTCGCCCATGTTTCGGACCCCCGGGCCGACGTATCCGACCCACGTCGAGGCGATCTCGTCCTGGATGTCGCCGTGGTTCCAGGCGAAGGTCTGGCTCGACGGCGGCGGAATCGACGCGCATGCAGCCGGAGTCGCGCAGGTCGCCGGGGTCCCCGAGGCGAAGAAGAACCAGTCGGGGTCCGCGAAGAGCGTGTACGTGGGCGTGCGGAACGGATCCGCTGTCACCATGTGCAGTGTCTTCTCCTCCACTGGATCCGCCAACGCGACGGTGATGCCGTGCTGATCCTGTCCGGTGTACGGGTTCAGCCAGTGGAGCGCGCCGCTCTCCCGCTCGAGCTGGCGGGCGGCGGGAGCGGTTCTGCCGGGGTTGCCGTTCACGTACACGGTCGGTGCGTCGTCGGAGTGGACGCTGAACGGGGTCGTATCGCCAAACTGCGTCCTGATCATCGCGCTCAGGTTGGCATTGATCTCCCCGACCTGGTTGTACGTGCACGGTGTGGCGATGCCATCGCAGCCCGCTGGGCTCGGGGACGAGCCGACGAAGTGGTCGCCTTCGTCGACGGTGAACACGAACAGCGTGTTCGACTTGTTGATCCCATCTGCCGCAAGCCGGTCGAAGAACTGCCCGAACGCCGCGTCGTAGTCCTGTAGCTGCTTGCGATAGCCCGCCTCGCCGGGCCCGTACGCGACGTGGATGTTGCCGGAGGTGCCGTGGTTGTCGTGCGCGTCCGAGATGTAGGCGTAGGTGACGGGAACGCCGGCCTCCTGCATCTGGGCCACCCACGAGAGCGAGACGGTCGCTTCCATCCCGTCGAAGCCGGGGAAGCCGACGTGCCCGTTCTGGTCCTGGATCACGTTGCCGTTCAGGTCCGTCATCGGGCCGCTCGGCTTGATGACCGGGTCGACGTACTTCGCCCCCATGAGCGCGTTGAAGCCGGAGTAGCCTCCCGGCTCGTCGGGCAGTGAGTCGGACCGCGAATGAGTCGACGCACCGCATATGGACGACCCCGGCGCGCAGTGGACGCCGATGCCGACGTAGTCCGCGAACGTCTGCGTTGCAGACGCGCTGGGGCTGTCAGCCGTCGCCTGGATCGCTTCCGGTGACCCCGGCCCGAAGAATGTCGGGATGTCGACCCCGGTATTCTCGAGGATCGTGTTCGCCGTCGCGACGGCGCCGACGTCGCAGCCGGCTCGCGTGTACGGGACCCACGGCGCGGGCGCGATCTTGCCGTTCTCGTTGATCATCTCGGGCGTCAGGTCCGTCTGTGCGGCAGGGGGAAACGGAGGACCTGCCGGGTCGTAGAGCGGCGCCGTCCAGTATGCGAACGCAACGCCCGTCCGGGACGTGCCCGCCGGCGTGAAGTAGCGGAAGCTGTTCGAAACCGGCTGTCCCATGCGGTCGGGATAGACGCCCGTCAGGGACGTCAAGATCCCGGTCGCCGTATGGGAGATCAGCGCCGTGTGGTCGTTCGTGTCGAGCGTCCCGTTCGAGCGGATGAAGTTGAGCAAGTGCGGCATCTGCTCGAGATCAGACGGGACGTTTGCCCTGTCGCGCAGGAAGTGCGTGTTGTCGAACTGGATGTAGATGACGTGCTTGATGTCGCCCTTCGCCGAGTTGAGCTGGCAACCGTTTGCCGCCGCAGCGGCTTTCGCGCTGTTCGTGCTGCCTGTCGTCTGAGCTGCTGCGAGGCCTGTGGCGCCGAGGAATGCCAGCGCCAGCAGGCCCAACGCGAGAACTCGACGTCGTTGCATCTCTCCCCTCCTTGGGTCGCGCTACGCGCTCACTTTCTCGTGCCGAACGCTCGAATGGGGCCTCGTCCCGGTGATCCTTCGGAAGCGACTCGGTAACGAGCGAAGCGCGTCCTGGCACACGTCGGGCATCACGATTCCTCTCCCCTGATTCGTGACGTCGGCGCACCCTAGCGCCCTCGAGGCGAAGCACGTCGCAGTTGTCGATCCGCCCTCACGGCGCTGATACGTTCGCCCGGTGTCCGGCGAGACTCGCGCTGCGCCCCGGGTGCGAGACGGCGTTCGCGCCGCGCTTCCGCTCGTCCCAGGCCCGGTCCTCTTCGGGCTCTCGTTCGGAGTCTTCGCAGAGACGGCCGGGCTGAGCGCAGTCGCTGCCGTCGTCATGTCCGCGACCACGTTCGCCGGCGCAGCGCAGTTCGCGGCGACGTCGGTTCTCGACGACGGGGGCACGGCGGCGGCGGCGATCCTGGCCGCGGTCCTGCTCAACGCCCGCTACGCAGGGATGAGCATCGCGGTCGCGTCGATCTTTCCGGGCTCGCGCCCGCGCAAGCTGGTCGAGTCGCAGCTGATCGTGGACGAGTCGTGGGCGCTCTCGGGCCGCTCGGGCAGCTTCGAATGGCCGATTCTCTTCGGCGCCGGCCTGCTCCTCTACGTGCTCTGGGTAGCGAGCACAGCGGTCGGCACGCTCGTCGGGAGCACGGTCGCCGACCCCAAGTCGCTCGGCCTCGACGCGGCGTTTGCCGCCCTCTTCCTCGCACTCGCCGCGCCGTACGTCCGAGGGCGAA
>VAWZ01000170.1 GCA_005888365.1 Actinomycetota bacterium
TCGTCGCAGCTGCCGAGCTGCTCCGTCGCAATCCGGACCCCTCGGACGACGAGATCCGCGAGGCGCTTTCCGGCAATCTCTGCCGCTGCACCGGGTACCAGAAGATCCTCGACGCGGTACATCTCGCGGCCTTGCGATGAGCACCGCTCGCCTTCGGCTCGCGGTCACGGGGGAAACCATGTTTCCCCACGCAGTTCCGCGACCGGGATTCGCGCGAGCGAATTCCGGTCTTGCGCAAACTCAGTGCATCCTCCTTCTTCTCGAGAACGTGGGGAACCTCCCGGTTCCCCACCCCCCTCCACTCGCTCATAGCCCGCGATGCAGGCTATGAGCCCAACCGTTCGCACCACGGTTCGGCGAGGGCACGCGGCCACGCTCACCCGTCGCCAGGACTCGATCCCGAAGGTCACCGGCGAGTTCGCCTACTCGAGCGACCTCCATGCGGCCGGGATGCTCTGGGGCCAGACCGTGCGGAGCCCGCACCCGCACGCGCGCGTCCTCGGGATCGACGTCTCCGCAGCGCTTGCACTGCGCGGAGTACACGCGGTCCTGACGCACGAGGACGTCCGGGGGCGGAAGACGTACGGGCTCGAGTTCCCGGACCAGCCGGTGCTGGCCATCGACCGCGTGCGCTACTTCGGCGAGCCAGTCGCCGTCGTCGCGGCCGATGAGCCCGAGCAGGCCCGCCGCGCGGCTGCTGCCGTCAGCGTCGAGTACGAGCCTCTCGAGCCGATCGTCGATCCGGAGCGGGCGACGGAGATGGAGCCGCTCCATCCCGACCGGCCGACCATGGGTCACGGCTATCGCGACGATTCGCGCCCGAACGTCGTGCGCGCGCTGGTGATCGAGCGTGGGGACCCGGATGCCGAGGCGGACGTCTCCGTGTCCGGCACGTACGAGGTGGGACAGCAGGATCAGGCTTTTCTCGGGCCAGAGTCAGGACTCGCGATCCCGGACGGCGAGGGGGGCGTGGACATCCACGTCGCGACCCAGTGGCTCCATGTCGACCGCGACCAGGTCGCGCCCTGCCTCGACCTTCTCCCGGAGCAGGTTCGGATCCACCTCGCGGGCGTAGGCGGAGCGTTCGGCGGACGGGAGGACCTCTCGATCCAGATCCATGCGGCGATGCTCGCGCTGCACACGAGCCGGCCCGTGAAGATGGTCTACGGCCGCGAGGAGTCGTTCGTCGGACACATCCATCGTCACCCGGCTCGTGTCTGGGCGGAGCATCGGGCGACCCGCGCCGGCAAGCTCGTCTCGGTCCGCATGCGGATCCTCCTCGACGGTGGCGCGTACGCGTCGAGCTCGACGGCCGTGATCTCCAACGCGTGTTCCTTCGCACCCGGCCCGTACGGCGTCGACAACGTTCGGATCGAGGGGCTCGCCGTGTACACGAACAACCCGCCCTGCGGCGCGATGCGCGGCTTCGGGGCCGTGCAGGCGTGCTTCGCCGCCGAGGCGCAGATGGACCGGCTCGCCGCGGCGCTCGACATCGGGCAGCCTTCCGACCGGGCAGGTGCTCACCGGAACCCTTCCGACGCGCGAGGTCATCAGGCGCGCGGCGTCGCTTCCCGTGCCGGAGCCCGAGGAGGTCCCGCGCGACGTCCTCCGCCTTCCGGGCGGCACCGGGAACACGACGCGCGGTGAGGGCGTGCGCCGCGGGGTCGGCTTCGCCGTCGGGTTCAAGAACGTCTGCTACTCCGAGGGCTTCGACGACTTCTGCAGCGCGCGTGTCCGTCTTCGCACCGACGGCGGTGCGGAGGTTCACTGTGCCGCGGCCGAGGTCGGTCAGGGCGTCACCGACGTGATCCTGCAGGTGGCGCGAAGGGAGCTCGGAACGGACGACGTCGTGCTCGCAGCCGGTTCGACCACAGACGTCGGGTCGGCCGGGTCGTCCTCGGCCTCACGGATGACGTGGATGGCGGCGGGCGCGGTCCAGCTTGCCTGTAGAGCGGCGCTCGAGGAGCACGAGCGCCGAGGCGGGGCCGAGGTCGACGTCGAGCGCGTCTATCGCCACCCGCGCACGTCCCCGCTCGATCCGGAGACGGGCCAGACCACGGGGGAGCGAGCCCATGTCGCCTTCGCGGTCGCCGCGATGCGCGCCGTCGTGGAGGTGGACGTCGAGCTCGGGCTCTCCCGGGTAGTCTGGATCGGGACCGCGCAGGACGTGGGCCATGCGTTGAGCCGCGCCGCGGTGGAAGGGCAGATCGAGGGCGGTACCGCGCAAGGCCTCGGGCTCGCTTTGATGGAGGAGATCCAGACGCGGGACGGCGTGATCGCGAACGCGAGCTTCACCGACTACCTGATCCCGACCTTCCTCGACATGCCGCCCGTCGTCTCCGAGCTCGTCGAGGAGCCGGAGCCGGATGCGCCCTACGGCGTCAAGGGTGTAGGCGAGCCCCCCACGGTCGTCTCGACGGCTGCGATCGTCTCGGCACTCCGGGACGCGACCGGGCGGGAGCTGACCCGGGTACCGGTGCGTCCCGACGACATCGTCGGCCTCTAAGAGCTCGTTTCAGGATGATCGACTGGCGCTCGTTTTGAAGCGAGTTCTTAGCCACGGGAGAGGGGCCTCGCGGGCCCCTCTCCGAAGCTCGCGTAATCGGCGGCTCGATCAGCGAGCGGACTGCAGGACGAGCCGAGGGGCCACGGCCACGTTCCGAGCGGTCTTCCACTGCAGGCGATGCACCGGTGCGACGATCGTTGCGGGGCTCTGGGCGATCTCGAACTTCCAAGCCGCGCTCCACCTCGTGGGCCTCGACGGCATCGGTCGCCATGTCTCGGGTCGTGTCGGCATCGGGGCCCACCGACCCGGGCTCACTTTCGCGGGCGAGGCGCTCGAGGCATTCGCAACTGCCGGTACGACGGCCATCGCTGCGGCGACGGCGAGGAGTGCGGAGAAGCGCTTCATGACCTGCCCCTTTCTCGTCTGCTGCCTCATGGGCGGAGCGTAGGAGCGGGCACGGGCGCTGTCGTTCGCTGAGCCGACGTTGCGAATGTCACGACCGTGACACAGACTTCGAGCCCG
>VAWZ01000045.1:0-568 GCA_005888365.1 Actinomycetota bacterium
GAGCACGGTGAGCGCGATCTGCGCGGCGACGAGTATCGAACACGCCCACGAGTTGCGCTAGTGCGGCAGCGAGCTACCCGGGGAGGACGCCGCGACGAGCTCTGCGTCGAGGGCATCGAGCCGACTCACGATCCCGGCCTGAGCCCCGTCGAGGAGCGTCCCGTAGTGGCGCTCGATCATCGCGACCGAGGTCCCCATCACACGCGCGAGCTCGAACACGGTGACCCCGGCGGCCAGCGCGTTCGAGGCGAACGTCGAGCGCAGGTCGTAGATGCGCGCCGGCCGCTCGACGCCCGACGCCCCGATCGCGACCGACCACTCTCGCCGGCGGAAGTTGTCGAGCCGTAGCAGCCCCTTGGCCGGTCCCGGCCAGAGCTGCGGCACGTCGAGCCGACGCGGGAGCGCCTCGAGCGCGGCGAGAGCTCGGCGGCTGAGCGGCACCTGTCGGCGGCTCTTGCTCGTTTTGCCGAGCTCGACGACGTCGCCGTCTGAAACCGTCCGGCGCACGCTCACGATGCCGGCGCGGCGGTCGACGTCGCGCCACTCGAGCGGCGCCCACTCCTCCGGC
>VAWZ01000045.1:585-5454 GCA_005888365.1 Actinomycetota bacterium
GACCGAGCGAAGCTCGGGATCGTGCGCCGCCGGACGGCGCCGTTCCACCTGCCTGTGTCCCTTCGGTTTCAGCCACCGCGGGTGCTCGATTTCGCCGGCCGAGGTGCGGTGACGGTCATTCGTTTGCCCCTCGATCGAACGGGTGCCCGGGCGGACGTCGAGCGTCAACTCGATGAGCTCGAGTCGCATGAGGTGCCGCTGTTGCTCTTCCTTGACCGGCTGCAGTCGTTGACGATCGAGCGCCGACGCGGCGGTGGCGATACGACGTCTGTCGAGCTTCGCCGGACGGAGTCACCGGTCGATTTCGACTGCCCACAGGGAATCGCGATCAAGATCGTCGATCTGGGAGACGAGGGTCGCTTCTTGACCGCTGCCGTGCCGGTGCCCTCGGAGGCGATCATGGCCGCGATCAAGCAGGCGCACGCCGAGCGTCAGCTGGATGATCGCTGGCTCGAGTGGGAGGGCGACTCCGAGGTTACGGCAGCGGTGCGCCTTGACACACTCCAGGTCGAGGGGCGCTTCTACACATTCCTGCCGATGGCGGTCGCCTCGCCGTTCTCCGGCCACCTCAATGCTCCGTTCTACGCAAAACTCGATCGGCGCGACGTCACTCGGTCGCGCAGTCTGAACAGACTGTTTCTCGATGCGGGCGCACGTGCGTGCGCTTGCGGCGCTGGCGCTTGCGCGGCAGGCAAGCTTCGAACTCGCGGCGGCGGCGACCGACCTGATCAGCTGGCGAGACTCCGAGGAAATCGAGCGGCTTCGTCAAGCCTTCGAGGAAGCCGGGATACCGCTGCGCGACGCGCCGCTCCTGCCCGTCGTGTCGGCGAGCTCAGCCGAGGGTGACCACGACCGTCTTCGGCTCCGTGAAGGCTTCGAGCACTTGGCTGCCACCGACCCTTCCCACGCCCGAGCCGGAGCCGGCGCGGCCGCCGAAGGGAAGGTGGCTCTCCCAGTAGTTCGTCGACTCGTTGACGTTCACCCAGCCGGCGTCGACGGCCTCCGCGAACCGAAGACCCCGAGCGAGGTCTCGCGTCCACACCGCCGTCAGCAGGCCGTAGTCCGACGTGTTCGCGATCTGGAGGGCCTCGTCGTCGCTCGAGATCCGGGTGATCGGGACGACCGGGCCGAATGTCTCCTCGCGGGCGACCTCCATCTCGTCGGTCACATCCGTGAGAACCGTCGGCTGCCAATAGAGATCGGTCGGGAAGCCGTCGGCGCGGGCACCGCCGACGACGAGCTGTGCTCCGCGCTCGAGCGCGTCTGCGACGTGCCTGTCGGTCTTCTCCGCGGTCGGCTCGTTGTTGAGTGGGCCCATCGTCGTCTCCTCCGAGAACGGGTCGCCGAGACGCACCGAGCGCTCGACCGCTGCGCGTAGCGCCTCGACGAACTCGTCGTGCACCGCTTCGTGTACGAGGAATCGCTCTCCCGCGGTGCAGCTCTGGCCGGCGCAGAGGAACGAGGCGACGAGGCTTGCCTCAGCGGCCGCGGCGACGTCCGCGTCCTCGAAGACGATCATCGGCCCGTTCCCGCCGAGCTCGAGCAGCGTCATCTTGCCGGCGGCGCGCTCGGCCACCCGCAGCCCTGCCGCGATCGACCCGATGAACCCGATCGCCTGGGTGCCTCGATTCGCTGCGACCTCGTCGCCGACGACGGGCCCAGGCCCGGTCACCATCGAGAAGACACCCGCGGGAAGCTCCGCGTCCACGATGCACTCGGCGAGCTTGACCGCGCATACCGACGTGGATTGGGCGGGAACCCAGACCACCGCGTTCCCGGCTGCGAGGGCGGGCGCGATCAGCTCGGCGGGCATGGTGTACGGCCAGTTCCACGGCGTGATGATCCCGACGACTCCGCGCGGCACGCGGTAAGCGAGGATGCGCTTCGCGGCGTCCACGGAGGGCGGCATGGAGCCGGCGAGCCTGGTCGCGTCCGCGGCCGCCATGCGCCAGTAGACGACGAGCTCCTCCACCTCGCCGTAGGCCTCGCCGTGCAGCGGCTTCCCCTGGTCGAGCGTCAGCGTCCGGGCGAGTTCGTCCCGGCGCTGCTCGATCACGTCTGCAACGCGCTCGAGGGCTGCGGCTCGCTCGAACGCGGATCTCGCGGCCCAGTCGCGGCGCGCCGCGTTCGCCGCGGCGATCGCCCGGCCCGCGTCCTCGCGCGTCCCTTCCGCGACCGTCCCGATGACATCTCCGGTCGCCGGGCTCCTCGCTTCGAATCGCGCCCCCGACTCCGACTCGGCCCAGGCGCCGCCGATCACCATCCCGTAGTCCCGAGTCGTGACGCTCACGTGCGGCCCCTCGAGAACGCGTTTCGGTAGATCTCCTCGTAGTCGGCCTGGCTGACCTCGCGCGGATTGCCGATGGTCTGGGGATCCTCGTAGGCGATCTTGGCGAGCGGCGGGATCTCGTCCTCGGAGAAGCCGAGCGCCTCCATCGTCGGGATCCCCACGTCCTCCGTCAGGCGATAGACCTCTTCGACCCCGGCGAGCGCGAGTTCGAGGGTGTCGCGGCCGTCGTCTGCGCCGAGCGCGCGGGCAATTCTGGCGTACCGCTCGGGATCCGCGGGGGCGTTGTACTCGCAGACCGGGCCGAGCACGCGGGCGGTGAGGGCGCCGTGCGGGCAGTCGTGGACCCCTCCCGCGGACTGGCTCATCGCGTGAGCGGCGCCTGCGCTCTCCGTCCCGTACGCCATCCCGCCGAAGGTCGCCGCGTGGGCCATGTGGGTCCGCGCCTCGAGGTTCGAGCCGTCCTCGACAGCCCTTCGCAGCCAGCGCCCCACGAGCTCCATCGCGTACAGGGCCACGGCGTCCGTGAACGGCTGGTGATAGTCGCACGTGTAGCACTCGATCGCGTGCGAGAGCGCGTCCATGCCCGTCGCCGCCGTGACCGCCGGCGGGAGGCCGAGCATGAGCTCGGGGTCGATCAGCGCGACATGCGGCCCGATCAGCGGCGTACCCCCGACGTTGAACTTGACGCCGCGGTCGTGGTCGGTGATCACCGCCCAGAGCGTCACCTCGCTCCCGGTGCCGGCGGTCGTGGGCACGGCCGCGAGGGGTGGGATCCGGCGCGCGAGCGGGGTGCGCCCGTACTCGTAGTCGAGGATGGAGCCGCCGTGCTCCGCCACGACGCCGATCGACTTGGCGGTGTCGATCGACGAGCCGCCACCTAGCGCGACGAGCCCGTCGCAGCCCGAGTCGCGGAAGACGCCGACGCCCCGGTCGACGAGCGCGATGTCGGGGTTGGGCCGGACCTCGTCGAAGACGAAATGCTCGCCGACGTGCTCGAGCAGACGGTCGAGGAGCCCGGCCGCCACGATCCCCGAGTCCGTGACGACCAGGGGACGCGAGACGCCGAAGTCCTGCAGCGCCTGCGAGAGCGACCCGACCGCACCCGGCCCGTGCACGAGCCGGGTCGGAACCTCCATCGTTCGCACGAGATCGACCTCTACCGCCATCGGTCCTTCCTCCTCACTTGCTCCGCACGGGCGCGAGCATCCGCTGCCGCCAGTACTCGGTCCTCTCGAGCTCGTTGAACGTGAAGATATGGAAACCGGCGACGTTGCGACGCTCGTGCACGCTCGCTTCGAGGCCTTCGACTAGCGGGCCGGGGTCGAAGTCGTCGTCCCCGCCTGCTCCGTCGTTCTGCAGGAGGCGTATGGACTCGCCGACGCCGATGCGCTGGGATACGCGAAGGAGCTTCGACCGGGAGACAGCGCCCGGGAGGCCGATGTGGATGGGGAGTCGCGTGCCCCGCTCACAGACGGCCGCGACCCATTCCGCCGTCACCTGCGGGTCGAAGCAGATCTGGCTGACGATGTAGGTGCCGAACTCCTCCTTCTCGAACATCGCCTTGATCGTCGCGCTGTCGCTGATGAAGGCGTGGCTGTCCGGATACCCGGTGATTCCGACCTCCGCGAACGGGCTCCCGAGCTCCGCCAGCGCTCGCAGAAGCGGCAGGGCCCCCTCGAACTCTCCCGCGGGCTCCGGAGCGTCCCCGGCCATGACGAGAACGTCGGTCGCGCCGAACGCTCGGACACGATCGACGATCTTCGCCAGGTGAACGCGGTCGCGGACGTGTCGTGCCGCGAGATGCGGCACGACCGTGTACCCGTGGGCCGCCAGGCGCTCGGCAAGCTCGAGCGTCGGTTCGAGACCCTTCCTCGGCGACGTCGTCACCGTCACCTTCACCTCGAGCGGGACGTGCTCGAGGACCTCTTCCTCGGCTCCCGCGAGTGGGATGACCTCGTACCGCGGCCGAGCGAGAAGCGCAGGAAGCGACTCAGTCGACGTGGGACGCCTCCCCGGCTCCGGTGAGCGCGACCTCCTGCTTGGGGGTGTCCTTCTTCGGGTCGATGAACGGCTTCCGGACGACGACCGCCTCCTGTTTGCCGGTGGGTGCCTCGACCTCGAGCTCGGTGCCGAACACCGTGAGTTCGATCGGCAGCATCGCGTAGCCGATGTTCTTCTCGAGCCGCGGCGAGTAGCAGGCGGAGGTGACGCGCCCAACCTGCTTCCCGTCCTTCGACACCGGGAAGTAGTCGATCATTGCGCCGTCGTTGTAGCTGCCGAGGCCTGGCCCGCCGATCTCCACTCCTACGAGCTTGCGCGAGATCCCCTCCGCCTTGATCCGCTTGAGCGCCTCCTTGCCGATGAAGTCGGCTTCCTGTTCGAGATCGACCATCCATTCGTAGCCCATCTCCACCTCGTACGGGTTCGTGTCGAACCACATGTCGCAGCCGAGGGCGAGGATGCCGGCCTCGATCCGCTTGATGTGGCACGGGCCGATGACGGTGAGCCCGTGCGGCTCTCCGGCCTGCAGGATGGCGTCCCACAGCTTCACGCCGTCCTGGCTCGCGTTCTTCAGGTAG
>VAWZ01000045.1:5506-16940 GCA_005888365.1 Actinomycetota bacterium
GAGCCGGTCGAGCGACTCCCCGCAGAGCTCCACGAGGTCCGCGCTCGGCGGCGTGCGCCGGGCGAAGCTGACCAGCACGTCCTTCGACTTTGGCCCCTGCACCTGCACCGGCCCGACGTCGGGCTCGCCGATCTTCACGTCGAGCCCGGCGTTGACTGCGACTCCCGAGGCCCAGAGCAGGATGTCGCTGTCCGCGAGCGAGAGCCAGAAATGGTTCTCGCCGAGGCGGAGGAGGACCGGGTCGTTGAGGATGCCGCCCTCGGGCGAGGTGACGAAGACGTACTTGCACTGGTCGACGGCGCATTTGTTCAGGTCGCGCGGGACGAGCATGTTCGTGAACGTGAAAGCGTCGGGACCAGTGATCTCGACCTGCCGCTCGACGCCGACGTCCCACAGCGTGACGCCGTTCAGGAGCTGCCAGTACTCCTCTACCGGGTCCCCGTAGTGGCGCGGGTGGTACATGTGGTTGTAGAAGCTGTACATCTGGACGCCGTGCTTGCGAGACGCGTAGAAGTACGGCGACTGGCGAATGCGCGAGTAGAAGAGCACTTCCGGGTGCTCGTTGATCGGGCTCAACGCTCCTCCCTCCTCGAAGGTTCCTGAAGACGCGCGGAGACGCCTTCCGCCTCCGCGACGAGTAGCCGGCCGAGCTCCTCGAGCAGGCCGTCCTGCAGTCGAATCGTGGGGCCGGAGATGCTCACGGCGCCGAGGACGGTCGACTCGCCGTGCAGCGGAGCCGCGATCGCCCACAGGCCCGGCTCGAGCTCCTCGACCGCGGTCGCGTAGCCTCGCTCCAGTGTTTCCTGGAGCTCGCGGTCGAGCTCCTCTCGGTCGGCGAAGGTCCGGGATGTCAGCGGCTCGAGGGTGTCCGGCATCGGTGCAGCCCGGTAGGCGAGGAAGACCTTGCCGACCGCCGAGGCGTGGTAGGGCACGGTGCGACCGACCCAGTTCGTCGAGCCGAGGAAGTGACGGCTGTCCCGCTGTGCGAGCTGCTCGACGCCGCGTGGGGACGGCACGGCGAGGTTCACCGTCTCGCCCGTTGCCGCCGCGAGCCGGTCGAGCGACTCCCCGCAGAGCTCCACGAGGTCCGCGCTCGGCGGCGTGCGCCGGGCGAAGCTGACCAGCACGGGGCCGGGACGCACGTCCCCGCGCAGGCTGTTGCGCTGAACGAGGCCCTGGCGCTCGAGGGCTGCGACGAGGCGAGACGCGGTGCTCCGGGGGAGACCTGTCGTCTCGGCAAGCTCTCCGACGGTCTCGGGATCGCGGCTCTCGACGACGCGGACGAGCAACTGTGCGGCGCGATCGATCGCCTTCGTCCCGGTTCGCGCCACCATCGGCGCGGGATCATATCGTGGAACGGCAGTCTCACGATGCGGACGCGGCGACCTGGGCCTCGCGCCGGCTCACCGACTCGTCGAGAAGGGTCGCGACGTCGGCCACGCGGAGGTCTCGGCCGCTCTGGCGGACGCCATCGTCGACGGTGCAGAACGGGCACGCGACCGCCAGTGTCTCCGCCCCCGTTTCGGCCGCCTCGCGCACACGCTCCTCGTTGATCGCCGAGCCGCGCTCCTCCATCCACATGTGCGCGCCGCCTGCCCCGCAGCAGAACGTCCGCTTTCCGCTCTTCGCCATCTCGAGCGGCCGTCCGATGCGGGCGACGAGCTCGCGCGGCGCGGCGACGACGTCGTTGTGACGGGCGAGGTAGCAGGAGTCGTGGTAGGTGATGTCCGCCTCGCCGGCGGCGGGGGAGAGGCGCCCTCCGCGCACCAGATCCGCGAGCAGTTCCGTGTGATGGAGGACCTCGTACCGGCCGCCGAAGTCCGGGTACTCGTTCGCGAGCGTGTTGAAGCAGTGAGGGCAGCTCGTAACGATCGTGCGCGCGCCCGTTTCGTCGAGCGTGCGGATGTTCTGCTCCGCGAGCGTCTGGAAGAGGTACTCGTTGCCCATCCGGCGCGCGGGGTCGCCCGTGCACGACTCGCGCGGTCCGAGGATGGCGAGGTCGAAGCCGGCGCGGCGCAGAAGGCGCGCCGTGGCGACGACGCTGTCCCGCGCACGCTCGTCGAACGAGCCCGCGCACCCGACCCAGTAGAGGAGGTCGGGCGGACGACTCCCGGGCTTCAAGACGCGGAGGTCCAGCCCTTCGGCCCAGGCGGCCCGCTCGGCCTGAGGCTTGCCCCAGGGGTTGGACGCGCGTTCGACGTCACGGAGCATCGGCTCGGCCTCGCCAGGGAACCGTGAGTCGACCATGACGAGGTGGCGTCGCAGGTCGACGATGTGGTCGATGTGCTCGATCGAGACGGGACACTCCTGAACGCACGCGCCGCACGTGACGCAGTCCCAGACGACCTCGTCGGTGACTGCGCTCGGGACGAGTGGCGTCGCTTCGGCGCCCGCCAACACGCCCGGCCCCTCGGCGAACAGTTGATCGCGGAGCCCCATGACGAGGAGCTTCGGGGAGAGCGCCTTTCCCGTCGCCCACGCGGGACATGCGTCCTGACAGCGTCCGCACTCCGTGCACGACATCGCGTCGAGCGCCTGCTTCCACGTCAGGTCCGACACGGTCCCTGCGCCGAAACGAAGCTCCGCCTCTTCCTCTGCGTCGAAGCGCAGCGGCTCCAGCCGGCCACCGGCGCGCGTCCTTCCGAAGAACACGTTGATCGCAGCGACGGCGATGTGCAGGTGCTTCGAGTGCGGGAGGTAGGCGAGGAAGCCGAGGATGAGGAGAACGTGCGTCCACACGAAGACGCGCTCGAGGACGTCGGCGATCGTTCCCGTCCTGAGCAGCGTGGAGAGCGCGTTCGAGACTGGGGACCAGCCCGCCGGCCAGGGGTTGAGGTCAGCCGCGATCAGGGAGGCGTGCCAGAGGAGGAGCGTCGTCACGACTCCCGCGATCAGCGCGAGGATCAGGTCGGCCTCGCCGCGATGGCTGCCCTGGAATCGTGCTGGCCGCTGCACCTTGCGGATGAGGAGGGCGGTCGCCACTCCGACGAGCACGAGTACGACGAAGACGTCCGCGAGGAGCGCGTACCAGCCCTGGCGCTCGAGCCATCCGAGAGGTGACGAGGAGCGGAGCGAGGGCTCCCGGGCGACCACCCATGCGACCGCGAGAAGGATCGTGGGGAAGAGGACGAGGAACCCCCAGAAGATGAACGCGTGCATGAGGCCCGGGATGAGCCGCTGCAGCAGCTTCTTCTGCGCGAGCACGACGACCGCCTCGCTCCGCACGCGCGCCGGCATGTCGGAGAAGCGCTCGACCGGTTTCCCGGCGCGGACGAGGCGCGTCAGGAGGAGCGTCCGCCGGACGAACAGCCACCCGCTGACCGCGAGCACCGCGGCGAGGGCGGCGGTCGAGGCGAGCGTCGCTATGTGCCTCTCGCCTTCCTGATTTCGGCCGAGACGGCGGGGACGACCTCGCGCAGGTCGCCGATGACCGCGTAGTCGGCGCTCGCCATGATGGACGCCTCGGGGTCGACGTTGATCGCGAGGATCTTCTTTGCTCCCTTGCACCCGGCCATATGCTGCGTGGCGCCGCTGATCCCGCACGCGATGTAGATGTCGGGAGCGATCTTCGTCCCCGTCTGCCCGACCTGATCGGTGTGCGGGCGCCAACCGGCCATCGTCACCGCGCGCGAGCAGCCAACCGCACCCCTGAGCAGCTCGGCGAGCTCCTCGAGGACCGCGAAGCCTTCGGCCGACCCCGTGCCGCGACCCCCCGACACGACGACATTGGCGTCCGAGAGCGAGACGCCGGCCGCCTCCGCCCGCACGTGCTCGACGACCCGGACGGCGAGCTCGTCTGGGGAGAGCGTGGGAGTGAACGTATCGACCGTCGCCTCCGCCCCGTCGACCGGAGCCGCGGCGACGACGTGCGGCGCGACGGTGAGCAGCGCGGGCGCTCCCGCGAGCTCGGCCTCCTCGAGAAGGCTCCCGCCCCAGCGCTGCCGCGTGACGCGGAGCGGATCGCCCGTCGTTGCGTCGACGCAGTTGGCGGCGAAGGGCAGCTCGACCATGGCAGCGGCCCGGGCGAGCACCTCGTTGCCCCGGTCGCTGCCGGCTGCGAGGACGAGGCCCGGCGAGAGCCGCTCGACGAGATCGACCACCGCCCGTGCGACGGCCGGCGGAGCGTACGAGACGAACGCCTCGTGCTCGGCGACGTGTACCTCTGAGACGCCGTGAGCGCCGAGCAGCGGGGCGAGGTCCGCGCCGCCTTCGCCGACCGCGAGTGCGTGCACATCGGGCCCTCCCGCGAGCCCGCGCCCGAAGGCGAGCGCTTGCAGTGAGAGCTCGTCGACTCCGTCGGCCAGCCGCTCGATGACGACCAGCGCGCGCACTAGGCGACCCCGATCTCCCGCAGCACCTCGACCACCCGCTCCGCGGCGGCGGGTCCCTCCCCGAGCACCTCCGCCCGCTTACCGCGGCTCTCCGGCACGACGAGCCGGAGCTTGCGCAGCCGCTGCTCCTGACGTGCCGGGGTGGCCGTGTCGACCGGCTGGCGCTGCGCTCGGAGCTTCGCCGGCACCGACGGGTAGTGCGGGAGGTTGAGGCCCTCCTTAACGGTCACGATTGCAGGGAAGGGGATGCGATAGACGTCCCGTCCGCCCGGGACCTCCTGTTCGCAGCGCACCCCCGAGCCCTCGACTGCGATGCCCTTGAGCCCCGTGACGCAAGGGCGCCCGAGCGCGTGCGCGACTCGGATGCCGACCTGGAAGCCGCCGGCGTCCGCCGACTCGTTCCCGAAGAAGACGAGGTCGAACGTGCCCGATGCGGCCTCTTCGGCGCGGATCGCGTTCGTGATCGCCTCCGCCGTCGCCTGTCCGTCCCATTCGCTCCCTTCGCTGTCGAGGTGCAGCGCGCGGTCGATGCCGAGCGCCATCGCGTCGCGGAGCTGCTCCTCGGCCTCCGCCGCGCCGAGCGTCAGCACCACCGACTCGCCTCCGTGCGCCTCGATCAACCGGGCCGCCTCTTCGATCCCGCACTCCTCGTGCGGGCTGATCGTGAACCCGAGATGCGCGGTGTCGATCTCCTGGGCGTCCTCTGTGAGGACGATGCGTCCGCCCGTCATCGGGACCCGCTTGACACACACCAGGACGCGCACTCAGCTCCTCACGCGCTCGTTCTCCGGGTCGAAGAGCGGCGTCGGCCCGACGACGGCCACCGTGACCGGATAACGCTCAGCGAGGTACTCGACGGCGAGCTCCTCACCCACCTTCGCGCCCTCAGGAGGGAGGTAGGCGAGGAGGATGTGCTTGCCGACCGACGGCCCGGCGCCCGCGCTCGTGACGTACGAGCGGCGGCCCTTCGCGTCCGTAAGCGGCTCGCCGTCGCGCGTCACGATCGGCTCCCGGCCGAGCGTGTACCGGTTCTGTCCCGAGGACGACGTGTGGTCGTCGACGGTCAGCGTGCAGAGGACGGCGGCGGGCTCCTCGTCGCGCTGCCGGAGGTGAGCCTTCCTCCCGACGAAGTCTTCGTCCTTCACCTTCGCTCCCGACATCCCGGCCTCGATCGCGGTGTACTCGCTCTCGAGCTCGGCTCCGAACGCGCGGTAGCACTTCTCCAGGCGACCGGTCGTCCCGTACACGCCAATCCCGGCCGGCACGAGACCATGCGGCTCGCCCGCCTCCGAGACGACGTCCCAGAGGCGCGCCCCCTGCTCGACCGGGACGTAGAGTTCCCACCCCAGGTCGCCGACGTAGGAGATACGCGACGCGAGGATGCAGAGCGGGCCGGCCTCGATCGTCCTGCAGGTCGCGAAGCGGAACCCCTCGTTCGAGACGTCGTCGCCCGTCAGGCTCGAGAGCACGTCGCGTGACCGCGGCCCCCAGAGCCCGAGCGTGGTCCAGCTGCTGGTGAGATCGGCGACGCGGGCGGAGCCATCCTCGGGCAGATGGTCGAGCAGCCACTTGCGGTCGCCCATGCCGTGGGCTCCACCCGTCACGACCCGGAACTGCTCCTCGCCCAGCCGCATGACCGTCAGGTCGGCCTTGAAGCCGCCGCCCGGACTGAGCCACGGCGTGTAGACGACCCGCCCGAGCGGCACGTCCATCTGCCGCATCGAGACGCGCTGGAGCGCCGCGAGCGCGCCAGGGCCGAGGACGTCGAAGATGCAGAAGGCCGAGAGGTCGAACATCGCGACCCGTTCTCGCATCGCCAGGTGCTCGGCGTTGATGATCGGCGACCACCAGCGGCTGTCCCACTCCGCCTCCCGGCGCGCGACGCGCTCCCCGAACTCGTCGAGCAGCGGCGCGTTCGACTCGTACCAGTGGGGACGTTCCCAGCCGGCGACCTCGAAGAAGACGGCCCCGAGCTCGCTCTCGCGCTCGAAGAACGGAGGCAGCCGCACGTTCCTGTTCGACTCCCACTGCTCGGACGGGTGGACGATGCCGTAGGTCTTGTTGAAGCCCTCCGCCGTCCGCGCGTTGACGTGCGCCCGCGTCTTCTGGTGCTCGTGGAAGCGGGCGACATCGAGGTGTGCAGGTCGATCTCCGGCTCGTCGTGAACCATCCACTCGGCGAGCGCCTTCCCGACGCCGGGCCCCTCCTTGACCCAGACCGCAGCCGCCGACCAGAGCCCTTTCACCTCCGGCATCTCCCCGAGGATCGGCATCCCGTCGGGGGTCAGCGAGAGGATCCCGTTGATCGCGTACTTGATGCCGGCCTGCTCGTCGCCCACGATCGAGGGCATCAGCTCGAGCGCGTGCTCCATCTGGGGCGTGAAGTCATCCTGAGTGAAGGGGAACTCCGTCGGCGTCAGCGCCGCCTCCTCGACCGAGGGAAGGTCGTCGGGCTCGTAGAGGATCGGGCGGTGGGCGTACGAGCCGATCTCGAGCCCCGTTCCCTCCTGGCGCTCGTACATGTTCGTATCCATGTCCCGGACTATGGGGAACTCGATGCCCTTCTCCGTCTCCGCGAACCAGTGGGAAGGCCCGATGTCGATCATCTGGTGCACCGCGGGCGTGAGCGGGATCGCCGCTCCGGCCATGCGTGCGAGCTTGGGGCTCCAGACGCCGCAGGCGATCACGACCACCTCGGCCTCGATCTCGCCGCTCGTCGTCCGGATGCGGCGCACCCGACCGCCCTCGACCTCGATGCCGGTCACCTCCGTCTTCGCGAGGACCGTCAGCGCGCCCTTCTCCTGTCCGCGCTGCCGCATGAGCGTGCCCGCCTGCAGGGAGTCCACGACTCCGACCGACGGCGTGTAGAAGCCGCCGAGGATCACGCTCTCCTCGATGAAGGGGACGAGCTCCTTCACCTCGGCCGGCGTGAGCAGGGAGACGGGCTCGACGCCCCACGCCTTGGCCGAGGACATCCGCCGCGCGAGCTCCTGCATCCGCTCCTTGGTGCGCGCGACCTCGATCCCTCCTGACCCGGTGAAGACCCCGAGCTCGCGGTACTGGCGCACGCTCTCGAGCGTCAGCGCCGTCATCTCCTTCGAGTGGTCGACGGGGAAGATGAAGTTCGAGGCGTGGCCCGTCGAGCCGCCCGGGTTCGGGAGCGGGCCCTTGTCGAGGAGGACGACGTCGCTCCAGCCCTCCCTCGTGAGGTGATAGGCCACGCTCGAGCCGACGATCCCGCAGCCGATCACGACGGCGCTGGCCGTGCGAGGTAGGGCGCTCGTCACGCCTCGCTTCTCGCGTGCGAGATCAGGGTCGCCGAATGCGGTGTCGAAGTCATTGCTGGACGTGGCGAATGGAGCCCGAGCCGAGCTCGAGCTCCATTCGTTGTGATCGAGAGCTCAGACGCCTACTTCCCGAGCCATGTCTTGACGAATGCCGGGTGCGCCTTGATCCATGTCTCCGCTGCCTTGGCGGGATCCATGTGCTGGCCGGCGATGAGGTTGGCGACGTAGTTCTGGTCGACATTCGACGGCCAGCGCCACTTCCTCAGGAAGCTCACGGCGGGGGAGCCGCTCGTCGCGAACTTCTTGCTGAAGAGCTTCTCGAGCGGGTAGGTCGCATACGCGCAGCGGTACTGCTTGACGTTGCCGCCCGCGCTCGCATCGTCCTGGCAGCCCTTGAACCGCGCCGGCAGCTTGACCTCGGCGAGGTCGAGGTTCTTGTTCAGGTACTGCGGCGTCCACCAGTAGAAGATCACGGGCTTGTGCTGCTTGATCGTCTGCGTGAAGCGGGCGACCTCGGCCGGCTCGGCGCCGACGGTCACGTGCTTGAAGTTCAAGCCGAGCGCCTGGATCAGCTGAGTGTCCTTCTGCTCGTAGGAGGGATCGCCGCCGAGGAACATGCCCTGGGAGCCGGACTCCGGGCTCTTGTTCCACGTCTTGAACTGCGGATACTGCTTCAAGAGGTACTTGGGGATGAACCAGCCGATGTGGCCCTGTAGGCCGTTCGATCCCACGAGCACGACCGTCTTCTGCTTCGTCACGAACTGCTTGTACTGGGCGACGTGCTGCCAGTCCTCGAGCACGGCGTCGACCTTCCCGCTCGCCATCGCCTGGTAGACGGGAATCTCCGTGATCTGCGTGACCTTGACCGTGCAGCCGAAATTCTTCTCGAGCACGTACTTCGCCACGTACGTGTTCGCCGTGGATCCGGCCCACGCTTGCTCGTTGAGCACGACCGTGCCGCACGCGGCCTTGCCGGCAGCCGCGCTCCCGACGACCCACACCGCGAAGACCGCGGCGAGTGCGAGAACGGCCCCGAGGCCGCTCGCAAGACGTTTCGACATGTTGCCCTCCTTCTCTCGTGACTCGATGCCTCGTCCAATGACCATCACCGCTCGTCGCCTACCTTCCGCGCGCGCCGAGTGCCCTGCGTGACGCGATCCAGCGCGATGCCCAGCGCGAGGATCGCGAGTGAGGCGATGACCCCCAATCCGAACTCGCCGCGCTGGAGCCCCTGGGCGACGAGGTAGCCGAGCCCGCCGGAGCCCACCAGACCGCCGATGACGACGACGGCGAGCACCATGATGATCCCCTGATTGACACCGAGCATGATCGCGTCGCCTGCGAGCGGGACCTTAACCTTCACGAGCGTCTGGCGACGCGTCGCGCCGAAGGCACCGGCCGCCTCGACCGCATCCGGTGCCACGTCCCGCACGCCCCGCTCCACCAGCCGCTCGACCACAGGAAAGGCGTAGAGGACGCTGGCGACGATGCCCGGCACGATCGAGACGGGCATCAGGTAGACGAAGGGAATGATGTAGACGAGCTGCGGAAGCGTCTGCAGGACGTCGTTGACCGGCCGGAGCACCCGCGAGACGATCCTGCTCTCGGCGGCCCACACACCCAACGCGAAGCCGATCGTGACGGTGATCAGCGTGGCGACGAGCACCTGCGAGAGCGTGTCCATCGCCGGCTCCCACATGCCGAGGACCCCGATCGAGGCGAGCATCGCGAATGTCGTGAGCGCAGGGCGCAGGCCCGAGAGCACGAATGCGATGGCGGTCAATCCTGCGAGGGTGACGAGCCAGGGCGTCTCGACCAGGAATTGCTGGAGGGGCAACAGAACGTGCTCGATGAGGAAGTTGCCGGCGGGCTCCGTGACGCTGAAGAGGAACGCCGAGGGGTTCTGCACGTAGTCGAGCGCGGACTGGACCTGCGCGAGGAGCCAGTCCTGGGCAGTTCGACCGCCGTAGAGCGTGCCGACGCCGAGTGAGCGGGAGACGGCGACGATCGTCACGATCGCGAAGGCGGTCGCAAGAGTCAGCAGGCGGAGCCGTCTTCGCTTCGCGTCGGTCAGATGGCGGCGGACCGGGTCGGTGCGGTCGGCAATCGCCTCGGTTCCACGGTCGAGGGCAATCGCCATGATCACGATGGCGAAGCCGGCGAGGATCGCCAGCGCCGGGTTCGAGTAGAGGCCGTTCGTCACGACGGCTCCGAGGCCGCCGCCCCCGATCAGTCCTGCGATCACGACCATCGAGAGCGCGAAGAGAATGGTCTGGTTGACCCCGAGGAGCAGCATCCGACGCGCGAGCGGCATCTGGACCTTCGTAAGCACCTGTCGCTCGGTCGAGCCGAGTGCCTCGGCCGCCTCGACCGTGTTCTTCGCGACCCCGCGGATCCCGAGTGCTGTGATCCGTACCGCAGGTGGCACCGCGTAGATCATCGTCGTGATCACCGCGGCGGCCGGGCCGACGGAGAACAGGATCACGACGGGCAGCAGGTACGCGAATGCAGGCACGATCTGAGCCGCGTCGAGTACCGGCGTGATCGCACGCAGGAACCGGTCCGACCGCCCTGCAAGCACGCCCATGGGCACCCCGACGAGGAGCGACAGACCGACGGCTGCAAGCATCAGCGCCAGCGTCTCCATGCTCGGCTCCCACAGCCCCATCAGCGCAAAGGAGGCAAACGCCGCGAGGACGCCGAGCGCGGCGCGTGCGCCTCCGAAACGAAGCTCGATCAGCACGAACGCGGCTGTCGTCCCGACCCACGTGAGGTCGAGCAGGAGAGTGTTCAACCATGTCACCAGGTGCTCGAGGAAGGAGCTGAAGCCGTTGAAGATCGAAAAGACGAAGCTCGGATTCGCGGCGTTGCGACTGTCGGAGAGCCAGACCTGGAAGTTGTCGAGGTAGCCGCCCAGCGAATTCCACTCGAGCCACGCTGGCCAGGGGTATTGGAGGTTCCAGACCCGGTAGGCGACGTACATGAGCGCGACGACGGACGCGCACTGGACGAGCCGTCCTCTCCACCATGGCCGGTGGTCGATCGCCGGTGCGCGGACGATGACTTCACCGGCGACCGACAACCGCTATGCTTCCTCGCCCGCGATCGCGCGCAGCACCGAATCGCGATCGACGATGCCCACGATCCGACCGTCCTCGACGGCACACACGGGCCGCTCGCTCGCTCCGGCGACGCGAATCGCCTGCAGGATCGTCGTCTTGACATCGAGTCTCGGTCCGTCCGTCCGCTCACCCGGCTCGGGCTCCCGCATGACCCAGCGCAGGGTGAGGACGTGGCTCCGTGGAACGTCGCGCACGAAGTTCGCGACATAGTCGTTGGCGGGGGCTCCGACGATGTCCTCGGGCGTGCCGAGCTGCACGATGGCGCCGTCCCGCATCATCGCGATCCTGTCGCCGAGCCGAAGCGCTTCGGCCAGGTCGTGCGTGATGAAGACCATCGTCTTCCCCGTCTCGCGCTGCAGCCGGCGGACCTCGTCCTGCATGTCCCGGCGGATCAGCGGGTCGAGTGCGCTGAACGGCTCGTCGTAGAGCATCACCTGCGGATTCACGGCAAACGCCCGGGCGAGCCCAACGCGCTGCTGCATGCCTCCCGAGAGCTGGTCCGGGAACTGGTTCGCCGCATCTTCGAGACCGACGAGGCGCAGGACCTCCGTCGCCCGTACGAGGCGCTCGGACTTCCCCATGCCCTGAACCTCGAGCCCGAACGCGACGTTGTCGACCACCCGGCGATGCGCGAGCAGCCCGAAGTGCTGGAACACCATGGAGACGGAATGACGTCGAAGATTCCGGAGCTCGGC
>VAWZ01000045.1:17025-28154 GCA_005888365.1 Actinomycetota bacterium
GAAGACCTCGCCGGGGTACACCTCGATCGAGACGTCGCGCACGGCGACGACGCAGCCGGTCTTCTCGCGAAGCTCCCCGCGAGGTAGAAGCGCCTCCTCTGATCCGACCAGGCGTCCCGGCTTCGGGCCGAAAACCTTCCAAACTCCGTCGGCTCGAATGATCGGCGGGCTCGCGCGCTCCGCGCCCTGTTCCGGTGCCGCGAGCGTTCCCGCCGCCTCCGTCATGCGGTCTCCCACGCCGCGGACCCGTTCCCGCGCGGGACGATCATGAACAGGCAACCGCGATCACGCGCGCCGCTCATATATCAGGCGTCACCCTCGCTTGTCCATACGCACAGCTGGAGAGCCGCTAGCGGGCTGCGGCCACCGCAGCGCGCCCGATCAGCTCCTCGACGCGACGCGTGACGTCGTCGCCGGCCAGCCCGCGGTAGAAGATCGTCGTCCGCCTGCGTACGACGTCCTCCGCTCTCAGCGCCCACTCGTGGGTCGCGGCGTACAGCGCCTGCGCGGCGATGTCCGGTCCTTCGGGGTGAAGCGGCTCGAGCAGGGTGGGATCGTCTCGTGCGGGCTCGAGCACCTGCGTCGTCAGCGTCCCGTAGAGATGCAGGAGGTGGTCGCGCAGAGCCGGGTTGAGCTCACCCGGGAGCGGCGAAGACGCAGCATCGCCGACTCCTGGGAGTGGCCAGGGACGCCGGTCGACGACATGGATGCCAAGCTCCGGACGGAGCCGCTCGAGCGTACCGAGCGCGATCCGACGGTAGGTGGTGAGCTTCCCGCCGGCAACGCTGAGCATGCCGGCACTGCCCCAGCTGATCACGGTCTCGCGGCGGACGCTCACGCTCTCCCGCGCCTCCGCGGGGAGCACGCGCAGGCCCGCGAAAGTCGCGCGCACGCGTTCTCCGGCGACGAGGGACGGATCGACGGCCACGGCCGCCTCGGAGACGACCTGCTCGACGTCTGCCGGCTCGACCGCGACCTGCGACGGTTCTCTCTCGTGCGGCGTGTCAGTGGTGCCGAGGAGCAGCATTCCGTAAAAGGGCACCGCGAAGGAAACGCGCACCTGGTCCTGAGGGATGGTCAGCGCGGCGCGCCAGGGCCCGGCGGCGGGCACGAGTGCGTGTACGCCCTTCGTCAGGAGGACCGACGTCCCCGCAGCGGGATTCTCGAGCCCTCGTATCCGGTCGACCCATGGACCCGCCGCGTTCACGACGGTGCGCGCCTCCACGCTCACGAGCTCGCCGTCGACACGCAGCTCGGCGCCCACCACGCGGCCGCCGGCTTTCCGGAGCTCCACCACCTCCGCCCGGTTGAGGACGTAGGCGCCGGCCTCGGAGGCGGCACGCACGTTCGCGAGGCAGAGCCGCGCGTCGTTCGTCCAGGCGTCGGCGTACAGCGCGCACGCTCGCAGCCGCTCCCTGCGCAGCGACGGCACCAGCTCGCGAGCGCGAGCCGGTTGCACGAGCCAGTTGAGGCGCGAGCGGGCGAGTGCGGAGTAGAAGAGGATGGCGCTCTGCACGACCGCCGGCCGATACGGGCCGTCCTCGTAGAGCGGGAGCAGGAACGGGATCCGGTGCACGAGGCGCGGGGCGACGATCTTCGTCAGCGCTCGCCGCTCGTGGTGCGCCTCGCGCACGAGCCGGACGTCTCCGAGGCGGAGGTAGCGCAGGCCGCCGTGCACGAGCTTCGAGGACGCGCTCGAGGTGCCGCCCCCGAAGTCGCCGGCGTCCACGAGCGCTACCGACAACCCGAGGCGGGCGGCGTGCGCGGCCACCGCCGAGCCGATGATGCCGCCGCCGACGACGAGGAGATCGAAGCGGGAGCGGGAGAGGACGTCGATCGTGTCGGGACGGCTCACTGTCGGATCCTGCCGAATCTCCCGCGTCCTGATTGGATTGCTCGCCGATGTCCGGCCTCGCCCTCGGGCTCGCCCTCGGCTCCGCGTTCCTGCACGCGTTCTGGAACCTCGTGCTCGCCGGGACCCGCGACATCCAGGCTGCGACCGCCGTGGCCCTCGGCGTGGGCCTGCTCGCCTTCGCCCCCGTCGCCGCGCTCACCTGGAGGGCCGAGCCGCAGGTCTGGCCGTACCTCGCCGTCACCTCGCTCCTCCAGCTCACGTACTTCGCCTTCCTGACTGCGGCGTACGCCCGCGCCGATCTCTCCTTCGTCTATCCGATCGCACGAGGAGGTGCGCCCGTGCTCGTGCTCGTCGCGAGCGTGGTCCTCCTCGGCACCGGAACATCCGCGGCGCAGGTCCTCGGCGTGCTGCTCATCGCGGGCGGGGTGCTCCTCGTCCGCGGGATCGGCGGCCACACGGGGACCGTCGACCTGCTGCTCGCGCTCGCGGTCGCCGTCTGCATCGCCTCGTACACCCTCGTGGACAAGTACGGCATCCGCTACGCGTCGCCGGTCGTGTACCAGGAGCTGTCGATGATAGTGCCGACGGTGGCCTTCCTCGCGCTGACGCTCCGGCGTCGCGGAGTGCCTGCGGTCCGCAACGCCGTGCGACCTATAACGGCCGCTGCCGGGCTGGCGACGTTCGGCGCCTACGTCCTGGTGCTCGCCGCGCTCGCCCGGGCTCCCGCGGCCTCCGTCGCCGCGGTGCGCGAGACGAGCGTTGTCATCGCCACCGCGCTCGCCGCCCCGGTGCTCCGCGAGCGGGTGGGGATGCCGCGAGTGGTCGGTGCGGTCCTGGTCGTCGCAGGGGTCGCGCTGCTAGGCGCCTAGCCGGACGACCGCCCTGCCGGCGCCGTCCGGAACCGGAAGTTCGGCGTGGAGCGCCGCCGCCTCGGCGACGCGCCCGGCGAGGGGCTCGACCCAGGGGGAGGCTCGTCCGGCAGCCGTGTCGACGTGCAGGAGGAGGTGCTCGGCGGTGGCGAGGGTGTCGCCGGTTCGCACGTGCGACATGACATGGAAGAGGTGCAGGCGCTTCTCGTCCGCTCCCAGGACCTGCGTCCGGACCTCGAGCGGCTCGGGCGCCGCGACCTCGCGCAGGTGGCGCAGATGCGTCTCGACGGTGTACGCGCTGTGCCCGCCCGCGAGGTAGTCGGCGTCGAGCCCGACGTGGCGCAGGAAGGCATCCGTCGCCTCTGCGAAGATATGCAGGTAGCGGGCTTCCGTCAGGTGCCCGTTGTAGTCCACCCAATCGGGGTGGACGACGGTCTCGTACAGGTGGAGCGGCCGCCGCAGGGCGGCAGGTGTGCGGTCGGCGCCGGCGGCAGCGAAGAGGCGCGCCTCGTGCTGGGCGAGGACGTCGCCCGCGCCGTAGCGGTGGGCGCGCAGCGCCTGCAGGAGGGCGACGAGATTGTCGTCCCGGATCCGCTCGAGCTCGTCGATCGACAGCCCTTCCGCCTGCGAATCGGACTGCGTGGCGATCTTCTCGACCAGCTCGGGCGTGAGCTCGGGGACGTCCGTCAGCTTCGTCCACGGCCACTCGAGCGCGGGGCCGAACTGCGCGAGGAAGTGGCGCATCCCCTCCTCGCCTCCGGCGATGCGGTACGTGAGGAACGTCCCCATCTGCGCGAAGCGAAGGCCCGGGCCGAAGCGCAGGGCGTCGTCGAGCTCCTCCACGGTGGCGACGTCGTCGTGCACGAGCCACAACGCCTCGCGCCAGAGCGCCTCGAGCAGCCTGTCGGCGAGGAAGCCCTCGATCTCCCTGCGCACCCGCAGCGGTCTCATGCCGAGGGACGCGTAGAACGCCGTTGCCCGCTCGAGCGCCTCCTCCGACGTCTGCTCCCCTGCGACCACCTCGACGAGCGGTAGCAGGTAGACCGGGTTGAACGGGTGGCCGACGATGAAACGCTCGGGGTGCGCCATGCCCGCCTGGAGCCGCGTGGGGAGGAGGCCGGAGGTCGAGGAGCAGACGAGCGCGTCCGGACGCGCGTGCTCCTCGACCTCCAGGAGGAGACGGCGCTTGGCCTCCTCGTCCTCCGGTGCGCTCTCCTGGACGAGGTCGGCCTCGCGCACCGCCTCCGCGAGCGAGGGCGCGAAGGTGACGCTGGCACGAGGGCGCGGGGCGAGGGTCAGGCGGCTCCACGCCCGCTCGGCGTTCGCGAGCACCCGGCGCAGGCGGCGCTCCGCCTCGGGATGGGGGTCGTAGACGATCGCGTCGACCCCGTTCTCGACGAGGCGGGCGGCCCAGCCGGCTCCGATCACGCCCGCGCCGATGAGCGAGACTCGCATCAGGCCTTCGTCAGGCGAAGCCTCTCGCGCACCTCGGCGGGCCCGAGCACGCGCGCGTTCATCGCCTCGAGGATCGTGACGGCTCGCTCGATCAGCATGCCGTTGGTCGCCTTCACTCCGCGCTCGAGCCAGATGTTGTCCTCGAGGCCGACGCGCACGTTGCCGCCGACGAGCGCGGCCAGCGCGACGTACGGCAGCTGCATCCGGCCGATCGCGAAGGCGGAGAACACCCATGCGGGAGGCATCTGCTGGACGAGGGCGAGCAGCGTCGTCGGGTCGTCCGGCGCGCCGTAGGGGATGCCCATGCAGAGCTGCACGAGCACGGGCTCGTCGACGAGGCCCTCCGCGACCAGCTGCTTCGCGAAGACGAGGTTCCCGGTGTCGAAGATCTCGATCTCCGGGCGCACGCCGAGCGCCTGCACCTGCCGCGCCATCTCGCGCAGCATCGAGGGTGTGTTCGTCATGACGTAGTCGCCCTCGGCGAAGTTCATCGTTCCGCAGTCGAGGGTGCAGATCTCCGGGCGCAGCTCGGCGACGTGCGCGAGCCGCTCCGTCGCGCCCGCCATGTCGGTGCCCTCGGGATTCGGTGGGAGAGGCGACTCGACGCCGCCCAGCACGAGGTCTCCGCCCATCCCCGCCGTGAGATTGAGGACGACGTCGACGTTCGTGGAGCGAACGCGTTCGACGACCTCCCGGAAGAGCACCGGGTCGCGCGACGGACCTCCTGTCTCCGGGTCCCGGACGTGGATGTGCACGACGGCCGCGCCCGCCTGCGCGGCCTCGACCGCGGCGTCGGCGATCTGCGGCGGTGTCACCGGCACGAGCTCGGACCGCTCCGTCGTGGCGCCGACACCTGTCACCGCGCAGGTGATGAAGACCTCGGTGTTCACCCGGAGCTGACTCTACGACGAGAGCAGGAGCCTCGCGTCGAGGCCGAGCACGCCCTCGGAGAGGACGAGCAACGGGTTCACCTCGAGCTCCGAGACAGCCGGACAGGCGGCAGCACGCGAGACGGCGGCAACTGCCCGAGCCGCGGCGCGCACGTCGAGCGGAGGGCGGCCGCGGGCACCGTCGAGCAGAGGCGCCGACCTGAGCGACCGGATCAGCTGCACCGCGTCCTCCTCGCCGATCGGCGCTAGCGCGACCGCGGCGTCGTCGAAGAGCTCCGCGTACAGCCCGCCGAGGCCGGCCAGAACGACCGGCCCGAAGCGCGGATCCCGCTTCGCGCCGACGATGAGCTCGACGCCCCACTCGACGGGGGCCATCCGCTCGACCGAGAGCTCCGCCGCGCCGAGGCGGGACGTGAGGTCGGCGAACGCTCGAGTGAGCATCTCTTCGTCGGAGATCCCCAGAATGACGCCGCCAACATCGGACTTGTGGACGTGGTCCGTCGCCTTGAGGACGACGGGAAAGCCGAGCTCCGCCGCGACCGCGAGGGCCTCGTCGCTCGTGGTGGCGGTGCGGGCCTCCGCCATCGGGACGCCGGCCGCGGCGAGGAACGCTCGGGTTCCCGCATACCCAGGAGCGGGAGGGTCGAGGCGCCCGACCGTAACGACGTCCGGAGACGGTCGCTCGCGCTTCGCCTCCTCGGCGAGCAGGTCGAGGGCCGCGACCGCCGACTCGATATCGGCGTAGACGGGCACGCTCCCGCGGCGCAGCTCGGCGGCGGCCGGCGAATCCGCGTAAGCGGTGTGAACGACGAGTGCGCCGTCCCCCTCACGCGCCGCAGCGGAGAGCGCGCGAGCCGCTTCGACCTCCTCGTCTGCGAGCTCCGGCGTGTCGATCCCGTAGCCGCCGAAGTAGCCCGTGAGGAGTACGGAGTCGACGTCCGGGCTCGCAAGCAGCAGGCGGCCGGCGTCGGCATAGGAGACGAGGCCGCGCTCACCCCCTCCGGCGAAGTCGATGGGGTTGGCGACGCTGGCCGTGTGCGGGAGGTGCTCGCGCAGGGCGGTCGTCGTCGCCTCGGAGAGCCCGGGCACCTCGAACCCGGCCGCGGCCAGCACGTCGCCGGCGATGATGCCGTGGCCTCCGCCGTCGGCGTAGACGGCGACTCGCCGCCCGCGCGGGAAGCGGCCGGACAGGAGCGCCTGCGCGGCGTCGACTAGCTGCCTCGGTGTCTCCACCCGGACGATGCCTCCTGCACGACAGGCCGCTTCGATCGCGCGAGGGTCGCTGACGAGCGCGCCGGTGTGGGAGAAGGCGGCGCGCCCGCCCGCCCGACTGACGCCCCCGCTCAGAAGGAGCACCCGCGTCCCGCGGTCGACAGCGCCTCTGGCCGCGTCCACGAACGCGCGGCCGTCGCGGAAGTCCTCGAGGTAGAGCGCGATTACGCGACTTGGCTCGTGGGTCGCGAGCTCGTCGAGGAAGTCCGCTGCGACCAGGTCCGCCTGGTTGCCGAGCGACGCGAAGCGGGAGAAGCCGAGCCCGGACGCGGTGGCGAGACGCGCGAGCTCGAGGGCGAGATTGCCGCTCTGGGAGACGAGCGCGACCGGCCCGGGCGGCAGCTCGCTCCAGCCGAGGTCGAGCTTCTCGCCGGCGTCGAACACCCCCAGGCAGTTCGGGCCGAGTAGCACGGCTCCGGCTGCACGCACGCGCTCCGCGACCGCCGCCTCCACCTGCCGGCCCTGCTCGTCGTGCTCGCCGAGACCAGAAGTGATCCCGACGATCGCCCGCGTGCCGATGGCCAGGGCCTCGTCCGCGACCTGCGCGAACCCGGCGGCGGGGACGCAGAGCACAGCTAGCTCGGGTGCTACCGGGAGGTCCCCGAGCGACGTGTACGCCGGCTCGCCGAGGATCTCTCCGCCAGCACGGTTCACGAGGAATACCGTCCGCCTACGCGCGCCTCGCAGGGCTCCTCGCGCGAGCACGTTGCCCCACTTCGACGGGTCCGCCGACGCACCGACGACGGCGACCGTGCGGGGCGCGAAGAGCGGCCGGAGGTCGCGCTTCACGCCAGGAGGAGGCGCGAGATGATCAGGCGCTGGATGTCCGAGGTGCCTTCCTCGATCTCCTCGAGCTTGGCGTCGCGCATCCACTTCTCCACCGGGTACTCGCGCGAGTAGCCCCAGCCGCCGAGGGTTTGCACAGCGGCCCACGTGCACCACATTGCGGCCTCCGAGGCATGCAGCTTCGCCATGGCCGCCTCGAGCGAGACGTCCTTGCCCGCATCTGCCCTGCGCGCTGCACGCCAGACGAGCAGCCGCGAGGCGTCGACACGGACCGCCATGTCGGCCAGGCGGAAGCCGACCGCCTGGTGCTCCCCGATCGGCTTGCCGAACTGCTCGCGCGTCTTGGCGTACTCGAGCGCGTACTCGAGCGCGGCCCGCGCGAGGCCGGTCGCCGCCGCGCCGAGCGTGATGCGCGAGTGGTCGAAGGTCCGCATGAGGCCGCGGAATCCCTCGCCCTCGTCGCCCAGGCGCCGGTCCTCGGGGACGAAGCAGTCCTCGAGGAATAGATCGGCGTTGACAATCGCCCGCTGGCCCATCTTCTTGATCGGCGGCCCGATGCCGAAGCCGGGATCCCCCTTCTCGAGGACGAAGGCGGTGATGCCCTTCGAGCGGGTGCCCGGCGCGACCGTCGCGAAGACGACGTAGAAGTCGGCGGGGCCGGCGTTCGAGACCCAGCTCTTCTGCCCACTCAGCAGGTAGCCGCCATCGACCCGGGCCGCCGTCGTTGTAATCGCCGCCGCGTCCGAGCCGACTCCGGGCTCGGTGCTCGCGAGCGCTCCCAGCGGAGGGCGCTCACTCGCGAGCGGCTCCACCCACCGACGGGCCTGCTCCTCGTTGCCGAGGACGAGCACCGGCTTCGCGAAGAAGCCGTTGGAGGTGATCAGGTTGCCGATGCCCGCACAACCGAAGCAGAGCTCCTCCTGCACGAGCGCCTGGGTGAAGGCGTCCTCCATGCCCCCGCCGCCGAGCTGCGCGGGCAGCATGAGCGAGGTGAGGCCCAGCGCGGCGGCTTTGTGCCAGACGTCCCAGGGCATGTCCGTGTCCGCCGCGTCGACAGCGAGAGACACGGGGCGGATCTCGCGCTCGGCGAACTCGCAGCAAAGACGCTGGACCTCCCGCTGCTCTACGCTCAGCTCGACCAGATTCGCCGCCACGGCGCGCGATTCTCGCAGGTGCAGTCGATCTGGAGCTCGCGCGACGATGCCCGGGGGTGGGTTCGCGCTTAGACGGCGCTCGTCCGCCGCTCCGCCCGGGCGAGCCAGGCTTCGGAGATCTCGATCCCCCAGCCGGAGCCGTCGGGCACCTGCAGGACGCCGTCGACGACCTCGGGCCGCGGCTCGTACATCCCGGTCTGCCACGAGTAGTACTCGTCCGGCTCGACGGAAAACTCGACGTAGGGACCGCGGTTCTCGATCGCGCTCAGCAGGTGGAGCGTGAAGACGAGGACGAGGGACTGGTTCGCCGCGTGCGGCGTGCACGGAAGACCGGCCTCTCGGGCGAGTGCGGCCACGCGCAGCGCGCGAGTCAACCCGCCGATGTAGCAGACGTCGGGCTGGACGACGTCGACGACGCGCGACTCCGTCACCTCGCGCCAGACGCGAAGGTCCCAGTCCTGCTCTCCTCCCGCGACGTCGAGGGAGAGGGCCTCGGTCACCTCTCGCGTCCAGCCGAGCTCCCAGTACGGGCCACGGCTCCTCGAAGTGGCACACACCGTGCTGCTCGAGCATCTGCCCGACCTCCACCGCCCTGCGTGGGGAATAGCAGCTGTTCGCATCGACGAGCAGCGCGACCTCTTCACCCAGGACCGACCGCACGCTGCGCCCGACGTCCTCGGTCCGTCCGGGCCATTCGTCGTCATCGTGGCCGCACTCCTTCCCGATCCGCACCTTGAACGCGTCGAGTCCGTTTCGCTCCCGGAGGGCGGCGAGTCGTCCCGCCTCGTCCGCCGGGGGTGATGTCGCGGCGCATGCTCGACTCGTACGCACGCAGGGCTCGCGGGCGCCCGCCGAGGAGCTGGCAGACGGACTTTCCCTCGAGCTTGCCTCTGAGATCCCAGAGCGCGGTCTCGAGCCCGGCGAGGGCGCGGAAGAGGTGCGAGCCGTGAAACTTGTGCTCGCGCTCCGGGATGTCGTCGACGAGCGACTCGATGTCGAGCGCGTCGCGGCCGAGTGCGTGCGGAGCGATCTGGCGGTGGAGGACCTGAGCCGTGACGTCGGCGTGAAAGGGAGCGACCTGCCCCCAGCCTTCGGCTCCCTCGTCCGTGCGGACACGCACGATCGCGACGTGCTCGTTCCCGAAGGAGTCGATGCTCGCGATCCTCACTCGCGGTCGAAGACGATCACGTTTCTGAGCGCGTCACCGTGTGCGGCGGCGATCGCGTCGTTGATCCGGGCGAGCGGGTAACGGGCCGTGACGAGCTCGTCGAGCTTCAACCGGCCGTCCTCGTAGAGCCGAACGAGCCGTGCGATCGCGCCCGCGAAGGACCCCGAGCCGGAGCCGATCTTGCTGCCGACGATGCGCACGTCGTCGTGCACGAGGTCGACGGCGACGACGCCGAACGTCTCGTGCGAGGGGGGCGTTCCGACCACGACGACGGTTCCCCCTCTCCGCGTGTAGCCGATGGCACGCTCGATCACGTCGGACCGGCCGACGGTGACGAAGACGAAGTCGGCGCCGCGTCCCTCCGTGAGGCCGCGCAGCTCGGCAGCCGGATCCCGTTCGTCGGGTCGAGGTCGTGCGTCGCACCGAAGGCCGCCGCCACGGTGTGCTTCGCAGGCGAGACGTCGACCGCGACGACCGTCCCGGCCCCGGCGAGAGCGGCGGCCTGGACGACATTGAGCCCGACGCCTCCCGTCCCGACCACGACGACACTCGCGCCCGGCTTGATCGCGACCCGGTCGAGCGCGGCTGCCACGTCGAGCGAGAGCGAGCCCGGAACGACGGCGAGCGGGGACTCGTCGACGACGACCTCCTCGGCGAACGCTCGGTGTGCATCGCCTGAAGCACCGACCCTCCTTCCTCCGTCCAATACTCCCCTGACGGCACAGCGCCCGTTTCGCCGAAGGCCCTCCTATCCTTGCGGCCGTGACCAACGAGAAGCGCATCGAGATCCGCTGGCGCGACGTGGACGCCTACGAGCACGTGAACAACGCCGTCTACGCGACCTACCTCGAGGAGTGCCGCGACGAGTGGCTCGAGCGAGCGCTCGGCGGAGCGGGTGAGCCGTGGGACTTCGTGCTCGCCCCTGTGGCCATCGACTTCCGCCGTGAGCTCCGGCTGGGGGACGAGCGGGTGGTCGTCACGTGTTCCCTCGAGCGGATCGGGACGTCGAGCCTGACCTTGCGCGAAGAGATCAGGAAGGCGGACGGGACCCTCGCCGCCGAGTCCGAGGCGGTGCTCGTCGCGAGGGACCGCGAGTCCGGTCGTTCGCGCGCGCTGAGGGAAGACGAGCGAAGCTCACTCGAGTCGGCCCTTCGCGTAGTCTCGCGGCCGCACACCTGACCGTACGGTCAGGATGCGTCGAGGAGGAACTGCTCACGTGATCGTTCCCGAGTTGCCTGCCGATGTACGCATGCTGAAGGAGCGTGTCGGCCGCTTCGTCGTGGTCGAGGTCTACCCGCTGGAAGCGGCGATCGCGGAGCGCGGGACGATCGAGTCGACCGAGGTCGACGAGCTTCGGCGCAAGGCACGAGAAGCGGGCTTCGCGATGCTCAACATGCCGCCCGACCACGGAGGACAGGGGCTCTCCATGCTCGGACAGGTGGCCCTCGAGGAGGAATCTGGGAAAGCGACGAACGGCCTCGGCTTCGCAGTCGTCGACCGTGGCCCGCGCGAGCTACTCGAGATCGCGACGCCCGCGCAGATCGAGCGCTTCGTGGCTCCCGTCATACGGGGCGAGTACCGCGAGGCATGGGCGATCACGGAGCCCGGCGCCGGCTCGGACGTGAGCGGCATCGAGACGACCGCGACTCGGGAAGGCGACGAGTGGGTCGTGAACGGCGA
>VAWZ01000045.1:28167-35821 GCA_005888365.1 Actinomycetota bacterium
GAGTGAAGGCGACCCCGGCTTCTATCTCGTGCTCGCCGCGACCGGAGACGAGCAGCTCCTGTTCTTCGTCGAGCCCCGGACGCCGGGGCTCGAGATCGTTCGCACGCCTCGGTTCCTGCACGACCCCTACATCGATCACCATCCCGAGATCGTCTTCCGGAACTGCCGTGTTCCGGAAACGAACCGGGTTCCTGAAGGCGGCGGCGAAGGCGCGCGCGAATGGTTCACGGTCGAGCGACTCTTCATCGCGGCCCGCTGCTGCGGCGCCGCCGAGCGGCTCCTCGACGAGGCGAGCGCGTGGGCGATGCAGCGCGAGGCGTTCGGAGCGCCGCTGGTGGAGCACCAGGGGATCTCGTTCCAGCTCGCAGACTCGCTCACCGAGCTGCTTGCCGCCCGGCTGCTGACGTACCACGCCGCACACGCCTTCGACGCTCTCCGGGACCGAAAGATCGTTCACGGCAAGGTCGCGATGGCCAAGCTCTTCGCCTCGGAGATGGCCGGCCGCGTCGCCGACCGCGCGCTCCAGGTCTTCGGCGGCCGCGGCTATCTGGTCGAAAACCCAGCCGCGCGCTTCTACCGCGAGCTCCGCGTCGACCGTATCTGGGAGGGCACGAGCGAGATCCAGAGGCTGGTCATCGCCCGTGGTCTCTTCAAGCGAGGCACGGCAGCCTACCTGGGATGGGAGAGCTGATCGCGACTCGAACGCGGGCGGTTCCCGCCGTCGAATAACTCCGAGCTCACGCTCGACTTGCTCGAGCTCAGTCCGGACACGAACCACACCGTGTCGGACGACCGTTCCGACACCCTGCTCTTCTGTACCCGCGAAGCGGGACTGTTGGCGCTCGAGGGCACGACGCATTCGCTCGCGCACCGATCGGCCGCTCTCGTGCCCGCCGGCGAGAGCGCGGCGCTGACTGTGCAGGCGCGACCGCAGATCGGCGGGGAACGTCCCCTCGCAGAGGTGCCCCTCGTCTCGGACGCAGAAGAAACAGCGTCCGCACGAGCGAAGCAGCCCGACGACGACATGGTCACCCGGACGAACGCTCGTCACGCCCTCCCCGAGCTCGCGCGCGATCCCTGCGGCTTCGTGCCCGTTGAGGCAGCGCCCCGTCCACGCGCCCTCCGCGAAGGCGACGTCGCTGTGATAGATCGCGCAGGCGGCGAGCTCGACCCGGAGCTCGCCCGTGTCGGGCGAGTCGAGCTGCAGCTCCTCGACGTGGAGGGGAGCGCCGAACGAGCGGCAGACCGCCGCCTTCACGAGCTCGGAAAAGGGGGGAAGCGTGCGAGCCGTTCGCGGTCGGCGACGTCCGCCGTGTTCCGCGTGTACTGCGCGGCGGCGGACCGCGAGGGCTGGAAGTCCCAGGGCTGGACCTTCCCCTGCTGGAGCGCGCGGAAGACCGCGAGCCGTGCCTGTTGGCTCTCCCGGACGGCGCGATCGAGCGCCTCGAGGTCCCAGCGCGAGGCCACGTCGACCCGGAAGTCGGAGACGACGTCGTGGGAGCCGGCGTCCTGGGCGAGGTTGCGGAGCTCGAGCGGATCCTCCTCGAGGTCGAAGAGCTGGTCCGGATCGCTCGGCGTCGAAATGAACTTCCAGCGGCCGCGCCGGATCATCACCATCGGCGCAGCGACACCCTCGGCGAGGTATTCACCGAGCACCGTCGCCCTCGGATCCTCGGGCGCCCCCTCGAGCAAGGGCACGAGGCTGCGGCCGTCGACGGCCCGCGGCAGCTCCTCGGCGAGCCCGGGACGGGCGAAATCGGCGAGCGTCGGCGCGAGGTCTGCGAGGGAGACCGGCTCCCGGATTCGCCGCGCCGCGTAGCGCCCGGGCGCGTGCACGAGGAGCGGCACGTGCGCCGCGTGCTCGCGGAAGGACATCTTGTAGAAGAGGCCGCGCTCGCCGAGGAGGTCGCCGTGGTCGGAGACGAAGATCACCACCGCGTCCTCGACGAGCCCCGACGCCTCGAGCGCGTCCAGAACCTCGCCGATCCGCTCGTCGACGTAGGCCAGGCTCGCGTAGTAGCCGTGGCGTGCGGCCCGGACGTCCTCCTCGGTGATCTCGACCTCGTCCATCGCGGACGCGCGCCAGAGGCGGCGCTCGTGCGGATCGAGCTCCTCGTAGGCCTTCGCCGGGGCTGTGGGCGGGTCGATCTCGTCCTCGAGGAACAGCTCCCAGTAGCGGCGGCGCGCGACGTAGGGGTCGTGGGGATGGCTGAACGAGACGCAGAGGCAGAGCGGGGCGTCGTGCTCGAAGCGGGCGTAGTCGTACAGGCGACGCACCGCGTGGAACGCGACCTCGTCGTCGTACTCGAGCTGGTTCGTGATCTCGGCGACACCCGCCTCGAGCACGGAGCTCATGTTGTGGTACCACCAGTCGACCCGCTCGTCCGGCCGGCTCCAGTCCGGGGTCCACCCGAAGTCTCCGGGGTAGACGTCCGTCGTCAGCCGCTCCTCGAAGCCGTGCAGCTGGTCCGGCCCGACGAAGTGCATTTTCCCGGCGAGGCACGTCCGGTACCCCTCGAGGCGGAGCACGTGCGCGAAGGTCGGGATCCAGGCCGGGAACTCGGCCGAGTTGTCGTAGACGCCCGTCCTCGACGGCAGCGCGCCCGTCATCAGCACCGCCCGTGCCGGGGCGCACAGCGGGCTCGGACAATACGCGTTCTCGAAGACGACGCCGTCCTCCGCGAGCCGGTCGATGGTCGGCGTCTTCGTGACCTTGTGGCCGTAGCTGCGGAGGAAGAGTGCGGAGAGCTGGTCGACCACGACGAGGAGGATGTGCGGCCGATCGCCCATCGGGCTGACGCTACACCGAAGGATCGTTGACGGCACCCGAGGGGGGGCGGTCCTCGAACACGTCCCGAACCGACTCCGCCGCCCGCCGGAAGACGGTGACCTCCGCCTCCTCGCTGTACCAGCCGGCGTGGGGGTTGACGACCAGCCGCGGCGCGACCGGAGCCGGGGCCTCGGCAGTGGGCGGCTCGACGTCGAGCACGTCCAGAGCGGCTCCTCCGAGATGCCCGTCGGCGAGCGCCTCGAGCACCGCCGCGGTGTCGACGAGACCCGCCCGCGCGGCGTTGAGGACGTACGCGCCCTCGGGGAGGAGGGCCACCTCGTCTCGCCCGACGAGGCCACGGGTCTCCGCCGTGAGGGGTGCGTGGACGGAGATCGCGGTCGAGGCGCGGAGCAGCGCGTCGAGCTCGAGGGGGCGAGCTCCGGCGGCCACGATCTCCTCGCCCGCGACGAGCGGATCGTGCGCCGCCACCTCCATGCCGAGAGCACGGGCCCGTGAGGCGAGCGCACGACCGATCCGGCCGAACCCGATCACGCCGAGCCGGATGTCGGAGAGCCGTCGCAGCGGCCCCGCTGCCCCGTGCTCCCACCCGCCAGCCCGGACGTTCCGGTCGAGCTCGACGACGCCGCGCACCAGCGCGAGCAGGAGGGCGAGCGCGTGATCGGCCATCTCCTCGACGCAGTAGTCCGGCACGTTGCAGACCCATACCCCCCGGCGGGTCGCCGCCTCCACGTCCACGTGGTCGAAGCCGACGCTCGGCGTCGCGATCACCCGGAGCGAGGGGAGACGCGCGATGTCGGCTGCGGTGACGGGCTCGAAGCTGAGCAGCGCGACGACGTCGTCTCCCCCGACGGGGCCGTTCGCATGCTCGATCTCCAGCACTGCGCCCTTCAGGACCTCCCGCGCACGCTCGAGGGGAAAGGTCGGGTCGCAGAGAACTCGCGCCACGACGATCAGCCCTCGAGCGCCGACCGAGCGTCGGTGAACGCAGCGACGACCCGGCGCATGAGCGGGACGGGGCCGACGGTGATGCGGACGTATCCCGGAAGTCCCACGTCCGACCCGGGGCGAACGAGGAGACCCTGGCGCGCCAGCTCGTCGGCCAGCATGCGATCGTCGACCCCTATCCGCGCGAGCACGAAGTTCGCGGCCGCGGGCAGCGGCTCCGCGCCTGCATCTCGGAGCCCGGCGGCGAGGAGCTCGCGCGCCTCCGCGACCTCGCGTCGTCGCTCCTCCGCGGCGTCCCCGGCGCGGAGGCACGCACGGCCCGCGGCGAGGGCGGCGCAGTTCACGTTGTACGGCTCCTCGACGAGAGCCAGACGGTCGGTGAGGGCAGCGTCGGCGATCGTGTACCCGAGCCGAAGCCCGGCGAGCCCGAAGAACTTCGAGAAGCTCCGCAGCACGACGACGGGGCGGCCCTCCTCGACCGCGGCCAGGCGGGGCAACCGTGCCTCGAGCGCGACGAAGTCGACGTAGGCCTCATCCACGACTGCGACGCACGACCCAGGCAGCTGGTCGAGCAGGTACGCCCACTCCCCGGGCTCGAGCATGTCGCCCGTGGGGTTGTTCGGGTCGCAGAGCCAGACGATCTTCGCCCGGGTGCGGCGCACGGTGTCGAGAAGAGCCTCGACGTCGATCCGCAGCTCTCGCGTCGGCGCCTCGTGCACGACGGCCCCGCGTGCAGCGCAGGCAGTGCCGTACAGGTAGTAGGTGAGCTGCGGGACGACCACCCGATCGCCTGGCCGCAGGAACGTGGTGGCGAGGGCCCCGATCAGCGCCTGCGTCCCGTGCCCGGGAAAGACACGACCCGGCGTCGTCCCGAGAAAGGCTGCGACCTCGTCGCGGAAGGCCCGGTAGGTCTCCTCCGGGTACATCCAGGCGTGCTCGAGCTCTTCCCGTGCCGCTTCGAGCACTCCTGGGAGCGGGCCGAAGAGGTTCTCGTTCCAGTGCAGCTTCACGACCTCGTCGAGGCCGAGCCGCTGCTTGATCTCCGCCACGCCTCCGATGTCGAAGGGATCGTGCTCCGGGGCGGGCAGAACGACGAGGCTGCTCCAGTCGGTCACGAGCGGGCACTTTATGGTTAGGCGGTGGGCGACGCGCGGACGGCCACCCGGATCGGCGGCCACGTCGTCGCGGAGAGCCTGCGCGCGCTCGGAGCCGAGGTCGTCTTCGGGCTACCGGGTGTGCATGCGCTTCCCCTGTGGGAGGGACTGCGAGCGACCGAGCTGCGCATCCTCGGGTTCCGTCAGGAGCTGAATGCCGGCTTCGCTGCGGACGGGTACGCGCGCGTCACGGGGAATCCTGTACCGCTCCTGGTCTCCACCGGCCCCGGCGCCTTCATGACGCTCGCTGCGCTCATGGAGGCGTCCACGGCCTTCGTTCCCGTTGTCGTCGTCGCGAGCCAGATCAGAGGCGACGCGATCGGACAGGGACGGGGGGAACTGCACGAGGCGACGCGATCGGACAGGGACGGGGGGAACTGCACGAGACGCCCGACCAGGGCGCCTCCTTCGCGCCGCTCGTCAAGTCGACGGCGCGGGCGGCGAGCACGGACGAGATCCCGAGCGTGCTAGCGGAGGCCTGGCGACGTGCCCGGACCCCTCCGAGTGGGCCGGTCTACGTCGAGGTGCCGTTCGACGTGCTCCATGCGCCGGCAGAGGTGGACGTCGGCGACCTCGACGGAGCCCGGGAGCCCGGTGCTCTTCCCGCTCCCGCCGAGCTCGACCGTGCGTCCGCGCTGCTTGCCCGCGCGGAACGGCCGCTCCTCGTCGCAGGTGGGGGCACCGTGCGCTCGGGCGCGGGGGCTGAGCTCCTCGACCTGGCAGTTCGCCTCGACGCGCCCGTCGCCACGACGTACACCGGCAAGGGCGCGATTTCGGAGCGGCACCCGCTGGCACTCGGCAGCGCCTGGGACGACGAACCCCACCGCGAGCTGGTCGCCGAGTCCGACGTCGTGCTCGTCGTCGGCTCCTGGCTCGGCTACGAACTCGCCGACTCCTTCCGCGATTTCTCCGGGACGCTGATCCAGGTCGACGCGGCGCGCGAGAGGATCGGCATCGTCTGCCCTGCCCTCGGGCTCGTCGGCGACGCGAAGGCGGTTCTCGGGCAGCTGCTCGCCCGGATCGAGCCGACCCCCCCGCGAGGGGGAGAGCGCCGCGTCGCGGCGGTTCGGGCGCGCGTCGGCCGGGTGCTCGAGGAGCAGGGCTCGCCGCTCGCGCTCGACCTCCCTCCGAACCGTCGAGGACGTGCTGCCGGAGGGAGCAGCGGCAGCCTGGGACTCCACGATCCTCGCCTACACCGCGTGCTGGTACCTGCGGGCGCACGAGCCGCGCGCGTTCCTCTATCCGGCGGGCTCGAGTACGCTCGGGTATGCGTGGCCGGCCGCGCTCGGAGCAGCGGCCGCTCTCCCGGGCGTGCCGGTCCTCGCGATCGTCGGCGACGGTGGCTTCCAGTACGGGATCGCGGAGCTCGCGACGGCGAGGCAGCACGCGCTCGACGTCACGCTGGTCGTGATCGACGACGGCGGTTACGGGATCCTGCGCGAGTACCAGGGGGAGGCCGGGTTCGCCCACACGGGAGTCGACCTCGTCCACCCCGACTTCGCGGCACTCTTCGACGCCTACGAAATCCCGGTACGGCGCTCGGAAAGAGGGCGGCTTCGGGACGACCTGGCGTGGGCGCTCGAGCAGCGCGGGCCGTCGGCCGTCGTCCTCGAGGACGTGCTCCGGATGCCGGTGCCGTCGGCGCTCGCCGACCTCTGACGCCGAGCGCTTGTCTTTCGCCACGAGCAGGAGTTGAATTGCGCGGGAATGGCCTCGCGGAGGTCGCTAACCACTGCACCAGGAGGGCGCCCATGAGATCGGCCGACGAAGCGCTGAGCCGCGAGGTTGAGCGCGGAATGACGCGAGAGCACCTTCTTCGGCGGGCGGCGGCTCTCGGGATCGTCGTCGCCGGAGGCGCCTTCGGGCCGCTGACCGAAGCGGCGTTCGCCGAGACGCTGATCAAGCGCGGCGGCACCTTCCGCCTGGGCATCACGGGCGGGGGGTCGACGGACTTCATCGACGGCCAGCACATCGTGGCCAAGACGGACATCGCGCGGCTCGTCACCGGCTGGGAGAGCCTCGCGCGCTTCAACCAGCAGTACCACATCATCATGGACGGCCTGGCCCAGGAGATCGTCGCGCAGAAGGCCAACCGCTGGGTGATCCGACTCCGCAAGGGGATCGAGTTCCACAACGGGAAGACCGTGACCGCGGACGACGTGATGTACTCGTTCCGCCGCACCCTCACCAAGAGCCTCGGACTCTTCGGCTACGGCGGGCTGAGCTCCATCAACCCGCGCGGCATGAAGAAGCTCGACAAGTACACGGTGCGGCTGAACCTCCTTCGGCCCGACGCAAACCTCCTCGACAACCTGTCCCAGTACTTCCAGGGCGTGGTGCCGGTCGGCTACCCCCTGACGGGTCTCGCGAGCAAGACGAGCAGCCCGCTCCGCTATATCGGGACGGGCGCGTACAAGGTGCAGAGCTTCACGCCGGGACGGCAGAGCGTGCACGTGAAGAACCCCAACTACTGGCGGTCCGGACAGCCGTACTTCGACAAGGTCGTCATCATCGACTTCCCGGATCCCGCAGCGCGGGTCAACGCGCTGCTCTCGGGACAGGTCGACGCGATTACCGACATTCCGTACGCCCAGGCGGCAGCGGTCGGACGTCGCAAGGGCTTCAAGACCTACGAATCCATCACGGGGGCGTGGAACCCGATCAGCATGCGCCTCGACGTCGCGCCCTTCAGGGACGTGCGGGTACGGCAGGCGATGCGGCTGCTGATCAACCGTCCCCAGGTCGTCCAGCAGGCGTTGTCCGG
>VAWZ01000045.1:35867-37111 GCA_005888365.1 Actinomycetota bacterium
GAGTTCCCGCAGCACAAGTACGACCCCGAGAAGGCGAAGGCGCTACTCAAAGCTGCAGGTCAGAGTGGATTGAACGTCGATCTGCAGACGACTGACGCCGACGCAGGGATGGTCGAAGAGGCGCAGATCCTCGCGCAGAACGCGCAGGCAGCAGGCGTCACCATCAACGTGAAGAACCTCGACGGCGGGACGTTCTATGGCGACCAGTACCTGAAGTGGCCGTTCGCAACCGATTACTGGGGGACACGCAACTACCTGACGCAGGTGTCCTCCGGCACCTTGAAGGGAGCCGCGTTCGACGAGTCGCACTGGTTCGCGTCGCCGCAGTACCCGAAGTTCTTCGCGCTCTACAAGCAGGCGCTCGCGACGGTCGACGAGAAGAAGCGCGCCGCGATCATCAAGGACATGCAGCGCCTGGAGTACACCGGAGGCGGCCACATCATCGCCTACTTCAAAAACCTCGTCGATGCGCACAGCACGAAGCTCGGAGGGTTGAAGAAGACACGCGGCACGCTCAACCTCGACGGGTACGGACACGGGTATCGCACGATCTACTTCACGTAGGCGACAACTGAGTGTCGAGTGAGCTGCCAGGAGGGGCGCCAGAGCTCCTGATCGAGGGCCCCGGCTCTCTCCTGTCAGCCCCGACACGCCCATCGCGCTTCCGGTTCATGCGCGGGATCCGGGGCTTTGTCATCCGGCGGGTCCTCTTCGGCCTCGTGACGCTGTTCGTCGCCTCGATCATCATCTTCGCCGCCACCCAGGCGCTGCCCGGAGACGCGGCGCGCTCCATCCTCGGCCGGAACGCGACTCCTGATTCGCTCGCCGCCCTGCGCGACCAGCTCGGCCTGAACAAGCCGGTCCTGCAGCAGTACTGGGAGTGGCTCCGGGGAGTGCTCACCGGCGACTTCGGCAACTCGCTCGCCGAGCAGCGCCCGGTCACGGACGTCATCGGTGAGCGCATCGTCTACTCGGCGTTTCTCATGTTTCTCGCCGCGATCATCAGTTTCCCGCTCGCGGTCGCCCTCGGCGTCGCGAGCGCGCGCCGTCGGGACGGGCCGTTCGACCACGTGACGTCGGTCGTCTCCCTGGCCCTCGCCGCGTTGCCCGAGTTCATCGTCGGCATCGCGCTCGTCGTCCTCTTCGCGACCTCGGTCTTCCACGTTCTCCCGGGGGTGACCATCATCGATCCGGGGACACCACCCTGGAGTCACCCGAAGGAGCTCATCCTCCCGACGATCACG
>VAWZ01000008.1 GCA_005888365.1 Actinomycetota bacterium
GAGGAGACCTCGGACGATCGCTACTACCGCTTCGAGCGGCGCTACGGGTCGTTCAGCCGGGCGGTCGGGCTTCCTCAGGGAGTGGACGAGAGCCAGATCAGCGCCTCCTATCGCGACGGCGTCCTCGAGGTTCGCGTGCCGAAGCCGGCCGAGCAGAAGCCGCGCAAGATCGAGCTGCAGAAGACCGTCGAGGCGACGTCCAGCAACAACTGAGGAAATCTCGAGCACATGGGCCGCCGTGGGCGTTGAGCGCCGCGGCGGCCCTCGGCCTCTCTCGAGAACCACGCGACGGTAGAGTCGCGGCATGTCCAAGTTCGCAGCCGCACTCAACGAGCAGATCGCGAACGAGTTCGCCGCCTCACAGCAGTACATCGCGCTCGCCGTCCACTACGACGCTGAGACGCTCCCCGGGCTCGCGGCCCACTTCTACCGCCAGGCCGTCGAGGAGCGGAACCACGCGATGATCATCGTCCAGTACCTCCTCGACTCGAACGAGAAGGTGATCGTGCCGGCAGTCGAGAGCCCGCAGACCGACTTCGAGGACGTTGTCGCACCCGTAGCGCTTGCGCTCGAGCAGGAGAAGCGCGTGACCGAGCAGATCGTCGAGCTCGTCAAGCTCGCGCGCGAAGAGGGCGATCTCGTCGGCGAGCAGTTCCTGCACTGGTTCCTGACCGAGCAGCGGGAAGAGGTCTCCTCGATGAGCGACCTTCTCCACGTGGTCGAGCGTGGACGAGAAAATCTCTTGCTCGTCGAGGAGTACATGGCTCGTTCGCAGGTCGGCGATCAGGGTGCGCCCGACGCCGCGATGCCGCCCGTAGCGGGCGGCGCGCTGTAGCCCTCGGCGTGGAGGAGATCCGGCTCCGGACCGAGCGGCGCACCCAGCTCGTCGACATCACCGACCCCGTCCGCAAAGCAGTGCACGGCGAAGACGGTCGGGCGGTCCTCGTCTTCGTCCCTCACACGACCGCAGGCGTCACGATCAACGAGCACGCCGATCCTGCCGTCGCCCGCGATCACGAGGCAGCGCTCGAGCGCATCGTCGAGGACGGCTGGCAGTGGCAACACGTCGAGCCGGGCGACGAGAACGCCCCGACGCACGTCCGCGCGAGCTTGCTCGGGCCGAGCGTGGTCGTTCCGCTTCAGCCGGACGGCTCGCTCGCCCTCGGAACGTGGCAGGGGATCTTCTTCTGCGAGTTCGACGGGCCGCGAGAGCGCTCGGTGTACGTCGGCGTTCTCACGTGATCGAGGTCGAGAGCCTCACCAAGCGCTTCGGCGCGACGCTCGCCGTGGACGACCTCTCGTTCTCGGTCTCTCCGGGAACGGTGACCGGTTTCCTCGGGCCGAACGGCGCCGGCAAGTCGACGACGCTACGCGCGATCCTTGGCCTTGTCATTCCCGATGCGGGCAGGACGCGTGTGCTCGGGAAGTCCTACGCGGAGCTCGGGCATCCCTTCCAGCAGGTTGGGGCGATCCTGGAGACGGCCGAGGCGCATCCCGGACGGTCGGGACGGAATCACCTGCGAGTCCTGGCGACCGCGGCGGGCGTGTCTCGCGCACGTGTGGACGACGTCCTCGAGCTCGTGGGCATGACCGAGGCCGCAGGCCGCCGGGTAAAGAGCTACTCGCTCGGGATGCGGCAGCGTCTCGCCCTGGCCGGAGCTCTACTGGGGGACCCGGAGACGCTCGTTCTCGACGAGCCCGCAAACGGGCTCGATCCTCAGGGCATTCGCTGGCTTCGCGACTTCTTGCGCATGCTCGCGGGCGAGGGCCGAACCGTGCTCGTCTCGAGCCATGTCCTCGCCGAGGTCGCCCAGACGGTCGACCACGTGGTGATCATCCACAAAGGCCGGCTCGTCCGTCAGGCCGCGATGCGCGAGATGGAGGCGATGGCGGCGGGCGCCGCGGTCGTGCGCAGCCCGGACGCCGCGCGGTTCGCGTCGCTCCTGAACGAGGCCGGAATCGACGCGCAGTCGATGGGTGACGGCGAGCTCAGCGTCGCCGCGCCGACCGCGCGAGTAGGCGAGCTCGCGGCGGCGAACGGCGTCGTCCTGCATGAGCTCACGGCGGCACGCGCGACGCTCGAGGATGTCTTTCTCGAGCTCACCGGCGACGAAGCGCAATGACGGCTCTGCTTCGCGCCGAGGTACTGAAGCTCCGCACGACGCGCGGGCTCTACGGCTATCTCATCGTGCTCGTCGTGTTGACGGGGCTCGGGGCCGCGGGACAGGTGAGTACAGCCCATCTCTTCGAGCGGGGGGACCCGGCATTCCAGCGAGACATGCTCTCGCAGTCCACCGTATTCGCCGCGTTGATTGCTCTCTTGCTCGGGATCCTCTCGGTGACGGTCGAATGGCGTCACGGCACCATCACGCGAACCTTCCTCGTGACTCCACGCCGGTGGCGGGTCTTGGCGGCGAAGGAGATCAATGGCTTCCTGCTCGGAGTCGGTCTCGCGATCCTCGGTCTCGTCGTCGCGATCGCTGTCATAGCCCCTGTCCTTTCCCACGACAGCGCTTCGCTGCATGTGGACGGAGCGTTCGCAGCGAGGGTGGCCGAGATCCTTCTTGCGGCCGCGCTGTGGGGAGCGCTCGGCGCAGGAGTCGGCACGTTGATCCAGCACCAGACGGGCGCGATCGTCGGCGCGATCATCTGGGTCCTCGTCGTCGAGACCCTGCTGGCGGCACTTCTCGAGTGGGCCGGTTGGAAGGGGATCGCCGACGTGCTGCCCCGGCACGCGCTCGACGCGCTCGCCGGCCACGAGGCAGGTCTCTCCACTGCGGCCGGCGGGGCGGTCGGGGTCGCGTACGTCGTCGTCTTCGCGGCGCTCGGCTTCCTGCGGGTCCGGCGCCAGGACATCACCTGAGCCGCGCCTCCTATCCTGGGCGGATGGCTGCGCCCGTCGTCAAAGGGCAGAAGATCGACTTGCAGATCGAGTCGCTCGCCTACGGCGGAAACGGCGTCGGGCGGGTGGACGGCTTCGTGGTCTTCGTGCGCGGCGGGTTGCCCGGCGATCGGGTTCACGCCTGCGTGACCAAGACGAAGCGCGGGTTCGCGGAGGCCGTTGCCGAGGCGATCCTGGAGCCGAGCCCCGAACGAATCGAGGCTCCGTGCCCGTACTTCGGCGCGTGTGGGGGCTGCCGGTTCCAGGATCTCGCCTACCCGGCGCAGATCTCCGCGAAGGAGCGGCAGGTGCGCGACGCTCTCGTGCGGATCGGGCGCATCGCGGATCCGCCGCTCGAGCCCATCGTTCCTGCCGCCTCGCAGTACGGCTACCGGAACAAGCTCGAGTACTCGTTCACCTCGTCAGACGACGGCGTCGCGCTGGGCTTCCACAGGGCCGGGCGCTGGGACGAGGTGATCGGCATCGACGCCTGCCTCCTTACGACGGAGCTCGGGAACGCGATTCGCCACGCGGTTCGCGACTGGGCCCGCGAAGAGCGCCTCGAGCCGTACGACCAGACGACGGGTGAGGGCTACCTACGCCATCTCGTGGTGCGGGAAGGACGTAACACGGGACAGGTGCTCGTCCTGCTCGTCACCTCCCCCGGCGAGCGCTTCGAGACGGGCTACCTGGTCGACGTTCTGCGACGGTTTCCCGAGGTGCGCTCCGTCCAGTGGGCGGTCAACGAGTCACCCGGCCAGCATACGAACCTCCCCGCGGCCCTCCTCTGGGGTGACGACGCGATCGAGGAGGAGCTGCTCGGCCTCCGTTTCCGCCTGCGCCCGACCGCGTTCCTGCAGACGAACACGGAAATGGCCGAGCAGCTCTACCGACTTGCACGGGAGTACGCCGGGCTGACCGGCGGCGAGAACGTCTTCGACCTCTACTGCGGGACCGGGACCATTGGGCTCTCGCTGGCGAGCTCCGCGGGAGCGGTCTCCGGCGTCGAGATCTCGGAAGAGGCCGTCGCCTGCGCGATCGAGAACGCCGAGCTCAACGGGATCGGGAACGCACGGTTCTTCGCAGGGAATGTCGGCCAGTCGCTCGACGAGCTCGTCGAGAAGGCGGGACGGCCGGACGTCGTCGTCGTCGATCCGCCGCGCGCCGGGCTGGCCGGCAAGTCGTTGCGCCGCACAGGCGGGCTCGGCGCGGCGAGGATCGTCTACGTCTCCTGCAACCCGACGACGCTCGCCTCGGACGTCCAGGTCTTGCGCGACGAGTTCGGCTACGACCTCGCGCGCTGCCGGCCGTTCGACATGTTCCCGCACACGCCGCACGTGGAGAGCGTGTCGCTGCTGAAGCAGCGCCCAAGCACCGAGTGACGATTACGTCACTTGGCGCTCTCGAGCTCGCGACGGGCCCGCCTGGCCTCTTGGACGTGACGCCAGATCCGGTCCGCGTTCGGCACGAGGAAGCCGAGGGCGATTGCTGGTAGAGCGGGCAGGCCGGAATCCGCGAGCCACCAGACGAGCCCGACGGTCAACGCGAGGCATCCGGTCATGCCGATCCACGTCCACCCGACCCGCAGTCGGAACCGGTCGGCCGCGGCCAGGAAGAGCGCGAAGAAGATGACGTCGGGCGGGCCCATGTTGATGCTGCTCGCCTCCCCGGTGAGAGGAAAGGCGACCGACACGTGTTCGAAGAATCCCGGTTGCTCGTGCGTGACGTAGCGCGTGGGGCCGGTCGCGACCGACCACGCGTCAACCCAGGGGATGAGCAACGCGACGAGCGCGACCCACCACAACTCGTCGAAGAGCGAAAGGAGCCAGAAGCCGAGAGCCGCGAAGCTGGCCAGCTTGACGACGTTCGCAAGGGAGTCGATCCCGACCGCGTCGAGGACGATCCAGCAGCCGACGAGGATGACGCCGCCGAAGAGGAGGTAGGGGAACGGCGAGCGCCACAGAGGCAGAGCGAGCCAGATCAACGCGGTGAAAGCGGGGAGGACGAGCAGCCCGACCACGAGGGCGTCGTCGCCGGACGGGAGGTCCCAGAGGCTCTCCGCGACCGCCACGTAGACAACGAGCAGCGCCGCAGCGATCGCGAGCGCGGCGGCGCGTGCGCGGCTGATCGCTAGTACGGAGGCTGCTCCGCCCACCACGGGCCGAGCGCTTTGAAGGCGTTCCAGAACCGTGTCTTCTCCGTCTGGTCGTCGAGCGACTCGTCGATGTCGGGCGTCACGACGGCCTCGATCGTCGGCGTAAAGCGGCAGACGGCCCCCGGCGAGCTCTCGTCGAGGGGATCCGAGAGCGGGAAACGAAGGTCGTTCACGAACGAGATCGCCGCCTCACCCATGACGACGAGGAGCTTCGGCTGGACGATATGCAGCTCGCGCGTGAGCCAGGCTGCCGCATCATTCTTCTCCTCGGTGCCGAACTTGAAGCAGTTCGTTCCGTAGATCGCGAGCGGGTCGACGTGGAGCCGCTGGAGTGACTTGAGCACGGCCTGTCCGGAGCGTCCGAAGAACGCGACTCCTTCCTGAATCTCGGTCGGCTTCGGCGAGTGCTTCAGAAGGAAGACGTCGGCGAGCGGATGGCCCGAGCCGAGCACGGGAACCCGTAGCTCGTCCCCCGCGCGAGCGAGCTCGTCGCCGAGGTCGTTGATCTCGGCAATGGCTTTCTTCAGGTAGCGCTCGTAGATCTCGTCGGTGGGCACGGCGGCAGGCACGCGGTCCGGGTCCCTTCTCCCTTAGCGGACCTTTTCCTTGACCTGGGCGACCCATTTGAGCGACTGCAGGTAGGCGAGCGACTTGGGCCGCCTCAGCACCTCGGCGGTCCGGAGCGAGAGGAGGAACTCCTCCGGCCCGTCGAAACGGCGCATGCGCATCGCCCCCGTCCCGACCCCTGGCAGCACGTGCGCGTCCGACCCCGCACCGTGCAGGAGCCGGTACTTCCGCGCGAAGCGGAGCGCCTCGTCGTTGAATGAATCGCGCAACAGACGGGCGTTGAAGACTTCGAGCACGTCGATTTCGGCCAGGTGCGCGTGGAGGGTGGCCGGGTCCGGAATGGCGTGCAACCGATCGAACGGGTGGGGAAGGTAGACCAGCCCGCCCTGCTCGCGGATCGCGGCGATCGTGTCGCCGAAGCTCATCCCGCGCGGGATCTCCTCCTCGAGGAAGAGCCCGATCACCTCGCCCTGGTCGAGCGTCTTCACCTCCTCTCCCGGAACGACCAGCAGATCGCGGGCGCGCGCGAGCGCGACGGCTTCGAGCGCTCCCCCGAACACGTTGTGGTCGGTGACGGCGATGCCGCCGAGGCCGATCCGCTCTGCGTGGTCGAGAAGCTCTGCGGCCGGAATCGAGCAGTCATGTGACCAGTCCGTGTGCAGGTGGAGGTCGATGGCGATCCAGTCGCGATCGGCGAGCGGCTCGCCGTCCGCGACTGCATCCTGTGCCGGCCGGACCCGGCGACGCTTCCGCACCAGGGTCGTGTAGACGCCGTCGAGCTCTGCCGCGACCGTCTCGAAGCTCTGGCGCTCGGCGGCAGAGCGGTTTCTCGCGCCGAGGTTGGCGCGAAGCGACTCGTCCGCGACGAGGCGGAGGACGTCTTCGCTCACACGCTCCGGGGTGCCTGATTCCACTGGCGCAGCTCCGGATGCTGCCGCCTCGAGCGCGAGACGCTCCTCGCCTCCCGGCGCCGGAACGAAGATCGCTGCGTCGGAGAGCGCGGAAGCTCGCTGCTCGAGCCGGCGCGCGGTCCTGATGCGAACGCGCGAACGCACCGCGCGAGGGATCGCGGGCCGGAACGCGAGCGGCTTCGTGTGCAGAAGTCGGATCTCCCAGTCCGGGATCGCGCCCAGCGCCCGGAGCAGGGCGCGAGTTACGGTGCGTCCCGCCGGCTCGAGCTCCACCGCGACCACCCGTTCGCTTTTCCCAGGCCTGAAGCGGTGGGTGTCCACTCCGATCGGCACGAGGCGGTACTCGCCGGGAAAGCGTCCTGCTGCGGCCAGCGCCGTCGCCTCCGACGTGGCGAGCAGCGCGTCGACGCGGATTCGCAGCCTGTCGCGGCGAGATCTGCGCGCAGGGTAGCCGAGCCTCTCGGCTGAGAAGAAGGTGGCGGCCGTCAGCGCGTGGCTCGAGGTGAGAGCGAGATAGGAGAGGCTCGGGAGCCCGGGCTCGAAGCCGTGCACAACGTCGTAGCGGCCCGCGCCGAGGGCGAGTCTCATGTTCGCTCGAACGGCGACCGGGACGCCCATGTGCGTACGCCGGGAGATCGGCACCGAGGGGCCGATCGCGATCACGTCCACGTCTTCGGCTCGCTGGAGGGCGCGGCGCCCGGCGAGGAGGTCGCGGGCTCGCGAAGAGGGCGCGAGGACGGTCACCGAGTGGCCGAGGCGTCGCAGCGCGTCCGCAGCTCCCGCGACGTGGACATTGACCTCGTGAGGTTGTGACCAGGCGAATGGCGTGACGAAGCAGATCCGAAGACCCACGGTCGGGCGAGTGTAGCCCGCTCCGGCCCGCCCGAACTCGCCGGTTACAGTCGAGCCATGATCGAGGTCACCATCAAGGCTCGCACGAACGGTCCGTACAAGGTCGAGGGCCCGGTACGCATCGTCGACGCAGAAGGAAACGAGTTCGTCTTGCCCGACGGGAGCGGGATCGCGCTGTGTCGTTGCGGCCACTCGAGGACCAAGCCCTTCTGCGACAAGAGCCACAAACGCGTCGGCTTCGTCGCCGACGACAGCTCCCCGCGCGTCGCGACCTAGATTCGACGCCGAAGCTGGAGGCGCTCGCCTGGCGCGAGCCGAAGGTCGAGGCCGTTCTGTGAGCGCGTCGCGACGAGCTCGACGCCATTGAGCTCGGCGAGCACACGGATCTCGGGTTTGACCGCAGTCGCCGAGGAGAAGCGGCCAAGAATCGGAACGAGGAAATAGGCGAGCGCGGCGAGGATCCAGAGAGCGGCGAGCGTCTTCAGGAGCGCATCGCTGGAGCTTCCGCTCCAGACGCCCGCGATCGACAGACTCGCCGCGAGCCCGGCGAGGACGCCGCTGGTACCGGCGAGCATGAGGAGTGGTCGCCTGCGCGCAAGGAGGAGTCCGCTTGTCGCAATCAGTCCCGCGAGCAGCACGAGGACGGCGGACCACGCGAGCTTGAACTGAGGCTCGTTGTCACCCTCGTCCATAAAGCCCCAGATCGCCCAGAGCATGAGCGAGAGGCCAATCGGCGAGGCCGCTGCGACGAGCCAGCCGAGTGCTCGCCCGGGCCTGCGCTCGGCGAGCGCAAGCCCGGCGAGACCCGCTCCGCCGGCGTAGAGAAGGGCCGCGAGCGTTATCAGGATGCGAGCGTCGGTATCAGAGAAGTCGCCCCCGACGACCGCAGCGATTCCGACCAGCGCGGCAAGGATCAGAATTCCGGCCGCGCCGAGCCAGAAGATGCGCCGGAAGGGGATCCTCGTCACGCCTTCGCGGCCGCCTTTCGCCTCGTCTTGGTGACCGAGTTCTGGGCGATGAAGCGCTCGATCGCCGAGTGGGCCTCGTCGTCGCGAATCTGCTTCGGCGGCGACTTCATGAGATACGAGCTCGGGGCCTCGAGGGCTCCGGCGATGTCGTTGTTCAGCGCCAGCTTCGCGAGGCGAACGGCGTCGATCACGATTCCGGCGGAGTTCGGGGAGTCCCAGACCTCGAGCTTGAGCTCGACGTTGAGCGGCACATCGCCGAAGGAGGAGCCCTCCATCCGAATGTAGGCCCACTTCCTGTCGGTAAGCCAGGGGACGTAGTCGGACGGGCCGACGTGGACGTTCCGCTCGCCGATGTCGTGGTCGAGCATCGACGTCACGGCGTTCGTCTTCGAGATCTTCTTCGACTCGAGACGGTCGCGCTCGAGCATGTTCAGGAAGTCGGAGTTGCCGCCGACGTTGAGCTGCATCGTCTTGTCGAGCTGGACGCCCCGGTCCTGGAAGAGGGTGGTAAGGACGCGATGCGTGATCGTCGCCCCGACCTGGGACTTGATGTCGTCGCCGATGATCGGGACGCGCGCGTCCTCGAAGCGCTTCTGCCAGTACGCCTCGCGCGCAATGAAGACGGGCATGCAGTTCACCATGGCGACGCCGGCCTCGAGGATCTGCTCCGTGTACCACTTGGTCGCGGCCTCGGAGCCGACCGGGAGGTAGTTGACCACGACGTCCGTCCCCGTCTCCTTCAAGATCCCGACCACGTCGTCCGTCTGACCGGGAGACTTCTCGACGACCTGCGCGAGGTACTTGCCGATGCCGTCGTGAGTCATCCCTCGCGACACCTTCACGCCGGTCTTCTGTACGTCGGCGAACTTGATCGTGTCGTTGGGGTGCGCCCAGATCGCGTCAGCGAGATCGACGCCGACCTTGCCCTTGACGACGTCGAACGCGGCGACGAACTCGATGTCCGAGATGTGATAGCCGCCGAGGTCGACGTGCATGAGGCCGGGGACGGAGTCGTTGGACGAAGCGTCCTTGTAGTACTCGACTCCCTGCAGGAGCGAGTTCGCGCAGTTGCCCACGCCGATGATCGCGACCCGAACCTTCTCCTTCGAGCGCGTGCCCTTCTTCGAGCCGTTGGTGCTTGCCATGACTTCCTTTCGGTTGCGTGCAGAGGGCACGCCGAGCCCGGCTGCGAGCGCGGCGAGGATGACGTCGTTCGCGGTGGCGCCGAACCGGGCTGCCTCCGCATGGATCTCCTCCTTCAGTCCCTGCGGAATGCGGAGCAAGAGGACGGGACTCGAGCCTGCTAGCACTTTGCGGCGGCGTCCACTGGGAACGTACGTGACGCCGTAGGCGTGGGCGAGGATACCGGCCGCGACGTCGTTGACGTTGGAGCCCTCGCGTGCCGACTCGCGGACGAGAGCGCCTTTCAAATGAGCGGGCATCCTGACGAGGATGCCCGCTCGGTCCGTTTTGCTAGCAGGCAAAGTGCTAGCAGCTTAGCCGAGATGTTCTCAGCCTGCGCGGAGCGCGCGGACCAGGTCCCACTTGCCCATCTTCGAGCGGCCGCGGATGTTGCGCTTCTGCGCGAGGTCGTAGAGCTGCTCGCGGGTGCGGTCCTCGAGGGCGTGGCCTGCGCGGCCTCCCCGTTTGCGCGCCATGGACGCTTGCTTGCCGAGGTCACGACGTGTGCTCTCGGGCAGGTGCGCGATCGTGCGCTTCCGCTGGGCAGCCACGCGAGCCTTCTTGATGTTTCTGCGCGCGGCCTCCGTCTGCTTCCTGGTGGCCATGAAAGCCCACCTCCTTGGATCGCTTTCGCGCGCTAACTACCCGATCAGGCGTATTTCACACCTGCGACTACGCTTGCTCGGCCAGCTCGCGGAGCTGCCGCCGCACGAAGAGCATGCGCTGGAGGACCGTGATCCATGCCATCGCAGCGAGAAGATACACGGGCCACTGCAGCCATCCCCAGGGAGCGAAGAAGAGACCAACCGCGATGATTACGACACGCTCGACGCGCGAGCCGAAGCCGATGTCCCCGCGCAGTCCGAGCGACTCGGCGCGCGCACGCGTGTACGAGACGAGGAACGAGCCGATGACGGCGGCGAACGTCGCGACGAGCGCGACCTCGTTCGAGCCGCGCATGAACGAGAGCCCGATCGCGGTGAGCACGGCAGCTTCGCCGAGGCGGTCGAACGTCGAGTCGAGGAAGGCGCCGAAGACGGTTCCCTTGCTCGCAGCGCGCGCGAGGGCCCCGTCGAGGATGTCCGAGATCGAGCCGGCGACGAACAGCAACCCGCCGAGCCAGAAGAAGAGCTTCTCGTTCCGCTCCTCGAAGCCGATGAGAACCGCTCCGGCGAGGCAGAGTCCGACGCCCGCGACGGTCAGCATGTCCGGCGTCAGCTTCGTCCTTGCGACGCCGGCCATCGAGCGCACGAGGATCTGGCGCGCAGCCGCCGTGTACTCCTGCTTGACGCGATCGAACTGGTTGACGCGGGGCTCGGGTCCGGGTTCGCCTCCGGGCCCGTCCTCTTCGGTCATGCGCGCCGGAGGCGCAAAGAGCTGATCCGCCGCAGCGCGATGCCCGTTGCGATTGCGACGAGCACTCCTGCGACGACGTCGAGCCAGTAGTGGTTACCTGTCGAGACGACGGCGAACGCAACCCACACGGGCCACGCGAACCAGAGGGCCTTCGCGATCCTCGAGCGGCAGATGCTCGCCATCACCACGCCGACGATGAACGCGTCCATCGCATGCAGGCTCGGCATCGCTGCGTACGGATTCGCCGCCAGCGCAATCAGCCCGCTGTCGTGGTTCAGGGACGAATACTGGCCGAGCGTGTCGATGAAGCCCCATTCGGGGAACATGCGCGGGGGCGCGGTCGGCACCAGGACGTAGCCGACGAGCCCGATGAGGTTCGCGACGATCAGCCAGTTCCGGAATCCGGTGAAACGTTCGTGGTGACGGAAGTACACCCAGGCCAGCGTCAGCCCGACGACCGCGAACTGCGAGAGCCAGTAGGTGTACGAGGTGAGCGTGATGAGGATCGACGACGTGTCCGTGACGTGCTGCACGGCCGGCTCGAAGAGCGCCCCGAAGCGCTTCTCCTCGAGCACCACCCATTCACCGTGGCGGTAGGCGCTCGCCAGGTTGCGGTCGGCCGCGCCGCGGACGAGCTGGTACACGACGTAGAAGCCCATCCAGATGACGAACTGGAGTATGAGATGCCCCCACCCGCGTGGAAGGCGTCGTGTGACCTCTGCGGCGGCACTCGACACGACAGCGGATTCTAACGGGGTCGCCTGCGGGAGCGGTGTCTCACGACGACGCTGGGGTGCACGGTTTCCACATGTCCAAACCGAACGAGCCGGAGACCAGTTCTCTTCCGCGTGCGAGGATATGGGCCTCGTGGAAGCTGCCGTCAAGGTCGCCTGCGTCCAAGCCGAACCGGTCATCGTCGACCGCGACGCCACTCTGGACAAGCTCGCCGCGCTGACCGCGGAAGCTGCAGCCGAGGGCGCCCAGCTCGTGGTGTTTCCCGAGACCTTCGTCTCCGTCTACCCCTCTTCGACCTGGGCCAGAGCGCTCGCGGGTTGGGCCGACCCGCGTGCGAAAGCGGCTTTCGCGCTTCTCTCGCGCACCGCTGTCGAGGTGCCGGGTCCCGCGGCCGACCGGCTCGGCGAGATCGCGCGCGAGAACGGCGTCTGGCTCGTCACCGGTGTCAACGAGACCGATCCGACGCGCAACGGGACGGTCTACAACGCCCTGCTCTACCACTCGCCCGACGGCTCGCTCGCGCTCAAGCATCGCAAGCTCGTCCCGACCAACCACGAGCGACTTGTCTGGGGACAGGGCGACGGCGGCGGACTGCGCGCCCTGGAGACGTCGCTCGGGCGCATCGGCGGCCTGATCTGCTGGGAGAACTACATGCCCCTCGCGCGCTTCGCGCTCTACGAGTCGGGCGTGGAGATCTACATCGCGCCGACGGCCGACGACTCCGAGGCATGGCAGGCAACGCTCGTGCATATCGCCCGTGAGTCGCGGAGCTTCGTCGTCGCGCCGTCCCATTTCCAGCGTGTGGGCTCTTACCCCGCCGACTTCCCGCTGCGCGAGCTGATCCGAGACTACGACCTCTTGAGCCACGGCGGGAGCGCGATTCTCGCGCCCGACGGCTCGTACCTCGCGGGTCCGCTTCACGACGAGGAGGGGATCCTCTACGCAGAGCTCGAGCCGGCGCGGCTACTCGAGGAGCGCCAGCGCTTCGACGCCGCGGGGCACTACAGCCGGCCGGACGTCCTTCGGCTCGAGGTGACGCCGCTCGCATAACGCGGACGGTCGGGGGGCCAGCGGCGTCAGCCGCCGATGTAGGACATCTCGACCTTGCGGAGGCTGTGGGTCTCCTCGGTCCGGAGCTCCGAGTAGCGGTCTGCCCGGCGTTCCCAGATCGCGTGGATCGAGTCCGCCAGCTCCGCGTCGCTCGCGCCACCGCGAAGCACCGCACGCACGTCGTGCCCGCGCACGGCGAAGAGGCAGGTGAAGAGCTTCCCGTCCGCCGACAGGCGCATCCGGGTGCAGTCCCCGCAGAACGGCTGTGTCACCGAGGCGACCACCCCGATCTCGCCGCCGCCGTCCCGGTAGCGGTAGCGCTGCGCGACCTCGCCGCGGTAATTCGACTCGACCGGCTCAAGTGGAAACTGGGCGCCGATCGTTCGCACGATCTCGGCTGCAGGAACGACGTCGTCGAGACGCCAACCGTTCGTCGCGCCGACGTCCATGTACTCGATGAAGCGGACCGTGTGGCCCGTCCCCCGGAAGCGTCGGGCGATGTCGAGGACCGAGCCCTCGTTCAAGCCGCGCTTCACGACGACGTTCACCTTCACCGGCAAGCCGGCGTCCGCGGCGGCGTCGATGCCGGCGAGAACGCGGGCCACGGGGAAGTCGACGTCGTTCATCGCCCGGAACACCTCGTCGTCGAGCGAGTCGAGGCTCACCGTGACGCGGTCGAGTCCGGCGTCGGCAAGGACACGCGCCTTCGCGGCGAGTGCCGAGCCGTTGGTCGTCAGCGCCAGGTCGACGTCTCCGAGCGCGGCGAGCCGTTCCACGAGGATCTCGAGATCCCGCCGGAGGAGCGGCTCGCCGCCCGTCAGCCGCAGCTTGCGCACGCCGACGCGGACGAAGACGTCGCAGACGCGTTCGATCTCCTCGAACGACAGCAGCTCGCGCCTCGGCAGGAAGCGGTAGTCGCGTCCGAAGACCTCCTTCGGCATGCAGTAGACGCAGCGGAAGTTGCAGCGGTCGGTGACCGAGATGCGCAGGTCGCGCAGGGGCCGGCCGAACGTGTCCGTTGCGCTCATCTCCAAGAGAGCGTAGAGAATCGGGCCGTGCGCGCGATCGACCGCGTCCTCGCTGCGTGATCCGGGTCGCGCCGCTCGCCGCGCTCGTCGGCGTGACCGCGATCTGGGGAGTCACTTTCGTCCAGGTACAGGACGCGATCGCGCTCTATCCGTTGTTCGCCTTCCTCGCCGTCCGCTTCGCCATCTCGGCGCTCGCTCTCGCGCCATTCGCCTGGCGTGCGGTGCTGGCGTTGCCGCGCGCGGGGCTGGTGGCCGGTCTCGGAGTCGGCCTCCTTCTCGCCGGCGCATACGGGTTCCAAACGGCCGGACTCGACCGGACCACGGTTGCGAGCACAGGATTCATCACCGGCCTCTACGTCGTCTTCACCCCGCTCCTCGCCCTCAGGCTCTTCGGCACGCGCGTGCCGGGAGTCGCCTGGGTGGGAGTCGTGCTCGCGGTCGTCGGTCTCCTCTTGCTGAACGGCGTTCCGGGTGGATCGGCCCTGGGAAACGTCCTCGTGCTCGTGAACGCCGTGCTGCAGTCGTTTCAGATCGCCGCGATGGAGCGGTTCGCCCCGCGCTACGACCCGCGGGCCCTCACGTTCCTGCAGATGAGCGCATCCTCCGTCGCCTTCGCGATCCTCGCCGTCGCCCTCGGCCAGGTCGAGGTGCCACACGGGTCGACGGTCTGGGGCGCGTTGCTCGTCACCGGGATCTTCGCAGGAGCGCTCGGTTACCTGATCGCGACCTGGGTGCAGGCCCGCACGACCGCGGCCAGAGCGGCGCTCGCCTTCACGCTCGAGGCTCCCTTTGCGGCGCTCTTCGGGGTGCTCCTGGCGGACGAGGTGCTCGGCTGGGTGGGCTGGGCCGGGTGCGCGGTGATGCTCGCGGGGATCGTGCTCGCCGAGCCTGCTGCCGCGGACGTGCTGCGCCGGGTCGTCGGCCGTAGGACGAGCTCGTAGGTGGACGCGGTCGCTCTCGCCGTCTGCTCGGCGGCGCTTTTCGGAGGCATGACGGTGGCGTTGCGGACAGCGCTCGGCCGGAGTGCAGCGAGCGCCGAGCTCGGCGCCCTGTGGACGGTCGTTCCCGCTTTCGCGGTCGTGCTGGTAGCAGCTCTCGTCCGATTCGATTGGGACGTCGCCGGGCTCTGGGCGTTCGCGCTGGCTGGGTTCCTCGGGCCCGGCCTTTCGCAAACGCTCTTCACGCTCGGCGTGCGCGAGGCAGGCCCGGCTCGGGCTTCGGTCGCGGTCGGCACCGCGCCGCTCTTCTCTGTCGCCATCGCACTCGTCGTCCTCGGAGAGCCGGTGGTCGCGGGCGTGCTCGCGGGGGCTGCCCTCATCGTCGCGGGCGGACTCCTGCTCATCCGGGAACGTGATCGCCCGCTCCACGTACGCAGGATCGGGCTCGCCTATGCGCTCGGGGCGACGGTCGTCTTCGCCACGCGCGACAACCTCGTCCGCTGGCTTGCGACCGGCTCGGACGTCTCCCCCGAGCTCGCCGCAGCCGTGACCGTCGGAAGCGGCGTTCTCGTCATCGCGACGTGGGTGGTGCGCGCGAGACGCCCGTTTTCGATCGCGCCCCTGCGGTTCTTCGCTCCTGCGGGCGTTCTCTTCGGACTCTCGTACGTGTCTCTCCTCGAGGCGTTCTACCGCGGCCCCGTCACGGTCGTCTCGCCGCTCGTGGCGACGGAGTCGCTCTGGGGCGTGGCGCTCTCCGCGCTCTTTCTGAGGCGGAGCGAGGTCGTCGGCGTGCGGCTCGCGCTCGGCGCGGCGGCGATCGTCGCGGGTGGTGTGCTCATCGGCATCTTTCGCTGAGCGAGTGAGTATGCGTCAACCGTTGCTGCCGGCCGGGCTCCGAGGATCTGCTACGGTGGGACTCAGATTTTCCTGAGTCCGTGGGACTCAAGATCGACGGAAGGAGCGAACAGGAATCATGGCCAAGACCATCGGCATCGACCTCGGCACGACCAACTCCTGCATGGCCGTGCTCGAGGGATCCGAGCCCACCGTCATGCCGAACGCCGAGGGCGGACGCACGACTCCGTCCGTCGTCGCGTTCGGACGTGACGGCCAGCGCCTCGTGGGGGCTCCGGCGAAGCGCCAGCAGGTGACGAACCCGCAGAACACGGTCTTCTCGATCAAGCGCTTCATGGGGCGCAAGTACGACGAAGTCTCGGAGGAGATGAAGATCGTCCCCTACGAGGTCCTGAAGGGCCCGAACGAGGACGTCCGCGTGAAAGCCGGAGGCAAGGAGTACGCGCCGCCGGAGCTCAGCGCGATGATCCTGCAGAAGCTGAAGGCGGACGCGGAGGCCTACCTCGGCGAGCCCGTCGCGGATGCGGTGATCACGGTCCCCGCGTACTTCAACAACGCCCAGCGCGAGGCGACGAAGGACGCCGGCAAGATCGCCGGTCTCAACGTCCTCCGCATCATCAACGAGCCGACCGCGGCCTCGCTCGCGTACGGACTCGACAAGGAAGGTGCGGAGCAGACGATTCTCGTGTTCGACCTCGGCGGCGGCACGTTCGACGTGTCCGTGCTCGAGCTCGGTGAGGGCGTCTTCGAGGTGAAGGCCACGAACGGCGACAACCACCTCGGCGGTGACAACTTCGACAAGGCGATCGTCGACTGGATGATCGCCGAGTTCAAGCGCGACCAGGGCATCGACCTCGGGCAGGACCCGATGGCGCTCCAGCGCCTGTACGAGGCGGCCGAGAAGGCGAAGATCGAGCTTTCCTCGACGATGACGACGCAGATCAACCTGCCGTTCGTCACCGCGACCCCCGAAGGCCCGAAGCATCTCGACCTGCAGCTGACGCGGGCGAAGCTGGACGAGCTGACGCATGCGCTCCTCGAGCGCACGGTGCAGCCGACCCAGCAGGCGCTCTCGGACGCGGGGCTCACCGCGGACAAGATCGACCACGTGATCCTCGTCGGAGGCATGACCCGCATGCCGGCAGTGCAGGAGAAGGTCAAGGAGCTGATCGGGAAGGACCCGCACAAGGGCGTCAACCCGGACGAGGTCGTCGCCGTCGGCGCGGCCATCCAGGCCGGTGTGCTCAAGGGCGAGGTCAAGGACGTCCTCCTGCTCGACGTGACCCCGCTCTCGCTCGGGATCGAGACGAAGGGCGGCGTCTTCACGAAGCTCATCGACCGCAACACGACCATCCCGACGCGGAAGTCGGAGGTCTTCACGACGGCGGAGGACAACCAGCCCTCGGTCGAGATCCACGTCGGCCAGGGCGAGTCCGAGATGATGAACTTCAACAAGACGCTCGGGAAGTTCCAGCTCGTCGGCATTCCGCCGGCGCCGCGGGGCATGCCGCAGGTCGAGGTCTCGTTCGACATCGACGCGAACGGGATCATCAACGTCTCGGCGAAGGACCTCGGCACCGGCAACGAGCAGCAGATCCGGATCGAGGGCGGCTCGGGGCTCACCGAGACGGACGTCGAGCGCATGATCAAGGACGCCGAGGTCCACTCCGACGAGGCGCACAAGCTCCGCGAGCTGGCCGACGCGAGGAACGAGGGCGAGGCGCTCGCCTATCAGATCGAACGAACGCTCTCGGAGCACCGCGACAAGATCGAGGCAAGCGATGCATCGACGATCGAGGGGCGCGTCATGGAGCTCCGGCAGGCGGTCGAGGGAACGGACGTCGCGGAGATCCGCTCGAAGACCGAGGCGCTGCAGGAGGCGTCGCGCACACTCGCCGACGCGATCTATGCGCAGGCGACGGCGCAGGCGTCCGCGCAGCCGTCGGGTGACGGGGCGTCATCCGAAGACGAGGTCGTCGAGGATGCCGACTTCGAGGTCATCGACGAGGAAGAGGCGACGAAGTCGTGACCCAGCAGCGCAAAAGGCATCCGCGCAAGCCGGCTCCGGAGGCGACCGAGGAACCGCAGGCGGACGAAGAGGCCCAGGAGGAGCCAAGTGTCGATACGTCACAAGGCTCCTCCGACGAGCTTGCCGCCCGTCTGGCGGACGCGGAGACGAAGCGCGACGAGTACCTCGCCCTCGCTCAGCGTGTGCAGGCGGACTTCGAGAACTACCGCAAGCGCGCTGCCAGGGAACAGGAGCGTCTCGTCTCGCACGCGCACGAGCGTCTCGTCCACGAGCTGTTGCCGGTTCTGGACGACCTCGAGCGCACGCTCGAGGCCGCAGAGCGGCATGAGGAGGCCGCTCTCGTCGACGGCGTTCGACTCGTCGAGCGCTCGCTGCGGAAGGCACTCGAGAAGGAAGGGCTGGTCGAGATCGCAACGGACGGCTCGTTCGATCCGCACGTCCACGAGGCGTTGCTGGCGCAAACGCGCGAAGGGGCCGAGCCGGGGACGGTCGTCGAGGTGCTCCAGCGCGGCTACCGAATGGGGGACAAGGTTGTCCGGCCGGCGCGCGTGATCGTGGCGGAGTGACAGATGGCGACGTCAGTCAAGAGCCCGTACGAGGCACTCGGCGTGCCGAAGACCGCCTCCGACGACGAGATCAAGAAGGCGTACCGGAAGCTCGCGCGCCAGTACCACCCCGACCGCAATCCAGGCGACGCGTCTGCCGAGGAGCGGTTCAAGGAGGTGCAGACGGCGTACGACATCCTTTCCGACCCCGAGAAGCGACGCGCCTACGACTCGTTCGGCGCCTCCGGCGCGCGCGTCGGAGGAAGCCCGGGGTTCGGGGGGATGCGTTTCGAGGAGTTCAACCTCGGCGACCTCGGCGATCTTCTGGGCGGCATGTTCGGAGGCGCTCGCCAGACGACGCGCCGTCCAGTGCGCGGAGACGACCTCGAGACGCGGGTGCGAATCTCGTTCGAGGACTCGCTCTCGGGAGCACAGGTGCGCGTCCCGGTGGAGGTCGACTCCGTCTGCTCGGCGTGCCACGGCACGGGTGCCGAGCCGGGAACGTCGCCGGTCGTTTGTCCTGAGTGTGGCGGCCGCGGCGTGGTGTCCGATGCGCAAGGGCTGTTCGCGTTCTCCCAGCCGTGCCCGCGCTGCCACGGCAACGGCTCGATCGTCGAGAGCCCATGCCGACGCTGCCACGGCAGCGGAAGGGAACGCGCCACGAAGCGGTTCAGCGTGAAGATTCCGGCGGGTGCGAAGACGGGGACCCGCATCCGCCTGAAAGGGAAGGGCGAAGCCGGTCACAACGGCGGTCCCGCCGGCGACCTGTACGTGGTCGTCGACGTCGATCCTTCGCCGCTCTTCCAGCGCCGTGGCTCGGACCTCGTGCTCGAGGTTCCGGTGACGTTCGCTGAGGCCGCACTCGGCGCCAGCGTCGAGATCCCGACTCCCGACGGCCCCGTGTCGCTCAAGATCCCGGCCGGGACGGAAGGCGGCAAGCTCCTGCGGGTGAAGGGCCGCGGCGCTCCGCATCTCAAGGGCAACGGGCGCGGCGACCTGCTCGCCCGCGTGAAGGTGACCGTGCCGAAGAAGCTCTCGAAGGCCGAGAAGGAAGCGCTCGAGAGCTACCTCAAGGTGTCGAAGGAGAGGCCGCGGGAGCGGGTGTTCTCGTCGTGAGCTGGTCGCAGAGTCGACATCGCGGAGCGGAAACGATGCCCGACAAGCCCCGCTACATGATCTCCGTCGCCGCCGAGCTCGTCGGCATGCACCCGCAGACCCTGCGCCTGTACGAAGCGAAGGGGCTCGTGCGCCCGTCCCGGACTCCGGGGGGGACGCGGCTGTATTCGGAGTCGGACGTCGTCCGGCTGCGGTTGATCCAGCGGCTCACGACGGAGCTCGGGCTGAACCTCGCCGGGGTCGAGCACGTCCTCCGGCTGCAGGACGAGCTCGGGCGCCTGCATGCGCGCATGGAGCGACTCGAACGGGAGCTCCGTGCCGAGATCGCGTCCGTGCACAGGTCGTACAGACGCGAGCTCGTCCTCTACCGTCCAGAGAAGCACCCGGCCCGGAGGAGCTGACGTGGATTTCAACCGGCTCACGCTGAAGTCGCAGGAGGCGCTCGCGGGCGCACAGGAGCTGGCCCGGCGAAACGGGAATCCGGAGCTGACGCCGGACCACCTGACGCTCGCGCTCCTCGACCAGGAGCTGCCGCGTACGCTCGCCGAGCGCTCCGGTCACGACGTGGCGCAGCTGCGCTCGGAGGCGGAGGCTCGCCTCGCACAACAGCCGTCCGTCTCGGGCGGGAGCGCCCAGCCGCAGGCATCTGCCCGGCTCACGCGGGTGCTCGACAGGGCGTTCGACGAGATGCAGACGCTCGGCGACGAGTACGTCTCGGTCGAGCATCTGCTCCTGGCGCTCGAGGTCGTCCCGCGCGACCGGCTGCTCGAGGCGCTGCAGCAGGTACGCGCCGGGCAGCGGGTTACGTCGCAAGATCCGGAGGGCTCGTATCAGGCGCTCGAGAAGTACGGCCGCGATCTGACCGCGCTCGCCGAGGCGGGGAAGCTCGACCCCGTCATCGGCCGCGACGAAGAGATCCGTCGCGTGATCCAGGTGCTCTCCCGGCGCACGAAGAATAACCCGGTGCTGATCGGCGAGCCAGGGGTCGGCAAGACCGCGATCGTCGAGGGGCTCGCGCAGCGAATCGTGGCAGGCGATGTTCCGGAGGGCCTCAGAGGCAAGCGCGTGTGGGCACTGGACTTGGGGGCACTGCTCGCGGGAGCGAAGTACCGCGGCGAGTTCGAGGAGCGCCTGAAGGCGGTGCTCGGCGAGATCCAGAACGCCGCGGGCGACATCGTCCTCTTCATCGACGAGCTGCACACAATCGTCGGAGCCGGCGCGGCCGAGGGCGCTGTCGACGCGGCCAACCTCCTGAAGCCGATGCTCGCGCGGGGAGAGCTGCGCGCCGTGGGCGCGACAACGCTCGACGAGTACCGCAAGCACGTCGAGAAGGACGCTGCGCTCGAGCGACGCTTCCAGCCCGTCTTCGTGGGCCAGCCGTCGGTCGCCGAGACGATCGCGATCCTCCGCGGCCTGAAGGAACGCTACGAGGCGCACCACGGTGTCGAGATCCGCGACTCCGCCCTCGTCGCGGCCGCCCTCCTCTCGGATCGCTACGTGGCCGACCGCTACCTGCCCGACAAGGCCATCGACCTCGTCGACGAGGCCGCCTCGCGGCTCCGCATGGAGATCGACTCCTCGCCGGTGGAGCTCGACGAGGCGGACCGCCGTGTGCGGCAGCTCGAGATCGAGCTCGCGGCGATGGCGAACGAGTCCGAGGACGTAAGGGCACCGGTCGAGGGCGAGCTCGCGGACGCCAAGGCCGTGCGCGACGAGCTCGCCGCTCGCTGGTCCCGAGAGAAGGAGGCGCTGCAAAGAGTCGGGGAGATCAAGCGCCAGATCGACGAGCTGCGGATGGAGGCGGAACGCGAGGAGCGGCTCGGGAACCTCGCTCGTGTGGCCGAGATCCGGTACGGGATCCTGCCCGAGCTCGAGAAGGAGCTCGCCGAGCGCGAGGAGCGAACGGAGACGCCGATGGTGAAGGAGGAGGTCGACGAAGACGACATCGCCTCCGTGGTCGCCTCCTGGACCGGCATCCCGGTCTCCCGTCTCCTCGAGGGTGAGGTCGAGAAGCTGGTGCACATGGAGGAGCGCCTCCATCAGCGCGTCGTCGGCCAGGATGCCGCGGTCGAGGCGGTGTCGAACGCCCTCCGTCGTGCCCGCTCCGGGCTCCAGGATCCGAATCGCCCGATCGGCTCCTTCATCTTCCTCGGGCCGACCGGCGTCGGCAAGACCGAGCTCGCCCGCGCGCTCGCCGAGTTCATGTTCGACGACGAGCGGGCGCTCGTCCGGCTCGACATGTCGGAGTACCAGGAGCGGCACACGGTCGCCCGGCTCGTCGGCGCGCCTCCCGGGTACGTCGGCTACGAGGAAGGCGGCCAGCTCACCGAGGCGGTGCGGCGGCGTCCGTACGCCGTGCTGCTCCTCGACGAGATCGAGAAGGCGCACTCGGAGGTGTTCGACGTGCTGCTCCAGCTCCTCGACGACGGACGCCTGACCGACGGCCAGGGACGCACCGTCGACTTCCGCAACACGGTCGTGATCATGACTTCGAACCTGCGCTCGGCGGACGATTTGAGTGACCGCTTCCGGCCGGAGTTCCTGAACCGCATCGACGAGGTCGTCGTGTTCCGCCCGCTGACGCGCGAGCAGCTCGCGGAGATCGTCGAGCTGCAGCTCGGGCGGTTGCGCGCACGACTCGCCGACCGGCGCATCGAGCTGGAGCTGACGGACGCGGCCAAGGAGCTTCTCGCAGAAGCCGGCTGGGATCCCGCCTACGGCGCACGGCCGCTGAAGCGCGCCGTCCAGCGCCTGCTCGAGAACCCGCTCGCGCGCGAGCTGCTCGAGGGTCGGATCGCCGAGGGCGACACCGTTTGTGTGGAGGCGGTCGACGGAGAGCTCGTATTCGAGCGCGTCGAGGCGGCGACGGCTGCAGCGTAGAGTGGTCAAGCCATATCGGCTGAGCCCTGCGCGGAGGCTCCTCAACCTGCTCTTCCGTCCCCTCGCGCGCCTCGGGTTGGCGGGGCCGCGAACGCATCTCTTGACCGTCGCGGGCCGCAGGACGGGCAGGCTCTGGTCGACGCCGGTGTCGCTCATCGATCTCGACGGAGAGCGGTACGCCGTAGCGCCGTACGGCGAGCGGAACTGGGTGAAGAACGCGCGCGCGGCGGGCTGGGTCGAGCTGCGGCGAGGACGCGCGAGAGAGCGGTTGGCCGTCGTCGAGCTCGATGGCGAGCAGGCGGTGCCAATTCTGCGCGAGTACTACCGGCGGAGCCGTGTCACGCACTCCTTCTTCGACGTCGGTCTCGCGTCCTCGGCCGAGGATTGGCTCGAGGAGGCCCCGCGTCACCCGGCGTTTCGGCTTGTCCGCGGCGAGTAGGATCGAGCCCGAAACCAATCGAGAAGGAGGCGCGTCTGTCCGACATCCTCCTCGTTGCCGCCACCGAGGCCGAGCTCTGCGGTCATCCGGGACTCGTGTGTGGCATCGGCCCGGTCGAGGCCGCCGTCGCAACCGCCCGCGCGATCGCGCTCGAGCAGCCGACGGGTGTGCTGCACGTGGGTGTCGCGGGCGCGAAGGGAATCACTCCTGGGCGGCTCGTCATCGGGACCGAGGCGGTGTACTGCGACCTGGCTGCGGAGGTCCCGGTCGTGCAGCACGCCACCCCGGACCCGACGCTGCTCGCAACGACTGAGGCCGCTCTCCCGTATGCGGTGGCGCTTCCGATCGGAACCAGTGCCGCGGTGGACGGCCCGTGTGGCGCGCATCCGGGCATCAGGGTCGAGGGCATGGAAGGGTTCGCCGTGCTGCGAGCGTGCGAGCTGACGGGAACGCCTGCCGTCGAGGTCCGAGCTGTCTCGAACGAGATCGGCGAGGGCGACCGAGCCCGCTGGCAGGTCGCGCGCGGAATCGACACGCTCGCAGAGGTGCTTCCGGGGCTCCTCGCCGCACTTCGGACGTAGCCTTCGCGGCTCGATGCCGCGAGGACGAAAGCCGAGCACGAGTCGGGAGCTTCCGCCCCCGCTGCCCCCGGAGCGGCGGACCGTCGGCCAGGCCGTCGCCGAGGCGGTCCGGCTCTACGGGGCCCGCTTCGCGAAGGCGCTGCCCCTCGGCCTCGTCGTCGCAACCGCCAACCAGCTCACGGTCGGGAGGGGCAGGCCGGCTGTGACTCTCGTACTGCTCCTAGCGGCACCGGCGTTCACGCTTGCCTTCGCCTACGCCACCCGCCTGGCACTC
>VAWZ01000009.1 GCA_005888365.1 Actinomycetota bacterium
GTCCCGGCGGCGGTGGTGGAGGGGGCCGGCGTCGTGGCGTCTTTTCGTCGCGGAGTCGAGCTTGCTCGCGCCGGCTATCCCCACGCCGCCGGAGCGTTCGTGACCTTCGCGGTTCTCTTCGCCCTCACGAGGCAGGCACTGGCGCTCGTCCTGCACTGGCAGGCCGACAACGCAGTCCGGACCGCCATCTTCCTGGCGGACACGATCGTCGCTCCGCTGCTCTTCCTCGGCGCTGTCATCGTGTACGTCGACCTGGACGCTCGGTTACGCTCGCGCGGAGAGCGAGGAAAGGAGCGAGATGCCGACGTACCTGATGCTCACGACGCTCACCGAGAAGGGCGTCCAGACGCTGCACGCGAACCCGGCCCGG
>VAWZ01000046.1 GCA_005888365.1 Actinomycetota bacterium
CGGCGGCCTCCACCCCTACGAGCCGGACGTCCTTGTCCTCGAGGAAGCCTGCGAAGAGCCCGATCGCGTTCGAGCCGCCGCCGACGCACGCAACGACGGCGTCCGGAAGCCGATCAGCGAGCTCGAGCACCTGGCTCCGCGCCTCGCGCCCTATGACGGACTGCAGGTCGCGCACGATCGTCGGATAGGGATGAGGCCCGACACAGGAGCCGATGAGGTAGTAGGTCGTCTCGACGTTCGTGATCCAGTCGCGGATGGCCTCGCTCGTCGCCTCTTTCAGCGTCTTCGTCCCGAACTCGACCGCGCGTACCTCGGCTCCCAGCAGGCGCATGCGCTCGACGTTCGGATGCTGCCGGCGCATGTCCTCCGAGCCCATATAGACCACACACTCGAGACCGGCCCGCGCGCAAACGGTCGCTGCCGCGACGCCGTGCTGCCCTGCGCCCGTCTCGGCGACGATCCGCCGTTTGCCGAGCCGCAGCGCGAGCAGCGACTGGCCGACTGCGTTGTTGATCTTGTGCGCGCCCGTGTGGCAGAGGTCCTCGCGCTTGAGCAGGATGCGGCGCCCCTCGGGTGCGAAGCGCTCGGCGTCGTACAGCGGGGTGGGGCGGCCGACGTAGCGCTCGGCGAGGGCGGCGAGCTCGGCTTGGAACGCAGGATCCGAGATCGCCTCGAGCCAGCCCGCTTCCAGCTCGTCGAGCGCCGGCACGAGCGTCTCCGGGACGTAGCGCCCTCCGTAGGTCCCGTAGAGACCCTTCGCAGTTGAACTCATCGCGCGGCCTCGACGTACGCGCGAACCCTCGCATGATCCTTGACGCCCGGCTCGTGCTCGAGACTCGAGCTCGCGTCGACTGCCCACGGATGGACGGCGTCGATCGCTGCGCGGACGTTCTCGGGGCCGAGGCCTCCGGCGAGCATGACCCGTCCGTCCACCGCTCGGGCGCGCTCGAGATGGTTGGGATCCTCCGCTTGCCAGGGAAGATCGAGCACGCGCGCCACCTCCTGCCCATCGCGCAGGAGAGCACCGTCGCGTCCTCGCACCTTCCCTTCCTCGTGCGCGTAGAGCTGGACGAGATCCGCAGCGTCTCCTCCGGGCTCGCCGACGTAGACGGCTACCGAGAGCATCGTCTCGGGCACTGGCAGTACCTCCGGCGCCCGGCGCGGGCTCTTCTCGGCCAGGACGAACCCGGCCAGGTCCGCGCCGGCCTCTGCCGCAACGGCGACGTCGTCCTCGCGCGTGAGGCCGCAGACCTTGACCAGCGGGCGCGAGAGGAGCTCCGCGAGCTTCGCGCCGGGGTCGGTAGCGCGCATGAGCGCGGAGCCGACGAGTATCGCGTCCGCCCCCGCGAGCTCCGCTGCGGCGCCCTGAGCGCGCGATTCGATCCCGCTCTCGGCCACGATCACCTTGTCGCCGGGCGCACGCGTGACGAGCTCGAGCTGCGCCGCGCGATCGACGTGGAAGGTCACGAGGTCGCGTGCATTGACCCCGATCAACCGCGCATCCAGCCGCACGGCTCGCTCGAGCTCGTCTCGGTCGTGAACCTCGACGAGAGCGTCGAGACCGAGAGCCGTCGCGGCCTCGAGCAGCTGTCGCGCGGTCGGATCGTCCAGGTCTCGCAGGATGAGCAGCGCCGCCTCCGCGCCTGCCTCTCGCGCAGCGCGGAGGTGCTCCTCCGTCGAGAAGAAGCCCTTCGCGAGGAGTGGGAGCCGGGTCGCCGAGCGAGCCGCCCGCAGGTCGTCCCACGCGCCTCCGAAGCGCTCGTCGACGAGGATCGAGACCGCTGCCGCGCCTGCACGCTCGTAGTCCGCAGCGAGAGAGGCCGGATCGGCGTCCGGGCGAAGGTCGCCTGCGGAAGGCGAGCGACGCTTGACCTCGGCGACCGCCGCCAGCCTGTCTCCGCGGAGCGCGTCCTCAAGCCTCATGAGTGAACCTTGCGAGCTCGGCGAGGCGCTCGGCTGCCGCCCCGGAGTCGACCGCGGTACGGGCCAGCTCGAGACCCTCGGCGAGGTCCTCGGCGAGGCCGCCCGCGGCGATCGCACCGGCCGCGTTCAGGAGGATCGCGTCACGTCTCCCGCCGTTCGCTCCGCTGAACACCTCGAGAATCGCGTCGGCATTCGCCTGGGGGTCACCGCCGCGCAGCTCTTCCGGAGCACAGCGCTCGATGCCGAGGTCGGCCGGATCGATCGTGCGCTCGCGCAGGGAGCCGTCGACCACCTCGCAGACGCGGTTCGGTCCGGCCGGCGAAAGCTCGTCGATTCCAAAGGCCCCGTGGACGACGAAGGCACGCCTCGCACCCAGATGCGCGAGCACCTCCGCGAGCGTGCGCACGAGCTCGGGCGCGTACACGCCGACGATCTGCGAGCGCGCACCGGCGGGGTTCGTGAGCGGACCGAGCACGTTGAAGACGGTACGTGTCGCGACCTCGCGACGCACGGGAGCGGCGTGGCTCATCGCCGGATGGTGCAGCGGGGCGAACATGAAGCCAAAGCCGAGCTCGTCGATCGACTCCGCGATGCGGTCCGCCGGAAGGTCGAGCCGAAACCCGAGCGCCTCCAGCACGTCCGCCGAGCCGGACGCCGACGAGACCGCTCGGTTCCCGTGCTTGGCGACGGCGGCGCCTGCAGCGGCCGCTACGACCCCCGCCGCAGTCGAGATGTTGAGCGTCCGGGCGCCGTCTCCCCCGGTCCCGGCCGTGTCCACGAGGTCGGTCCGGCGCGGCCGCACGGGAACGACGTGCTCGCGCATCGCCTCCGCGCAGCCGGCGATCTCCTCCGCGGTCTCCCCTTTTGCCCGAAACGCGACGAGGAAGGCGCCGATCTGCGCCGGCGTCGCCTCGCCGCGCATGATTTCCCCCATCACCTCGCGCGACGACTCGCGACCGAGGTCGCGGCCGTCGAGCAAGGTCTGGATGGCCTCCTGGATCATCCTCCCGGGGAGTCTTGCCGGTCCGGAAGGCCGAGGCGAGTGTCCGCCCTAGGGCGTGAAGAACCCGGTGACCGTGTAGTGGTTGCCGCTCACCGCTCCGACGTACCTGCAGGTGACGAGGTTCGCGTGTCCACCGCCTTCGATGCCGCGGTCGATCACTCCGCTCTGGCCCGTCGGCGTGACGTACGCGAGCGTCTTCCAGAGGAAGTTGGAGCCGAAGGACACGACATGGAAGCTGTCGCTCGAGGACAGCTCGAAGACGGCCGGAATCGTTCCTGCCGAGCCGCAGTCGAGGGTGATGTGGAGCGTGTTCGAGTTCGCCGGATCGGCGGCTGCCCTCCCGGCGAGACCTCCGACACACACGCTCAGGACGAGAGCCGTTACGGCTATGAGGGTGACGCGTCGCATCTGAGACCTCCCCTGTCGTCGCACGAAGCGCCCACCAGCTTAGGGACACGCTCGCGCGCCGGGCGCAGGTTCCTGAATCCGGTCCCGCGGAAATCCCGAACTACTTGGGCGACAAGCGGAAAAGGAGGGGGAATGACCAGCCTCAAGAGTCGTCTTGTCGTCGCCACCGCGGCGCTCGCCGCGATCTTCGCGGCAGGAATCCCGGCGTCGGCTGCGCTCAGCAACGCGTACACGGTGCATCCGCTCGTATCGGATGTCGTCGGTGCAGCGCCTACGCATGACGGCAATCTCGTCAACGCGTGGGGGCTCGTCGCAGGTCCGCCGAGTACTCCGACGCCCTGGTGGGTCGCCGACAACGGGACGGACGTGTCGACGCTATACAACGGGAACACGGGTGCGATCGTCCCGCTCGTGGTGAGCGTGGACAGCGCGCCGACGGGAATCGTGTTCCACAACACCACGGCTGATCCGACGAACTTCGTGCTGCCTACGGGCGGAGCCGCGCGCTTCATCTTCGTGACGGAGCACGGGCTGATTCGCGGCTGGAACGGGGGGACGACGGCCCAGCTAGGCCTCGATCGCTCGGACGTCGACGCGATCTACAAGGGCCTCGCGATCGCGGACACTGCGAGCGGTCCGCGGCTCTACGCCGCCGATTTCCACAACGCACGGGTCGATGTCTTCGACGGCTCGTGGAACCTCGTTCCCGACTCGGGCTTCGCCGATCCCAGCCTGCCCGCCGGCTACGCCCCGTTCGGGATCCAGACGATCGGCTCCCGCATCTTCGTCACCTACGCGAAGCAGGATGCGGACGCCGAGGACGAAGTCGCGGGCCAGGGCCTCGGCTTCGTCGACGTCTACGACACTTCCGGAAACCTGCTCGGACGTGTCGCCCAGCACGGACAGCTGAACGCTCCTTGGGGGCTCGCGCTGGCGCCGTCCGGCTTCGGCCGGTTCGGCGGCGACCTTCTCGTCGGCAACTTCGGCGACGGCCAGATCAACGCGTACGAGGAGCTCTCGAACGGCAACTTCGAGCACCGCGGCGAGCTGCGGGGCACCGACGGCAAGTCGTTGACCGTCGACGGCCTGTGGGCACTCGAGTTCGGAAACGGCGGAGCAGCGGGCCCGACGGGGACGCTCTTCTTCACCGCCGGGCCGGACGACGAGTCGCACGGACTCTTCGGCTCGATCACGCCTGGCTAGCAAGCGACGTGGCGGCGCGTCCTCGGGCGCGCCGCCATCTTCTCGGCGAAGACCGCTCGTGAGCAGGAAAGCCTGCGCTCATCACATGCAGTCTCCTACGGCTCGAGAGCTCAAAAAGAGGCGACCGGGCTAAGATGACGAACATGCTCCCGACGGTCGACGACCCCCTCAGTACCCGTGCCGAGCCTGCCCCGCATCCGGCGCTCTCGCACGGCCCGCGGCGCGGGCGAGCTTGTCGTGCGTCCGGCGCCGCTCGTCCACGAGCTCAGCGCTAACGGCCTCACCTGGATCAATGTCGTCGCGGCCGACGTCGCGACCGCCCAGGAGCTCGCCGAGCGCTTCGGCTGGCATCCACTGGACGTGGAGGACGTCGTCTCGAAGCGTCAGCGCCCGAAGGTCGACGACTACGAGGACGAGGGTTACCTCTTCGCGGTCCTCCACTTCCCCGTCTACGACCAGGCCGTCCAGCGGCTGAACGCCGCCGAGCTCGACATCTTCATCGGGCACGACTACGTCGTCACGATCCCGAACCGCGAGCTGCACCCAGTCACCCGTCTCTTCGCGCGGTGCGAGGAGGACGAGCAGCTGCGAAGCCAGCTGTTCGCTCGCGGCTCCGGGCGACTGCTGTACGAGATCCTGGACGACCTCTTCGACTACTGCTTCCCGATCCTCGACAAGATCGCGCACAAACTCGACGGGATCGAGGACGAGATGTTCGAGGGACGCTCGGAAGAAGTCGTCCGCGACATCTCCAACGTGAAGCAGGAGATCATCTCCTACCGCAAGATCATCAAGCCCGAGCGCTCGACCCTGCGTGTCCTCGAGCGCCGGGTCGCGCATTTCCTGCCGAAGGAGCTCGAGGAGTACTTCGACGACATCGTCGACGCAGCCGAGCGCATCTGGGACCTCCTGGACAACTACAAGGAGGTCGTCGAAGCGCTCGAGTCGACGAACGAGTCGGTGATCTCGCACCGCCAGAACGACGTGCTACGCATCCTCACCGTGTTCTCGGTCGTGCTGCTGCCCCTGACGTTGATCACGGGCATCTTCGGCATGAACGTCCGCTTTCCAGGGTTCGAAACCGCCCACGCGTGGTGGGCGGTTCTCGGGCTCATGTTCGGAGCGCTCGTCGCGCTACTCGGCTTCTTCCGCTGGAAGCGCTGGTTGTGAGGATTCATGCGGTTTCCCGCCTCCTGACGTAGCCCAAAGACCCACACCCAGACCACACCGCGATGGCGTTGAAGCGCTTGATAAGTGGCACTTCGTCGGAAAGCTCACGTCGGCGTACTGTCCGTTGCCGCCGCCGGCCTTCGGGTTGTAGGAGGAACTCTCACCCTTGATACTCAAGGGCACTTGCGGGGACTAGGGAGGGGACATGCGTAAAGCACTCTGTGCCGCACTAGTGGCGCTCGTGGTCGTGCTCGGCGTCGCAGTGAGCAGCGCTTCGGCGGCTGACTGGAGGGCGTCCTGTAACGGCGTTCTAGTCTCGTCTCTCGCTGGACAGCCTGGCGTCGTCGCCGAATTGGCGCGAGCATTCCATGAGGCAACGAAAGAAGCAGGGCTGCCGCCCGGTTTCTTCGACGTCGCTGGTGCTCAGGAGCATTCCGGGAGCGTTGAGGCGTGCCTGGCGGCGCTAGGCGGCTAGCCGAGACCCCGATCCGCACCAGTCCTGCTGGATTACGCCCTAGGCTTCGATATGCGCCAGAAACCGCTCGGACGACACCTCGTCCGGGGCATGACGTGCGTGTAGACGTCGAGGCTCATCGACGCCCTCGAGTGCCCCATCCGCTCGGCCAGCTCGCGCGCCGGCATCCCGGAGGCGTGCCAGGGGGAACCGCGGCGGTGGCGAAGATCGTGCCGTGAGTAGCTCGGGATCCGACACACACACGGTGACGCGCGCTACGGGCCAGCGGTCGCGAAGCTCGAGATCAGCTTTCCGAGCGAGTCGCTCGAGCAGCTCATGGGGGCCGCGGACTCGAATCCTCCAGTCGAGGACCCAGAGAACCCGACTCTCGCGCCGATGCCGTCGTCGAGCTCGGGCACCGACTCTCGTCCGATGTGCGCTGGGCGCTCGTCAACATCGCCGTGCGGGCGGAAGACGCAAGCGAGTACAGCCCGATTTACGAGTCGAAGAACGGGGTCGGCGACGGCGAGGCGCGGCGGCGACTCGATTGCTGCGGGAGGAGCTCGGCGAGCCCGCGTGAGCCCTGCCGGTCGTCAGTCGCTGCCAAGCGGCACTGCGCGATAGACGGCACCCCGCCAGCTAGCCGCGTCGGCCGCAACTCTCGAGATCTCTTCGCCACGACAGCCGATCGAACTCAGGTATTCGATGACAGCCTCGCTCGCTGTGCTCGCATTCTGTAGCGACACGAGACGCCTTCCAGAGTGAATCTCGTAACTCGTTCTCATCGCTCTATCTCCTCACCTTCCGGGCAAGACGTCGCCGTCCCCATCCCATTAGACCTCGAGTGCGGCAGCCTGCCGCTCAAACGGTAAGACGTACTCCGCGGCGAAAACTTGCGCTTCCCGCCCTTACCTGAATGAAGGCCGCGCCATCGCAGCCTGGGGGTCGTGGAGACCCCTAGCGCCCTACTTCGTGACCCAAACGAAAGCGAAGAAGGCGGAAGCATCACCCACCGCCCAGGCCGATCCAAACCCAGTGCATCAGATGTCTCCTCCCCTCAGAGGGAGCGCGCGCTACGCGGCGAGGTGGGCGACGACGACGCCTAGGACGACCGCCAGTGCGCAACTCACGAGCAAAGGACGGGTCTTCTCCGTCCAAACGACGTTGCGTATTCGGCGAGCAACACGCCTGCGCCTGCGTGCGAGCGCCACCGAAACGAATCGGGCGCCTTTCCTACGGCGAGCGCGCCACAACCAAGCTCCGCCCGCGATCGTCTCGTACCGCCGCAGCATCCCCATCCTCTGATCGGATCACGAGGTGGAGCGATGCTACGCCGATTGTGCGCGGGAATGCACGCAAAGGCCCGCACGA
>VAWZ01000047.1 GCA_005888365.1 Actinomycetota bacterium
CGCGGCAGCACGCTCCAGGGAACGGAGATCACGATGACCTCGCCGAAGCCGGCGGCCTCGGCGGGGGTGCCCACCCTGGCGGCTGGCCCAAGCTCTTGGGCAAGCTCCTCGAGCCTTCCTCGATCGCGGCTGAAGGAGAGCGTGAGCTCGTGGCCCGCACCTGCCAATTGCCGCGCGAGCCCGCTACCGATGCGTCCCGTGCCGATGATGCCGATTTTCACAGCTGCCTTTCTCAGACCGCGGGTCTCGGCTGACGCTAGCGGACTGGACCCAGGAGACGTGAACACGACCGCGAGGGCGTTGCTACGTGGACAGCGCGGCGTTGTTGCTGACCTGACGCGAGCATTTCACCCGGTCTTCAACGACGTCGGACCAGCGTCCGGTAAATCGCAGCCTTCTCGGGCGCCTTTGGACGGCCTGTAGACCCGTTCGTGGCGCCCAGCAGGTCGCCGGCTCGAGTCCGGCTAGCTCCATCGGAGGCGCTGACAGGCTCCTCTAGCGCCCCGCCGCTTCCGAGCAAGGACGGTGCGCCGCAGACTCCACTCGTCGCCGCTCCACTCGACCGGTCGCCCCGAAGGTCGGGATGAATCCGAACACTCGCGGGGCCGACACCCGGCCGCGCCGCGAACCGGCTCTTCTCGGGGAACTCGAGGGCTCTGGCCCGAGCGCCTTCTGTACATGCGCCCTAACCGCATCTCCTCCGGCGAGCAACTCCAACATTGGTGAGCTCCTTTCTTCTCTAGTCCTATCTTGTGGCAATGAAACGATTCAGGTACACCATAGCTGAACCGATTCACCGCGATCAAGTTAAGCTCTCATGGAGATGGCCCGCCGGGACGATCAGCGCGTCCGCCTCCGTGATGTCGCAGCACGAGCCGGCGTGTCGGTGGGGAGCGCGTCGCAGGCCTTCGGTCGGCCGGAGCTCGTCTCCAAGGAAGTCCGTGAGCGGGTCCTCGCCGCCGCGGAGGAGCTCGGCTACGCGGGACCGGACCCGACCGCGCGCCGTCTACGCACGGGGCGCGCGGGCGCGCTCGGCCTAATCGTCGCGGAGCGCCTCGGCTACCAGTTCACCGACCCTGCTTCGCCGGCATTCCTGAGCGGCGTTGCACGCGCGATGGAAGCCGGCCCCATGGGCCTGCTGCTCATCCCGGACTCGCGGTTCCGCGAGGCGGCGGCCGACACCGTGCGCGGCGCTGCGGTGGACGGGTTCATCGTCTATTCCGCGCCGCGCAACGATCCTCGTGTCGAAGCGGCACTCGCGCGCCGCCTTCCGGTCGTGACCGTCGACCAGCCTCGAAACGCGCCCACCCCGTTCGTCGGCATCGACGACCGGGCGGCGGCGCGAAGCGCAGCCGAGCATCTCCGCGGCCTCGGACACGAACGCGTCGCGGTGCTCTCCTTCGTGACCTCCCTGGACCGGGACGGGCGGATGCAGCTCGATCTGAGCGTCGAGCGACTCGCCGGCTACCGGGAGGCACTGGGAAACGCGTGGGACGAAGGCCTTGTCCGTACCTGCCGACCGAACGCGTCCGAGCCGGCGCGGAGAGCGACGCTCGAGCTCATGCGAGACGAGAAGCCGCCGAGCGCGATCGTGGCGATGAGTGACGTCCTCGCGATCGGCGTCCTCCAGGCGACCGCCGAGCTCGGCCTCTCCGTTCCCGACGACCTCTCGCTCGTCGGGTTCGACGACAGCCCCGCCGCCTCGCTTTCGTCTCCCCGGCTGACCACCGTGTCACAGCCTCATGAGGAGAAAGGGAGGCTGGCGGCCGAATGGCTGCTCCAGGCGATCGAGCGCGGAGAGTCGTCGCCCACGCGACGCCGCCGGGAGATCCTCCCGACGGAGCTCGTCGTACGCGAGACGACGGCACCGCCGAAGCGGCTCCGCTCATAGCGTCCGCTCGCGTTGTACGAGCCGCCGCGACGGTGCTCCACACTTCAAGATGTCCTGGGTCGAAGCGAGGAGGAGACGTGGACGCGGACGATCGCAGAGCCCGCTTTCGAGAGCTGCACGAGAGAAGGCAGCTCTTCGTCATGCCGAACCCCTGGGACGTGGGCTCGGCCCGGTTGCTCGAGTCGCGCGGGTTCGAGGCGCTCGCGACGACGAGCGCCGGGTTCGCCTGGTCGCTCGGGAAGCCTGACCAGCGAGTGACCCGCGACGAGCTCGTCGCTCACGTCCGTGCGCTCGCTGCTGCCACGACGCTGCCGCTGAACGTCGACAGCGAGCGCTGCTACCCGGAGGATCCCGGCGGAGTCGAGGAGACCGTCGCGCAGCTGGCCGAGGCGGGTGCGGCCGGTTTCTCGATCGAGGACTACGACCCGGCGACCGGAAGCGTGGACGATCTCGGGCTCGCAGCCGAGCGGGTCACGGTCGTTGCCGAGGCGGCCCACCGTCTCACGGAGCCGCTCGTTCTCACTGGCCGGTGTGAGAACCACATCCGTGGGGTCGACGACCTCGACGACACGATTGGGCGCCTGGTCGCCTATCGCGACGCCGGTGCGGACGTGGTGTACGCGCCGGGACTGACAGAGCTCTCCCAGATCGCCGCAGTCGTCGAGGCGGTCGGCGTGCCTCTCAACGTGCTCGCGCTTCCTGGAGCACCCAGGCTGAGCGAGCTGGAGTCCGTCGGCGTGCGGCGCGTCTCGACCGGGAGCCTGCTCGCGAGCGCGGCGTACGAGGCGCTCCTCGCCGGAGCCGGTGAGCTGCAGGCAGACGGAACGTCACGCTACGCCGAGCATGGCGTTTCACGCGACGCCCTGGCCGCTGCATTCTCGTCGGCCTGATCGCACGACGCACGTTCGACTCCTGCCAGAGGCTCTCCCTTCATGAAGTCGCTGGACCGCCCTGGTCGACCTCGTGTCCCGACCATCCCGACCTGAAGGAATAGAGTCAGTCGATCAGAGGAGGTACGTCGATGAAAGTCCTGTATCTCGCGACTACGGGCGCCAGCGACCCGACAAGGGCGTCGATTCCACTCCATATTGCGGCCAACGGTTCCGTCGAGGTGGATCACGAGAGTGCCGTTGTCTTGGTCGGCGACGCGACAGAGCTCGCTTCACAGGAGACGGCCGAACGCGTCGAGGGCGTCGGGGTCCCCCCTGCGCGCGATCTCTTCCGGAAGCTCCTCGACAACAACGTTCCCGTCTACGTCTGAAAGGGATGCGCAGTCGCCCGTGGGGCGACCGACGAAGCCCTCGAGTGGATGAAGGCGAGCTGGACGACACCACCCGAGCTTGCCCGCATGATCGAGCAGTTCGACCGGGTCGTGAGCGTCTGAGAGCGAACCCAGCTCCCTGTTTCTGTCGCCGCCCGCGGACGTAGCTCAGACCCCTTCTCGAGTTCGAGCCGGACAACCACGCGAGCGGGAGGCCGAGGTTCGGCGCGAGCAGGAGCAGCACGGGCCGGACGAATCGGCCGATCCGTAACGGCCCGAGCGGGGGTGGCGAAACAGGCATACGCACCAGCCTCAGACGCCGGCGGGCCACGGCCCATGCGGGTTCGACTCCCTCCGCCCGCACCATCGCCTCCGTAGCTCAGATGGAAGAGCACCGGGTTTCGAACCCGGGCGCAGAGGTTCGACTCCTCTCGGAGGCTTCGACACCGTGGCCGAGTGGCGAGGCGCGCGCCTGCAAAGCGCACAGACGGCGGTTCGAATTGCCCGGTGTCTTGCGACCATACGGACTCAGAGGATGATGAAGCGGTGAAGATCAAGACGTTCGGCCCCGTCGACGAGCGGAGCCTGCAGCAGCTCGAGCGGTGCATGACGGCCGGTGAGGCGGAGTTCGGCGTGCTCTGCGCCGACCATCACCCGGGCTATTCCCAGCCGATCGGCGGAGGCATCGCCTACGAGGGCTACGTCTCGCCGTCGGGAGTCGGCTACGACATCGGCTGCGGCAACAAGGCCGCGCGGACCGAGCTCACCCGCGCCGACCTCGAGGCGCTCGGCGGGATCGAGAAGATCATGCGCGAGATCACCCGCCGGATCTCGTTCGGCATGGGCGTCTCGGCCCAGGAGCGGGTCGACCATCCGGTGCTGGACAGGATCCGCACCGCCGAGTTCGAGCCGCAGCGCAAGCTCCTGCAGCTCGCCCGGTCGCAGCTCGGCAGTGTCGGGTCGGGCAACCACTACGTGAATCTGATGGAGGACGAGGAGGGCTACGTCTGGATCGGCGTCCATTTCGGCTCGCGCGGTTTCGGACACAAGACGGCGTCCGGCTTCCTGGCGCTCGCCGAGGGCCGCCAGTTCGGCGAGCGGGCGCAGCAGGGCGAGATGGACTCACCGCCCGTGCTCTTCGAGATCGACTCCGAGCTCGGGCGGTCATACGCCGCCGCGATGACGCTCGCGGGCGAGTACGCCTATGCCGGGCGTGACGTGGTCGTCGACAAGGTGCTCGAGATCATCGGCGCCTCCGCCGTCCACGAGGTGCACAACCACCACAACTTCGCGTGGCGAGAGGAGCACTTCGGCCGCAGCTACTGGGTGGTCCGGAAGGGCTGCACGCCCGCCCGCCCGGGCCAGGAGGGCTTCGTCGGCGGCTCGATGGGCGACGAGTCGGTCATCCTCGAGGGCGTCGCCGGAAAGGAGGCGGAGGAGTCGCTGTTCTCGACCGTGCACGGCGCGGGCCGAGTCATGAGCCGCTCGCAGGCGGCCGGCCGCGTGCGCCGCCGCAAGCGCTGGGCCTGCCGGAACCGCGACTGTGACCGGGTGTTCGACTCGGTTCCCGGCCGAGGACGCGAGCCCGGGAAGCCCGTCTGTCCCGACCACCCCGACGCCGGCGTGCAGAAGGTGTGGGTCGAAGAACAGGTGAAGCCGGGCGTCGTCGAATGGCCGGCGGTGCAGGCGCGGCTCCGCGAAAAGGGCATCGTGCTCGTCGGCGGCGGCGCGGACGAGGCGCCGGAGGTGTACAAGCGACTGCCGGACGTGCTGGCGGCGCACGCGGGCTCGATCCGCGTGCAGCACACGCTCCGCCCGCTTGGCGTCGCGATGGCGGGCCGGGACGTGTTCGACCCGTACAAGGACTGAGCAGCGCTAGGGTAGGCCGCGTGGCAGTCAGGCTTCTCCGCTGCTCCGGACAGTGGGTGAAGATCGGCCATCCGTGCTGGCGGGTCGAGAAAGCGCTGATCGACATGGGGATCGAGTACGAGACCGTGGCCGGTCCCCCGATGCCGTGGCAACGAGACAAGCGCGCGGAGCTCATCGAGAAGACCGGCGGGAACCTCTATCCGGCGATCGAGTTCGAGAACGGCATCGTCTACCGCGAGGGATCAAAGGACATGGAGCGCACGATCCGTGCGGGGAAGCTGTTCGAGAAAGCCGGCGCGTGACCTTCGTCCCCGAGGCGAGCCGGTACGAACGGATGACCTACAACCGCTGCGGTCGCAGCGGGCTCCTGCTACCTGCGATCTCGCTCGGGCTCTGGCAGAACTTCGGTCACGAGCGTCCGCTGGACACGAGCCGGGAGATCGTCCGCCGCGCATTCGATCTCGGCATCACGCACTTCGACCTCGCGAACAACTACGGGCCGCCGTATGGCTCCGCCGAGGAGAACTTCGGGCTCCTGCTCCGCCATGACCTCGCGCCCTACCGCGACGAGCTCGTCGTCTCGACGAAGGCCGGATACGACATGTGGCCCGGGCCGTACGGCAACTGGGGATCGCGGAAGTACCTGCTGACGAGCCTCGACCAGAGCCTCCTCCGCCTCGGGCTCGACTACGTCGACGTCTTCTACTCGCACCGGTTCGACCCGGAGACCCCGCTCGAGGAGACAATGGGCGCGCTCGCAAGTGCCGTGCAGCAGGGAAAAGCGCTGTACGTCGGCATCTCGTCCTACTCGGCGCAGAAGACTCGCGAGGCTGCCGCAATCCTGGGGTCGCTCGGCACGCCGCTGCTCATCCATCAGCCCTCGTACTCGCTACTCAACCGCTGGATCGAGCCGGACCTCCTCGAAGCGCTCGGGGAGGAGGGGGTCGGCTGCATCGCGTTCTCACCGCTCGCGCAGGGGCTTTTGACCGACAAGTACCTCGCGGGCATCCCGGAGGGTTCGCGTGCCAGCCGAGACGGATCCTTCTCCCCGGACCAGGTCAACGAGCCGACCCTCGCCAGGGTCCGCGGCCTGACCGACATCGCCGGCCGGCGAGAGCAGACTCTGGCGCAGATGGCTATTGCCTGGGTACTGCGGGACCCCCGCATGACGTCGACGGTCGTCGGCGCGAGTACGGTTCAACAGCTCGAGATGAACGTCGCCGCGCTCGCGCGGCTCGACTTCACCGACGACGAGCTGGACGAGATCGACCGCTACGCGACCGAGAGCGACATCAACATCTGGGCAGCGTCGAGCGAAGTATGAGCGCGAGACTCTTCGCGGCGACGGGCGACGCGGTCGTGCGCCTCGAAGACTCGGGCGATGGATGGGCCGCCGTGCTCTCGCTCGAGGAGAGCGGCGCTCACTGCCTCGCTGCTGACCCGGCGCAGCCGGACACCGTCTACGCCGGTCTGCGCGAGGGCGGCGTGCGTCGGACCCAGGACGGAGGAGAGACCTGGATCGAGTGCGGGCTCGAAGCGGCTGCGGTCTTCTCCGTGGCGGTGAGCGCCGCGGACGGCGCCCTGTATGCAGGCACCGAGCCGTCGGCTCTCTACCGCAGCGACGACCGCGGCGACACGTGGATCGAGCTGGAAAGCCTGCTCGACCTGCCGTCCCGGCCCACGTGGAGCTTCCCGCCACGACCGTGGACCTCGCATGTCCGCTGGATCGCGCCGAGCCCGCACGACGCGGAGATCCTCCTCGTCGGCATCGAGCTCGGCGGTCTGATGCGATCGACCGATCGCGGAGAGACCTGGCAGGACCACCGTCCCGGCGCCCAGCGCGACGTCCATTCGCTCGCCTGGCATCCCAGCGCCCCCGGCCGAGCGTACGAGGCGGGCGGCGGTGGCGCCGCCTGGAGCGAGGACTGGGGCGAGACGTGGAGCGCCGCGGACGAGGGTCGCGACCGGCACTACGCCTGGGCGGTCACGGTCGACCCCGAAGACCCCGAGCTCTGGTACGTCACCGCCAGCACGGGCCCTTTCGCGGCCCATAGCCGCGGTGATCCCCAGGCCCGTCTCTACAGGCGGCGGAACGGATCGTGGGAGTCGCTCGCCGGAGGGCTTCCCGAGCCGCTTCCCGCGATGCCGTACGCGCTCACCGTCGGCGACGAGCGGATCTTCGCGGGTCTCGCGAACGGCGAGGTCTGGGAGTCTCTTGCCGGCGGCGATTCGTGGAGCCGGCTTGCCGTTCGCGGCGCTGCGTTTGGGTCCCTGCACGCCCTCGCGTTCGCAGGCTGAGCGTCAGGCGCAGAACTCCGCCAACGCACGAGCCTCTCAGGGCTCGCCGTACATCTCGCGGGAGCGGCTCGAACGACTCGAGCTGGACACGCCCGTCCTCGACGCCCCACGTTCCGGCAACGAAGCCGTCGACGAGGAAGCTGGGCAGGACGTCGCCGTTCTTACGGATCACCGTCTTCCGGTGCTCCTCGGGAAGAATTCGCGAGCGGTCCGCGTGCGCGAGCAGGGAGCTGTCCCACATAGGCAGGAAGCGCACCGGCGCCTCGATCGTGGCAGACGGAAGCGGCCCTCGCGGAACGTCGAACAGCTGCCGCCCGCGCTCGTCGCGGAAGGTCCGCAACGCGAGCTCCGAGAAGGCCTGTTCGAGAATGCCCACGGCGAGCCCCGTCCACTGTGCGGCGTCCGCGCGGGTCGCCGGGCCGAACGCCGAGAGGTACCTGTTGACGAGGTGGGTCGCAGCCGCACCGCCGTCGCGGCCGTCGGCGCCGAGCCAGGTCGAGGCGGGGACGTACCTGCTGCCGCCTGGCTTGCGCCAGACGCTTCCTGCCGGCGTGTGCACGAGACCGCCCCTCGCCGTCAGCATGTGCCATTCGAGCCAAGGCCGCCGTTCTGTCGAGGTCAGCCTCGGCCGACCGAGCAACGCGAGGAGCTCGGGCCGCGAGCGAGGGCTTTCGGAGGTGTGTCGTACGAGCTCGCGCGTGAGCTCGTCGAGATCGGCGTCGCCTGGTGCTTTCGCGAGCTCGCGCTCGATGCGTGCTGCTCGCGCCCGAGTGAAGAGCCCGCCGTATCCGAGGTAGTCGGCGGAGCTGACGAGGTGGAGCGTCTCGCGCATCAACGTCGACTTGACGACGCGACGCGCCTCGACCTCGCGCATCAGCCGCTCGCGCCGAAACCCTTCGAGCCGCGACCAGAGAGCGATGTACGGGGAGGGCGGCCACTGCGCCTGCAGCGCACCCACGCGTTCGATCGCACGAGGCGCGCTGAGGCGCCGCCGTCGTAGGAGGAGCTGGCGCGCGAGGAGCGCGCGGTTCAGCTCTCGAGTGGTGAGGACGCGTTCCGACACGCGTCAGGCAGCCGCGACCCACACCTCCGTGACCTCCTCGCGACCGCGCAGAGAGAGCGTGCGCATCTCGAGCGCGGACGTATCGAGGCCGGAGGCTTTGGCTGTGGAGGCGCTGACGAGGATCTCGCCGGCCCCCGCGTTCATCGCGAGCCGCGCAGTCGTGTTCACGGCGTCGCCGACGGCGGTGAAGTCGCAGGCGTCTCCCTCACCGACCCGCCCGACGTAGGGGATGCCCGTGTGCACCCCGGCGCCGACGGCCACCCACGGATCGTCCCCGTCGTTGCCCGTCGCGCGCATGAGGTCACGAGCGGCGTTGACGGCTCTCGCCGCGTGATCCTCGCCCGCGAAGCCCGGAATGAAGAGGGCGACGACTTCGTCGCCGACGAACTTGTCCACGAGCCCGTTCCACTCGTCGACCACCTTCGCCGCCGTCCCGTAGAAGCGAGCTATCACGTTCGAGAAATCCTGAGCGGACATGTGCTCGGCGAGCGATGTGGAACCGCGAACGTCCGCGAAGAGCATCGAGATCTCGACCTCGGCACCGCCCGGGTGCTTGCCGACGGAGCGAAAACATGCCTTGCAGAGTCTCCGGTTGAGGCGCGAAGGACCGTATCCGACCGGGCGCAGCACAACGCTCCCCGGAGGGCGAAGCGGAGCGAGGCAGAGCTTGCAGCGCGGTCCGGCCGGAATCCAGCCGACAAGGCGACGGATCGCCTTGAGGCCACGCACCTGCCCGGTCAGGATCGCACGCCACGCCTGTTCGTTACCGTCGGGTGGCGAGTCCTTCTCGGTCATCGCTCGGCGAACGCTACTTGCGCGGTCAGCGATTCGAGATAGCGGTGGACCTGGTGGACGACGACGGAGCCCTCACCGACAGCAGCCGCGACGCGCTTCACGGAGCGGGAGCGAACGTCACCCACGGCGAAGATCCCCGGCACGCTCGTCTCGAACATCAGCGGCGCGCGCTCGAGCCGCCAGGCCGATCCGATGCTGTCGTCGGTCACGACGTAGCCGCCCTCGTCCCGCAGCAGGGACGGGGGAAGCCAGTCGGCCCGCGGATGCCCGCCGATGAGCACGAAGAGCGCCTGCGCGGACACCCACTCGCTGCCGGACTCTCCCCGGAGCACGAGCTGCTCGAGCGACTGCTCCCCCGCCGCGTCGACAACCTCGGTTCCGAAGCGAACCGTTACGTTCCCTCGCGCGTCGAGCTCGTCCCGCAGGTACTGCGACATGCTCGACGCGAGCCCGCGACCGCGGCAAATGATCGTCACGTGCTCGGCGTACCGGCTGAGATGGATCGCCGCCTGCCCGGCGGAGTTCCCGGCCCCCACGATGACGACCCGCTGGCCCGCGAACGGCTGCGAATCGGCCGGGGAAGATCCGTAGAACACACCCGCGTTCAGGAAGCGGTCGAGCACGGGAACGTGGAGCCTCCGGTACTC
>VAWZ01000070.1:0-7422 GCA_005888365.1 Actinomycetota bacterium
CGGAGACCAAGCCCATCGCCGCGCCCGCGTTCATCGTCGACTCGATCCGAGAGCTTGTCGGCGCCGACGGAGCCCTCCTGGACGCGACGGAGGTGGTAATGAACCCGCGTGACGGGCTCCGGTCCGTCTCGAGCGCCGACCAAATCGCCGTCTTCGAGTGGTCGGCGGCTCGAGCCTCCCACGCGGTCGCCTCGATCGTGGACGGGGCCGAGCCCGGGCTGAGCGAGCGGCAGGCGGTCGCTGCGATGGCCTACGTGGGCGACCCGCTCTCGGCGCACATCATGTTCGCGTCTGGGCCCGAGGTTGCCGTCGGCCTGCGGAGCCCGACCGATCGGCGTATCGAGCTCGGCGACGCCGCGACGACGGCCGTCGGGTTTTGGGGTGGTCTGTGCTGCCGGGCAGGGCTCGTCGAGCGGGCTACTCCAAAGCCACGAGGTCACGCCGCCGACTACCTCGAGCGGCTGGCGATTCCCTACTGGCAGGCGATTGCGACCTGGTACGAATCGATCGAGCTCGGAAAGGCCGGAGGCGAGGTCGACTTGACGATTCGCGCGACGCTCGAGGGCACGGGCTTCGGGTCGGCCCTGAACCCCGGCCACCTCACGCACCTCGACGAATGGGTGCACACCCCCATCCGACCGGGCTCGCGTGACCCGATCCGCTCGGGGATGTGCTTCCAGTGCGACATCATCCCCGACCGGGCGGGGCCCGGCTGGGCCGCGAACTGCGAGGACACGCTCGGGGTGGCGGACGCGGATCTCCGGGCCGAGCTGGCAGAACGCCACCCCGAAATGTGGTTGAGAGTGCAGGCCCGACGGGAATTCATGCGTGACACGCTGGGAATCGCGCTAGCGGACGAGATCCTGCCGCTTTCGACGACCCCCGCCTACTTCGCGCCCTTCTGGCTTTCTCCGGACCACGCCCTCGTCTCAAGCTGACGACGTTGCTTCGAGGCCGCCACACCGCCAGAATGGGGCCATGGCGATAGAGGCCGACAGACTGCGCCTCGCCCGCGACGGCGGCCCGCCCGCTCGCAGCAGGCCCGAGGCACCAATGTTCCCCGGTGGAATGGAGGTCGGCGACGAGGAGCTCGCTGCCCTCGAGCGGGTGATCCGCAGCAAGAACCTATTCCGCTACTACGGGGTAGGCGACGGGCCGCAGGAGGTGGCGGCCTTCGAGCGCGAGTTCGCCACCCACATGGGCGTCCGCCACGCGCTTTGTGTCAATGCCGGCTCCTCCGCACTCATCTGCGGGCTTATCGGCGCGGGAGTCGGCCCAGGAGACGAGGTGATCGTCCCGGCCTACACGTGGAACGCAACGCCGAACTCCGTCCTGGCCTGCGGAGCGCTGCCCGTACTGGCGGAGGTTGACGAGTCCCTTACCCTCGACGTGGCCGACGCCGAGCGGAAGCTGACCTCTCGCACCAAAGCGATCGTGCCCGTGCATATGCGGGGCGCTCCCGCGGACATGGGCGCTCTCACAGCGCTCGCGGAGCGCCACGGACTCGTGCTCGTCGAAGATGCCTGCCAGGCGGCAGGCGCCTCCTTCGCAGGCCGCCGTCTGGGTGCGTTCGGCGACGCGGGAGCCTTCAGCCTACAGTTCAACAAGATCATTACCACCGGCGAGGGCGGCGTGATGATCACCGACCGCGAGGATCTTTACGAGCTCGCAATCGACGTTCACGACTGCGCCGGCTCGGTGCGCCGCGACGCCGGACTGCCACGCTTCCCGGGTTGGAACTTCCGTGCGTCCGAGCTGATCGGCGCCGTCGCTCGCGTACAGCTCACGCGGCTGGACGGCCTGCTCGAGCGAATGCGGGCGAACCACGCGCAGCTCTCCGAGGAGGTCGACGCTCTCCCTGGACTCACGCTGCGCAGCCCGAATGACGAGGGCGGAGACGCCGGCATCGCGCTGATCGCGTTTACTGAGAGCGCGGCCCTCGCGTGCGAGGCCGCCGCGGCGCTGCAGGCCGAAGGCGTCTTCGCCATGCAGATCTATTCGCGCGAGGTGGTAGACCTGCATGTCTACCCTTACTGGCGGCCGGTCCTCGACGCGATCGCCTCTGCGGGAGCTGCTCCGCCGGACTGTCCGAGGACGCTCGATCTGCTCGAGCGCACGGTTCACATCGACGTCTCGCCGCTCTGCGACGCGCAGGACCTCGATGAGATAGCGCTCGCGTTCCGGAAGGTGGCGACCCAGGTGCTCGCTTGACGCTCCGTGTCGGCGTCGTCGGCGGCGGACTCGTCGCCCAAGCGATGCACCTCCACTACCTCGCTACTCGGCGTGACCTTTTCGAACTGGCCGCCCTCGCCGAACCGAGCGCCACCGTCCGCAAGGCACTCGGCCTCCGCCACGGCATCGCCCGGCTCCACACCGACTATCACGGACTGCTCGAGGCAGGCGGACTGGACGCGGTCCTGGTCTCCTCACCTGCCGCAACGCACGCCGAGGTCGTGCTCGCTTCGCTCGATGCGGGCCTGCACGTGTTCGTCGAGAAACCGATGTGCATCACGTTGGCGGATGCGGACGCCATCGTGGCCGCCCGTGACCGGGCCGCCCGCATCGTTCAAGTGGGGACGATGAAGCGCTTCGACCCTGCGTACGAGCGGATGCTCGAGGAGCTGCCCGAGTCGGCAGTCGAGCTCCGCTACATCAGCGTCGTCGTCAACGACCCGGAGTTCGCGCCCTACTTCGAGCCGGGCGAGCTCGCGCGCGGGAGCGATGTGCCGCCCGAGGTCATGGAGGCGACGCGACGTTCGGAGGCCGAGCAGGTCAAGGCCGCCGTCGGCTCGGGCGCACCAGAGGTCGTCCAGGCGTTCTCCGAATCGTTCCTCGGCAGCCTCGTCCACGACGTCAACGTCGTGCACGGCCTGCTCGAGCGCATGGGTGAGCCGCTTCCCGGCGAGGTGGTCAGCGGCGACTGGTGGAACCACGGGCGTGCCGTCTCCGGCGCTGTGCGTCTCGAGAACGGCGGGCGCTGGGACAGCGCCTGGATCCAGCTCCTCGACACGCACGAGTACCGGGAGTCGGTGTCGCTCTTCTTCGCCGACTCGGTGCGGACGCTCGTCTTTCCCTCGCCGTGGCTCAAGCAGTACCCGACGCTCTACCGCCGCAGCGAGCGCAACGGGACCGCGAACGACGTGCGCCGCGCCGAGTTCTACAGCGAGAGCTTCGCGCGCGAGCTTGAGCACTTCCACCGTTGCGTGACCGAGAGCGAGCCGTGCCGCACGCCCCCGGAGCAGGCTCGGGTGGACATGGAGGTGCTGACCCGGATGTTCCTGCTGTCGTCCCGGACGGAGAGTGACCGCGAATGAACAAGGTCGAGTACGAGCTGATGACCATCGGAGAGATTCTGGAGGCGAAGCGGCACGCTTCGCTGGCGTTCGTGCCGGTGAGCCCGATCGAGTGGCACGGGCCCCACCTGCCAGTGGGCACCGACGGTCTGCATGCCCACCACGTCGCGGTGCGCGCTGCCTGCGAGCTCGGCGGCGTCGTCCTACCGACGCTCTTTGTGGGAACGGAGACCATACGGCTACCGGGCAACGACTCCGAGCAGCTGGGCGCCCTGGGTCTCGATGACGACGCCCGCGTGGTCGGCATGGACCTTCCCGGCTTTCCCGTCCAGAGCCTGTATTTCGAGGAGAGCGCCTTCGGCGTAGCGGTCCGAGAACTCGTCCGGGCGCTTGCAGCCGACTCGTTCCGCCTGATCGTCCTCGCCAACGGTCACGGTGCCGTCAATCACATGCGCACCCTCGAGCGCATCGCCCGCGAAGAGACGCGCCGCGACCAGACCACAGTCATGAGCTTGATGGTCTGGGTTCCTCCACCGCCGCCCAACCGGGACCCCGGGCACGCCGCCCGCGAGGAGACGGCGGTCATGATGGCGATTGCCGGAGAGCACGTTCGTCTCGACCAGCTCCCGCCCTCTGGGGTCCCGCTCCGGTACGCCGAGTACGGGATCGTCGACGGGCCGGCCTTTGACGGCTTCCCCACGAGCGACTTCACCGTCCCACCGCACGCCGACCCACGCTCGGCGACCCCTGAAGAAGGCGAGCAGATCCTCGTGCGAGAGGTGCAGTCCGCCGTAGCACGCGTGAGACAGGAGCTGAGGCGGTGATAGCGTTTTCACACTCCGACACAATGGCCGAGCCACTCGCTGTAGACGGGCACGAGACGTCCGGCACAAGCCCCGGGACGGCCGACACGCCGGGCATCGAGCTCCGCGGCGTCTCGAAGAAGTACGGTCAGCACACGGCGGTCGAGCCCACCGAGCTCGAGATCCGCGACGGCGAGTTCTTCTGCCTGCTCGGTCCGTCGGGCTGCGGGAAGACTACGACCCTGAGCCTCATCGGCGGCTTCGTCGCGCCGACGCTGGGCGCGATCTTCATCCAGGGCCAGCGCGTCGACCGGCTCCCGCCTCACAAGCGGAACGTCAACACGGTGTTCCAGTCGTACGCGCTCTTCCCGCACATGACGGTGCGCGAGAACGTGGCTTTCGGCCTCCGGATGGCGAGGGTGGACAGGAGAGAAACGGCGACTCGCGTCTCCGAGGCCCTCGTGCTGGTCGGCTTGGAGGAGTTCGGGGACCGCATGCCCGCGCAGCTCTCCGGGGGTCAGCAGCAACGCGTCGCCGTCGCGCGGGCACTCGTGCGGCGCCCGGCCGTCCTGCTGCTCGACGAGCCGCTCGGCGCGCTTGACCTCAAGCTCCGCAAGAGGCTCCAGGTCGAGCTGTCCCTGATCCACCGCGAGGTGGGGACCACGTTCGTGTACGTCACGCATGACCAGGAGGAGGCCATGACGATGGCCGATCGCGTTGCCGTTCTGAATGTGGGCAAGATCGAGCAGATCGGCGTCCCGGAGGAGATTTACAAGCGCCCGCGATCACGGTTCGTCGCCGATTTCATCGGCGAGTCGAACTTCTTCGCTGCCACAGTTGACGATGGGGCGAAGGGGACAGTCGTGCTAGCGGACGGGACTAGAGTGGGCCATGCGGGTCGCGAGCTGAACCACGGCACCAAGTCCGTGACACTGATGGTGCGTCCCGAGTCGATTCACCTCTTCCGGCCCCAGAACGCTCCGCCGGGATCGCTGGCCGCTCGTACCATCCAGACGGCGTTCCTCGGAAGCCACACGAGAGTTGCAACTGAGTGTGCCGCAAGTCAGGATCTCGTCTTGATCGCCGTTCACAGCAAGGGAGAGCTCGAGACCGAGGTGCTGGACGCAGACAAGGAGGTAGCCCTTTGGTGGAAGCCGGATGACGCCGTCTTGATCGAGGAGGCAGGCTCACAGAAGAAGGAGGCGCAGGAATGAGCGAACGCGAACCGCGCTTTACAAGAAGGGATCTGCTCAAGGGCGGGGCGGCGGGAGCCGCCGGTCTCTACTTCGCCGGCGCCGGCGGCGCTCTGGCAGCGCGGTTGTCGCCGGCGGCGGCGCTCGAGGCCGAGGCTGTCACCCTTACCTGGCTGACCTGGTTCGACCACTACTTCCGACAGCAGCTCCAGGTGACGAAGAAGCAGACGGGCATCGGCGCTCGCACGAAGCTGGCTCCGTCGGACTCGCAGATCTACACGACGATCAGGCAGACAGGATCCCAGTTCGACATCGCCGCCGCGGACGCACTCTGGGTTCCGAAGATGCACAAGGACGGCTTGACGGACTCCTTCGACCTATCGTCGATTCCAGCATCGAAGCAGCTCTACCCGCAGGCTCGTCACATCGCCATCTGGAAGGACGGCTCGAATTCGATGGCCTTCCCCAACGGATGGTCGACCATCCAGACCTACTACAACCCCAAGTACGTGAAGACGAAGCCGGACTCGTACGACGCTCTACTCGACCCCAAGTACAAGAAGAAGATCGTCTACGAAGACTCGCCGGAGAACTTCGTCGGGTTCGCGGGCCTGGCCACCGGAGCCAAGGTGCCCTACGACCAGACGCTGGCGGAGCTCAAGCGGTCGAAGGCGTGGCTCCAGAAGCTGAAGCCGAACATCCTCAAGATCGTCCAGCAGAACTTCGAGACCGTCAACGCGCTCAAGGACGAATCGGCCTGGATCGGCCTCGGCAACCTGGGCGTCGAGCTCCGCGTGAAGGATGCCGGGGGCCCGCTGATCAAGGTGGCCTACCCGAAGGAGGGCCTGCTCGGCTGGTTCGACGGGGAGCAGATGGTCCATGCGTCCAAGCACAAGGACGTCTTCGCGGAGTTCATAAACTCCGTCGAGGGGCAGACAGCGTTCGCTGCGAAGAACTTCATCAAGAACGGCCGGCCGATGTTCAACGAGAAGGCCTACAAGCTGCTCGTCAACCAGGGTTACAAGCACCGGGCAGACCTCTTCAACTACAACAACCCCGATCTGATCTTCAAGGCCCATCTCCAGGGCCCGTCCAGGAACCCGCAGGCGACCACCCAGACCTTCACCGAGGTCTTCGGCGGCTAACGCTTCGGAAACAGCCACGGTCGACGTGGCAACCCAGGAGGGAGGCGGCTCGAGGGCCGTTTCCCTCCTTGGCCGTTTTGGGGGCCTCGTTCCGGCCGCGCTCTACTTCGGGCTCTTCTTCTTCGTCCCCTTCGGCCTGATCGTCTGTTTCAGCTTCTGGCAGGACTTCGACTACAAGGTCGTCCACCACTGGACGCTGGACAACTATCGCTACTTCTTCAGCGTCCCGGACTACGTCGGGACGATGTGGGCGACGCTCTGGGTGGCTCTGGCCGCGACCGCCATAACGCTCGGCCTGGCCTTCCCGTTTGCGTACTGGCTCTCACGCTATGTGCCGCGCGGCCTCCAGAAACTGCTGCTCGTCCTTGTCGTCGTGCCGTTCTGGACGAGCTACCTGCTGCGCGTCTATTCGTGGCTGAACATTCTCGGGGACAAGGGAGTCATCAACAGCTCCCTCACCTGGCTGGGAGTCATCGACCAGCCTCTATCGCTCCTCTACCACCGCTGGACGGTGGTCGTGGTCCTCGTCTACCTCTACTTTCCGTTCGGGGCACTCACGCTCTACTCGTCGATCGACCGCTTCGACTGGGATCAGCTCCACGCGGCTCCGCAAGATCCTGATTCCTCAGATCCGGCCGGGGATCGCCGCCGCCGTCATCTTCGTGTTCATCCCCATCCTCGGCGAGTACCTCGCGCCGCAGATCGTCGGCGGCACCGACGGAGTCATGATGGGCAATCTGATCGACGAGTTCCAGAAGGAGGCCTTGTACGCGCGCGCGGCCTCCATCTCCCTCCTGATTGCGGCCTTCATCGTCCTGCTACTCGTCCTGTTCCGGAAGTCGCTCTCCGCAAGGGAGGCCTATGGCGCGTGAGGCCGAAGTGCTCTCGCCTCGCGCCCGCGCAATGCGCGGGCTGCTCACTTGCTACGGCTTGTCCATCTACCTGTTCCTGTTCGCGCCGATCGTGCTCCTCGTGCTGTTCAGCTTCA
>VAWZ01000070.1:7515-9570 GCA_005888365.1 Actinomycetota bacterium
CGACCCTCAAGGTGGGCTTCGAGGTGACCGCCGTCAGCGTTCTCCTCGGGACCGCCGCCGCCTTCCCGCTCGTCCGCGGCGGCCTGCCCTTTCCGGCGGGTTTCCGCGTTGCCATGACGCTCCCGATCATGATCCCGGGCATCCTGATCGGCATCTGCCTGCTGGTCCTCTTCACGCAGGTCGTCAAGGTGCCGCTCTCGCCGTCGACCGCCGTGATCGGGCAGAGCCTGTACACGACGCCGTTCGTGCTCCTGCTCGTCGCCGCGCGTCTCCAGAGCTTCGACCGCAACCTCGAGCGCGCGGCAAGCGATCTCGGCGCGAACACGTTCAACCGCCTCCGCCTCGTCATCCTGCCGCTGATCTTCCCGGCGATCCTGGCCGGTGCGCTCTTCGCCTTCACGCTCTCGTTCGACGAGTTCGTGATCACGTACTTCATCGTCGGCGGCTACAACACGCTGCCGATCTACATCTACACGCAGATCAAGTACGGGATCACGCCGGAGGTGAACGCGCTCGCCTCGCTGCTCCTGATGGCGTCGATCTTGCTGCTCGGCCTCGCGTTCACGCTGCCCGCGCTGATCCGGGCGATGCGGCGCCTCGTCCTGCGCCGCAGGCGCAGCGTCGACGTGCCGGCGGCGCTCGGCGCGACCGAGGCCGCGTAAGCCGTCCGACGCGCCGCTCCCGGTTCACCCCGATCCGCCGACGCGAAGAGCGCCTCGAGAGCGCGTGCCTGCGCGACCGCGTCCTCCCGGCCGAGCAGCGGATTGGTTTCTCCGAGGATGGCGGCGCTCAGGTTCTCGAGCTCCAGCCGGTAGGGATCGCTCGGGTGAAGGCTGATCCGCTCGGAGCCCTCGTCTGTCCGGACTTCGATCTGCGGCGCGGTCCAGCCGTGCCAGGGATCGGAGAGGAAGAGCGAGCCTGCGTCACCGATGACCTCGAGCTCGTGGATCTCGGGCACGTCGAGACCTGAGGTGACCTGGCTGACGATGCCGCCGGGGAAGATCATGATCCCTACGAAACGCACGTCCGCGCCCGCCTCGTTTCGAACCGCCTCACCGTAGACACGCTCCGGCTCCCCGGCGAGGTGTCGAGAAGCGTGGACGCAATAGCAGCCCACGTCCATGAGCGAGCCGCCGTCGAGCTCGGTCAGGAGGCGGATGTCTCGTGGATCGTCGGCCGTGAAGCTGTGTACGGCCCGGATCAGTCTGAGCTTGCCGATCGCGCCGTCGGCGATCAACTCGTCCAGGCGTTGGACCTGAGGGTTGTGCCGCCACATGAAGCCCTCCATCAGCAGCCGGCCCTCCTGTTGGGCGACGTCGAAGATCTCCTCCGCTTCGCGGACATGTCGCGTCAGTGGCTTCTCGCAGAGCACATGCTTGCCGGCGCGGAGGGCCCTGGTCGACCACTCGATGTGCGAAGCGTTCGGCAGCGAGATGTAGACGGCCTCGATGTCGGGGTCGCCGATTAGCTCCTGGTAGGAGCCATGGGCCCGCTCCAGCCCTTGCTCGCGGGCGTAGGCCTCCGCGCGCGCCCGGTCTCGGCTGCCGACGGACACGATCTGGACGCCGTCAGACCTACGTGCGCCGGCCAGGACGAGCTCGTTGATGCGGGCGGTCGAGAGCATGCCCCAGCGGACGGCCACGAGCCGCGACCCTACTGGACTCGAACCCATCGAGGACGTGATAGGAAGGGCGAATGAGTCGCCGCGTACGGCTCGGCGTTGCAGGCTTAGGCCGGATGGGGCGCCAGCATGCAGAGAACCTGGCTCGGACGCCGTCCGTCGAGCTCGTTCGTGTAGTCGACTCCGTCGAGGAGACCGCGCGCACCGCCGGCGAGGAGCTCGACGTCGAATGGTCTACCCGGTACGAAGACCTGCTCCGGGACTCCGAGATCGAAGGTGTCGTGCTGGTCACACCGACGGGCGTTCACGCCGAGATGATCGGCCAGGCCGCCGAGGCCGGAAAGCACGTCTTCTGCGAGAAACCAATCGCGCTCGAGCGCGCGCCGACGGTCCGGGCCATCCGGGCCGCCGCCGCAGCCGGTGTCAAGTTTCAG
>VAWZ01000070.1:9610-10778 GCA_005888365.1 Actinomycetota bacterium
TAGGTGACATCTACTTGTTCCGCAGCTCGCTTCGCGACCCGCGTCCACCGAGCTTGGACTACATCGCGAGCTCGGGGGGTTTCTTTGTCGACGTGACGGTCCACGATCTGGACACCGCACGCTGGATGATCGGGGAGATCGACGAGGTGACCGCAGTCGGCGCTGTCCTCTCCGATCCGGCATTCTCGGACGTGGGCGACATCGACCATGCCGTGGTCACGCTGCGGTTCGCGAGCGGCGGACTGGGCGTGATCGACAACAGCCGGGCCGCCGGCTACGGGTACGAGTGCTCCGCCGAGGTGATGGGCTCGAAGGCAACGGTGCGCATCGACCGTCACCGGCGCGTCTACAACGAGTGGCTGACCGAGGGCACAGCGACTGTCGACCGGGTTATCGACTTCAAGGAGCGGTTTCGAGAGGCCTATCTGCTCGAGCTCGAGGACTTCGCGACGGCGATCCGCGACGATCGGCCGCCCTCGGTCACAGGCGAGGACGCGCTCGCAGCGTTCGTTCTCGCACGGATGTGCGACCGATCGCTGCGCGAGGGTCGTACGATCCGGTTGCAGGGCGAGCTGAACGGGGTGGAGGTGGCGCTATGAAGACGCTACGGCTGACGGCCGCGCAGGCCCTGATCGAGTTCCTGGCCAACCAGTACATCGAGCGCGACGGCGTTGAGCACGGCTTCATCGGCGGCTGCTTCGGGATCTTCGGTCATGGCAACGTGGGCGGGATCGGCGAGGCGCTCTTCGAGCGGCCGGATCTGCTCACCTACTACCAGGCTCGCAACGAGCAGGCGATGGTGCATACGGCTGCGGGCTACGCGCGCATGCACAACCGCCTGGGCGCGCTCGCTTGCACGACCTCTATCGGGCCCGGAGCCACCAACATGGTCACGGGCGCGGCGCTCGCAACTGTCAACCGGCTCCCGGTGCTGCTCCTGCCCGGCGACGTTTTCGCGTCGCGCAGGCCGGACCCAGTGCTTCAACAGCTCGAGGTGCCCTGGCAGGGCGACGTCTCTGTGAACGACTGCTTCCGGCCGGTCTCGCGCTACTTCGACCGCATCTCCCGTCCGGAGCAGATCGTCGACGCCGCAATGCAGGCGATGCGCGTGCTTTCCAACCAGGCTGAGACCGGCGCCGTCACGCTGGCCTTTCCGCAGGACGTCCAG
>VAWZ01000070.1:10798-13848 GCA_005888365.1 Actinomycetota bacterium
CACGAGGCCGGTACCGGAGGACGGTGCTCTCCGCGAGGCGGCCGCACGGATTCGCGCTAGCAACCGGCCGCTGATCGTCGCCGGCGGGGGGGTCATCTACTCCGAGGCCACGGAGTCGCTCCGCCGCTTCGTCGAAGCAACCGGCATCCCCGTCGGCGAGACCCAGGCCGGCAAGGGCTCCCTTCCCTATGATCATCCTTCCGCGCTCGGGGCGATGGGCGTGACGGGGACATTTGCGGCCAACCGCGTCGCTGCGGAGGCCGACCTCGTGATCGGGTTTGGCACGCGGTGGTCCGATTTCACGACCGCGTCGAAGACCGCCTTCAAGGACCCGGACGTACGGTTCGTCAACGTGAATGTCGCTGATTTCGATGCGGCCAAGCACGGCGGGCTCAGGTTGGTCGGCGACGCCCGAGCCACGCTCGACCGCTTGGCAGAGCTGCTCCACGGCTCGTCGGTCGAAGACAGCTACCGGGAGCAGGCTGCGCGGCTCAACACGGAGTGGAACGCCGAGGTCGAGCGCCTGTACAGACTCGGTCACGGTCCGCTGCCGGCCCAGAGCGAGGTAATCGGCGCCGTTAACTCGGCCTCGGAGCCGACCGATGTCGTCGTCTGCGCGGCCGGCGCGATGCCCGGCGACCTGCACAAGCTCTGGCGTACGCGGGACCCGAAGGGCTACCACGTCGAGTACGGCTACTCCTGCATGGGCTACGAGATTGCAGGTGGCCTCGGTGTCAAGATGTCCGCTCCCGAGCGTGAGGTCTACGTGCTCGTCGGCGACGGCTCGTACCTGATGCTGTCCAGCGAGATCGTGACTTCGATCCAGGAGGGGCTGAAGCTGACAATCGTCCTGGTCGACAACCACGGCTTTAACTCGATCGGCGGGCTCTCGCGTTCACTCGGACTCGACGGGTTCGGCACGCAGTACCGCTACCGCCGAGACGGGTCGCTCGGCCTCGACTCGGACGAGCTGCCGCCCGCACTCCTGCCCGTCGATCTCGCCGCGAACGCAGAGTCGCTCGGCGCGCGGGTGATCCGCTGCGGGACGATCGATGAGCTGAGAGCGGGCTTGGGCGATGCGAAGAAGGAGCCGCGGACCGTGGTGCTCGCGATTGAAGTCGATCGCTATGAAGGCGTGCCCGGCTACGAGAGCTGGTGGGACGTTCCCATCGCGGAGGTGGCGGAAGCCGACTCAGTGCGGACCGTACGCGCCGAATACGACGAGGCGAGACAAGCCGAACGCAGCTACCTGTGATCGAGGCCTTCGTCATGGGGCGGGTCGGCATCGACCTGTACCCGAACCAGCTGCGCACGCCTCTCCACAACGTCCGCACCTACACGCGGTTCGTGGGCGGCTTCGCCGGCAACGTCTCGACCGGGCTCGCCCGACTGGGGGTCAAGTCGGCGATCCTCTCGCGCGTGGGCGCCGAGGGACACGGCGAGTTCGTAAGGGAGTTCCTCGCTTCGGAGAGCGTCGACGTTCGCTACCTGCGTACGGACCCCGTTTGGCAGACGCCGCCCACGTTCTGTGAGGTCTGGCCGCCCGACAACTTCCCGATTACCTTCTACCGGCGGCCGACCTGTCCCGACTGGCAGCTCGCGATCGAGGACTTCGACCCGGAAGCCGTCGCCGTGGCTCCTCTCCTCTATGCCACCGGCACGGGCCTTGCGCAGTCACCGAGCCGCGAGACGACGCTCGCTACGCTCGACGCCCACCGCGGCACGACCATCTTCGACCTCGACTGGCGGCCGATGCTCTGGGAGCGGCCCGAAGAGTACCCGGCACTTGCAGCCGAGGCCGCCGCGTCGGCCGACATCGTGATCGGCAACGAGGGCGAGGTCGCCGCGGCGAGGCTCGACGACGTGCCGGTGCTCGTCGTCAAGCGCGGCGAGCACGGCGCCACCGTGCACGAGAACGGCGATGTCTCGGACGTGGCCGGTTTCCCCGTTGATGTGGTCAACGGGCTGGGTGCGGGAGATGCGTTCGCGGCAGCAGTTGGTCACGGAGTGTTGCGGGGCCTCCCGCTTGTCGAGGTAGTCCGTCGAGGGACGGTTGCCGGCGCGCTGGTCGCCACACAGCTCTCCTGCTCGGAAGCAATGCCGAGGCTGGAGGAGCTCGAGGGAGCGTTGGTGTGAGCGAGTACATGTTGAGTGCGGGGGCCTGGGAGCAAGTGACGCCGGAGTCGGCGGGCTGGCGGTATCTCCATTTCGGCGTGCGGCAGGGATCGTTCTCGGCGGAGACCGGTGAAGTCGAGGTCGTTCTCGTGCCGTTGAAAGGGCGGTGCCGGGTCGAGGCGGACGGGCAGCGCTGGGAGATCGGCGGCCGCCAGAGCGTTTTCGACGGCATGCCCTGGGCGGTCTACCTTCCTCGCGACACCGCCTACAGAGTGGAGGCGGACCGGCCGCTCGAGCTGGCGGTCTGCGGCGCCCGCTGTCACGCGCGTCGCGAGCCCGCCCTCGTGCGACCGGAGGACATCGAGATCGAGGTCCGGGGAGCCGGGAACGCCACAAGGCAGATCAACCACATCATCAAGCCGGAGTTCCCGGCCGAACGCCTGCTGGTGGTGGAGGTCTTCACCCCCGCCGGAAATTGGTCGAGCTATCCGCCGCACAAGCACGACGAGGAACGCCCGCCCGGGGAGGTCGTGCTCGAGGAGACGTACTACTACCGAACGGCGAAGCCGGAGGCCTTCGCCGTTCAGCGGCTATACAGTCCCCGCCGGGGGGTTGATGTGACCGTCACGGTCCGGCACGGCGACCTCATGCTCGTGCCCTGGGGCTACCACACGACCTGTGCCGCCCACGGCTACGACCTCTACTACCTGAACGCGCTCGCCGGAGACCGCCGCTCGATGGCCGCGGCCGACGACCCCGAGCTCGCCTGGGTGCGGCCCGCCTGGGAGGCGATGGAGAAAGATCCACGCGTGCCGCTCGTGACCCTGGAGGGACGGCGGGGCTGATGGGCGTACGGGTCGCGAACGCACCCTGCTCGTACGGCGCCTTCGAGATCACCGTCGGAGTGCTCCCCAACGTGCCGGGCCCGGACGAGG
>VAWZ01000071.1:0-7142 GCA_005888365.1 Actinomycetota bacterium
CGACCGCTCGCTCGACAAGGCGCTCGAGGTCGTCGTGTGGGAGGGGATCGTCGCGCTGGTCGCCCTACTCGTGGGTGCGCCGCTCGCGATCCTCGCGCTGGCGGCCTGGGTCCTCCGCCGCATGTATCGCAAGCACGAGGAAGACCGGCTTCTCGCTACCTCCTAGGGGTCGTCCCTTCACCGAGCGTCGCGAGGAGGGCCTCGGCGACGACCTTCAGCGGGCGACCCGAGATCTGGCTCGCCTTCCGCAGGCGCGCGAAGGCCTCCTCCTCGGAAAGCCCCTCGCGCTGCATGAGGATCCCCTTCGCGCGCTCGATCGCCTTGCGGGCGGCGAGCGCCTCGGCGAGCGAATCGGCCTCTTCGCGCAGCGCTCGCAGCTCCTCGTGCCGTGCTCGTGCCGTCTCGATCGCCGGCAGCAGGTCGGTCTCGCGAAACGGCTTCACGAGGTAGCCGAACACTCCCGCCTCGACGGCACGCGACACGACGTCCCGCTCGCCGTACGCGGTCACCATGACGATCGGTATCGGCCGTTCGTCGAGGATGCGTCGCGCAGCTTCGATCCCGTCGAGGCGCGGCATCTTCACGTCGAGGAGCGCAATGTCCGGCTGCGCCTCGCGCGCCAGTCGGACGGCCTCCTCGCCGTCGCGTGCCTCGGCGCACACCTCGAACCCGACCGCTTCGAGCATTCCCCTGAGGTCGAGCCGGATGATCGTCTCGTCCTCGGCGATGAGGACCTTGGCGCTCACCGCAACGAGGCTACTCGCTCAGAGAAGGAGAGGGAGAGCCCCGAAGGAGCATCCCCTCCCCCTCCCATGGAACGGTTCCCGATCGCGCGGCGTGCACACGCGCAGAGCGGGTTCCTTTACATCTCGCTGACGAGATCCATACGAGATCTATACGGGGAAGACGACCCTCGCCCGTGTCGCAGCGCCGGACTCGAGCTCGAACGTGCCCTGCAGCTCGTCGCGAACGAGCGCCTGCACGATCGACAGACCGGTGCCCGCCGGCGCCCCACCGACACCCGCGCCGTCGTCGGTGATCGTGAGCACGACGTCGCCGTCTCGCCGCGCGAGCTCGAGCGCGACGTGAGCCCCGCCATGCTCGAGGGCATTCTGGAAGAGCTCCGTGAACACGAGCGCCAGAGCCGTCGCCTGTTGCCCTGCGAGCGAGATGGTCGCGAGGTCGGCGGTGACCTCCTTCCCCGAGACAAGCCCCTGAACGAGCATCGCCCGCAGCCGGTCGACGAGCTCGCCGAGGTCGACGTCGTCCTCGCGATGCACGGTCAACACCTCGTGGACCGCCGCGATCGCGAGAATGCGGTTCACCGAGTCCTGCAACGCCTTGCGCGGATCGGCGTTGTCGGCGCGCGCCTGCAGCCGGAGGAGCGAAGCGACCGTCTGCAGGTTGTTCTTGACCCGGTGGTGGATCTCTTGCGCGAGGACGCCGCGCATCACCGCGCGACCGTGCTCGAGGGCAACCGCGGCATGGTGGGCAATCGCCTCGAGCAACGCCCGCTCTTCGTCGGTGAAGGGCGTGTCGCGGTCGCAGACGAGCTCCCCGATTCGGCGGCGCTTCCAGCGCAGCGGCAGGCGAACGGCGTACGCGCCGGGGCGGCCCTCCGGCCAGGCGACCTTCCCGTCCTCGAGCACGAGGGCGGCACCTGTCGCGCGCAGCGACTCCATCGTGGTCTTCACGATGGCCTCGAGCGACTCCTCGAGGTAGAGCGACTCGGAGACCGCCTCGGAGATCCGCGCGAGCGCCTCGAGCTCGGCGACGCGGCGCTGGGCGCGCTCGTAGAGGCGTGCGTGCTCGATCGTCTGTGCCACTTGCGACGCGATCGCGACGAGGAGGTCCATCTCCGAGTCGGTGAAGGCACGAGGCTCGCGCGTCCGCACGTTGAGCGCGCCTTCGAGCTTCTCCCGCGCGAGGATCGGCACGGCGAGGATCGACTCGTACTCGTCTTCGCGAAGGTTCGGAAACTGCTTGAAGCGGGAGTCGAGATGCGCCTTCTCGGGGATCATGACCGGCGCGCGTTCGGCCGCCGCCGTTCCCGTGATTCCCTCGCCCGGCCGCATGCGCGGCGTCCGCGTCATCTCCTCGACCCTGCTTCCGTGGGTCGCACGCAGCACGAGCTCGTCCGTGGGCTCGTCGTACAGATAGACGAAGCACGCATCGGTCGCGAGAGCGTCTGCGACCTCGCGAGCGACGAGCTCGAGCACCTCCTGCAGGTCGAGCGACGAATTGACGGCTGCGATGGTCTCGGTCAGCAGGCGCAGGTGCCGCGCGCTCGTGTCCACCTGCCCATTGTCGCCGCTCGTGTCGCCTACGGCTTGCAAACGACGGAGTAAACCTCGTAGGCTTGCGCCCGTGAACGACTGGCGTGCGTGGCGAGACAGCTCTGCGTGCGTGAGCTCGGCCGGTCCTCGTGGGATCGAACCGTGATTCTCGCCCTGACCCTCAACGACTGGCTCGTCGCTCTCCACCTCTGGAGCGCGTTCGCGCTCGTCGCGTCGATGGTCCTCTTCTGGGTCCTCATCGTCGCCGCGCGAGATTGCGACAGCATCGAGGAGACGATCGCCTACGGGCGGGTGGGCGGCATCGGCAGCAAGGTCGTCGGCTTTGGGTTCGGAGGGACGATCGTCTTCGGAGTCTGGCTCGCGTTCAACAAGGACAGCTACGCGATCTGGGACGGCTGGATCCTCGCCGCGATCATCCTCTGGGTGATCGGCGGGGCGACCGGAGGCCGCGCCGGGACCGAGTACAGAAAGGCGCTCAAGCGAGCAGAGGAGCTCAAAGCCGCCGGTCAGCAGGAACAACCGGGCGAGCTTCGCGCGCTGAACCGCTCCTCTCGGGGACTTCTCCTGCACACGATCTCGTCGCTCGCCGTCCTCCTCATTCTCATCGACATGATCTGGAAGCCGGGCGCGCCCTCCCTCGCCGATCTACGCCCGAGCAACTTCAACGTCCCGCTCTTCATCCACGTGGGAGGGGCCATGATCCTCGTGGGCGGCGTGCTGACCGCTGCAGCCGCTCTCAGCTTCGCGCGCGGGGACGTCCGTCAAATACGTTTCGGCTACTTCTCGCTCCTCTTCGTCGCGTTCCCGGGCTTGATCCTGACGAAGCTCGGAGCAACGTTGATCTGGCACAAGGAGTCGTCGCACAGCCTCATGGGCGCGGCGTTCCCGCATCGAGACGATCCCCGCTGGATCGAGATCGGCGGTACTGCACTCGATGGTGGGGGAGCGCTGCTCGTCCTGGCGCTGATCCTGGGCTGGTTCGGCCTCCGGCGAATCGACGGGAAGACCGACTTCGTCGCAAAGCTGCCGATCGTCGGGAAGTGGACGGGCGAGACGCTGCTCAGGCTCACGACTCTCATCGCGCTCGCCCTGCTCGTCGGGTACTTCATCGCCGTCTGGGCGATGGCCGGCAAGCCCGGCTAAGCCCACGGAGCCAGCCCGGGACCCCTAGGCGTTCGACCAGTCGAACTCGTAGAGCTGTGCGTATGTGTTCTCGTGGGAGAACGCGAGAGGATCCCCGGACGCGACCGTCCAGGAGACGCTGTTCGCGATCTCCGCCTGCTTGTACTCGAATCCGTTCGGAAGGTCGATCCGCACCCGGTGCTCGTCCGGGCCGATCTCGGGATTCACGATGGGCTGGATGCTGCTCTCGCCCACGCCGCCGAGGCTGAAACGGGCGCGGCGGGCCTCGCGGTCCACCTCGAGCTCGATCGGTGCCGAGATCGGGTCCCGGTCGTTCGGGCAGACGACGGAGAAGACCTCGAAGTAGGCGCCTCCGTGCTTGCCGGCGAGGAGCTCCTCCATGATCTTCCGCTGCTCGCCGGTTGCCCCTTCGTCCACCACGCACTGGCGAGTCCCGTTTCCCTCGTGGATCGCGCCCGGCCAGTGGACCGCGAAGCCGAAACGCACGCCGTCGAGCGAGGTCTCGCCGAAATGCCCGTCGTTGATCTGCCAGGCGAGGATGGCCTCGCAGTAACCCTTGTCAGGGAGTGCGTTGAATTGGCACGGACACGACCAGATGCAGTTGCAGGTGCCGGCATGCACCCCGGTGACTCGCCAGCTCGTCTGTCCATTCGCGTTCACGATCCCCCTCTCTGAGTGAACTTGGCTTGAAGGTCGAGGCTAGTGCGGAGGACTTTCCCTGTCAATTGTCCTGCACGCGGCTATCGTTCCGGCGGTCGATGGGCACCGATAAGACCGCACGCCCGCCGTCCATTCGCATCGCTCCCATGACCGTCGTCGTGCTGCTCGTCGCGGCGGGGCTCGTGACGTGGATCGTGGCGGTGCAGCGGATGCGCGGGATGGACGCCGGTCCGGGCACCAACCTGGGCGGGCTCGGCTGGTTCCTCGGAATCTGGGTCACGATGATGGCCGCAATGATGCTCCCGTCGGTCGCGCCGATGGTGTTCATCTTCCATCGCTTGTCGCGCGACCGCGCGTCGCGAGGGCAGCCGTTCGTCCCCACCTGGTTGTTCGTGCTCGGCTACCTGGCCGTCTGGACGCTGTACGGCCTCGCGGCCTACGCGCTCTACCGGCTGGTCGTCCACGTCGATCTCGGCTTCTTCGAATGGACGCGAGGCGGACGCTACGTCGCGGGAGGCGCGATCGTCGCCGCGGGCCTCTACGAGCTCACACCGCTCAAATCCGCCTGCCTTCGGCACTGCCGAGGGCCGCTGCACTTCCTCCTCCACGACTGGCGAAACGGCGTCCTCGGCGCGGTTCGCACGGGCGCAGTGCACGGCACCTACTGCGTCGGCTGCTGCTGGGGGCTGATGGTCGTGCTCTTCGCGCTCGGCGTGATGAGCCTCATGTGGATGGCCGTCGTCGCCGCGCTCATCTTCGCGCAGAAGGTGCTCCCGAAGGGCGAGCATCTGACGAAGGTCTTCGCCGTCGCGTTCGTCGCCGTAGGCATCTGGGTTGCTTCGGCGCCGCGGACGGTGCCCGGGCTGACGCTGCCGAACTCGGACGCCGCGAACCAGGCTCGGATGCGGATGATGCAGACCCCCCCAAGCGGCACGAAGCCGAGCGCGCCGATGCACAGCGACAAGCCTCAGACACAGACGCCCTAATGCTGAACGACCACGGGCTCCTCACCTGGGAGCCCGCGATCGGCCGTCAGATACAGGACACACCGCTCGCCTTGCGGCGCACCCTGCAGGGTGAATCATCCGTGTTTCGGCGGCTCGCCGCAAGTCCTGGCCATTAGAGAGCGGCCAGGTATTTCGTCTTCTCCCACTCGGTGACCTGGACGCGGTACTCGTCCCACTCCTTGCGCTTCAGCTTCACGTAGTTCGAGAAGATGTGCTCGCCGAGCGCCTCGCGCACGAGCTCGGACTGGGCGAGCTCCTCGATCGCCTCTCCAAGGGTCTCCGGCAGCGACACGATCCCGCGTTCGCGGCGCTCGTCCGCCGTCAGGTGATAGAGGTTGCGCTCCATCGGCTCGGGCAGCTCGTAGCCCTTCTCGATGCCTTCGAGCCCGGCGTGGAGGAGACAGGCGTACGTGAGATAGGGGTTGCACGCCGGGTCGGGGCAACGGATCTCGGCACGCGTCCCCTGCTCCGCTCCCGGCTTGTACAGCGGGATGCGGATCAGAGCCGAGCGGTTGCGCTGCGACCATGCGCAGTAGACGGGCGCCTCGTAGCCCGGAACGAGCCGCTTGTACGAGTTCACCCACTGCGCGAAGACAGCCGCGATCTCCCGAGCATGCCGCAGCTGGCCCGCGATGAAGCCCTTGGCCGCAGCGGAGAGATGCCACTGGTCGCCCTCCTCGAAGAAGGCATTGCGGCTCTCCTTGAAGAGCGACTGATGCGTGTGCATCCCGGAGCCGTTCTCGCCGAAGATCGGCTTGGGCATGAAGGTGGCGTGATACCCGGCCTTCTTCGCGATCTCCTTCACGACGAGGCGGTACGTGATCGTGTGGTCTGCCATCGAGAGCGCATCCGCGTAGCGCATGTCGATCTCGTGCTGCGAGGGGCCGACCTCGTGGTGGTGATACTCGACGGGGATGCCCATCGACTGGAGGGCGTCAATCGTCCTGTTGCGGAGGTCGGTCGCCGCGTCCAGGGTCGTCATCGCGAAGTAGCCGCCCTCGTCGAGCGTCTCGGTTCCCTCGTCCGTCTTGAAGAGGAAGTACTCGAGCTCCGGCCCGACGTTGAACGCGTCGAAGCCCATGCTCCTCATGCGCTCGATCGCCCTCCGCAGCACGTAGCGGGGATCGCCTTCGTAGGGCTGCCCGTCGGGAGTGACGATGTCGCAGATCACCCGCGCGACGCGATGCTCGCCCTCGTCGGACGGCATCAGCTGGAACGTGTCCGGATCCGGGATCGCGACCATGTCCGACTCCTCGATCGCGTTGAACCCTGTGATCGACGAGCCGTCGAACCCCATCCCGTCGTCGAGCGCGCCTTCGATCTCGCTCGGCGTGATCGCGAAGCTCTTCAGGTGCCCCTCGATGTCGCTGAACCAGAGCAGGAGGAACTCCACGCGCTCGTCCTTGATCCGCTGCAGCACCTCCTTCCGCTTCGCCGGATCGCTCGTCGCCCGGTTCTCCGTCTCCACCATCGCCATCCGAATCGCCTCCTCAAACAAAAAGCCCCGGGTGCCGGAAGGGAACCCGAGGCCACGTCGCCTCACAAGACCGCGCGACTGTACCAGGCGAGAGCGCCTCACATGATGATCGCCCGTCGAGAGGCGCTCGCGGTGTCCTGCGCCGCTTATCGCCATGGCTGCCCATCATGCGGGGCGCTCTTAGGCCGACGCGCCCGTGTAGCTGCGGAGGCCGAACCGCCAGAACCAGCGCGTGAACGCGAACAGCACGACCGCGAAGCCGAACGCGAGGGCGAGCGTCGGCCAGCCGAGCCGTGAGGTCGCCGCCTCCGCGGGAACCGTGACCGCGAACGCGATCGGCACGAGGAACGTGACGCTGTACTTGAGCCACCCGGGATAGATCCCGACCGGGAAGCGGCCGGTCGCGAAGATCCCGTCGAAGAGCTCGACCGCGTGCCACATGTTCACGACCCAGAAGGCACAGGTCGAGATGACGAGCCAGAAGCAGTAGATCATGAGCCCACCGAGGACGAGCGCGGAGCCGAATGCGACCGCATCGAGGGGACCGACGTCCGCCGA
>VAWZ01000071.1:7263-22062 GCA_005888365.1 Actinomycetota bacterium
CCGCCCATCAGGATCTGGATCCCGAGCACGCAGAGGAGCTCCGACTGCGACCAGCCGTTCAGCTCGTTCGTGTGCGAGTAGACGAGGGCGAGCACGACGAGACCGACCCCGAGCGCGATCGCGGACTGGAAGAGCTGGACGACGAAGTTGACGCGGTACTGGAGCTCGTTCAGCACGCCGACCTTGAAGAAGAGCCAGCTCAGGCGAAGGGTGTTCATCTAGCCACCCACCGCCGAATACCGCTTGACCGCGTGCTTCCAGGCGAACCTGAAGATCCCGAGGCCGATGAGGATCCAGAGCACCTGTGCGCCGAGCCCGCGCAGCAGCTCCTCGTTCGAGTAGTCCCCGACGAGAGTCTGGATCGGGAAGTAGAACGCCCACTGGAACGGCAGGAACCGCGAGATCTCCTGCACCCAGCCGGGCATGAGCGGAAGCGGGACGAGCCGTCCGGAGAGCAGCAGCTCCGTCGTCATCCAGAGGTCGAAGATCGCCGCGCCGCGCGTTGTCCAGAAGCAGAGCATTCCGAGGCTCTCCTGGAACATCGTCCGCAGCAGGTAGGCACCCCAGATGGCGAGGAAGAAAGCGACGACCTGCACCGGGCTCGGGTGGAGCGCCGGATGGAAGACGAGCGAGAGACCGACCGCGAGCGGGATCCAGAGCACGATGACGACGAACTTCCAGCCGGCGAAGTAGGCGATGTCGTAGTGGAGGGGCAGGATCGGCCGCAGCAGATCCTTCGTGAGCTCTCCCTCCCGGATCCGGTGCTCCCAGAACGGAGCGCCGAACACGATGTTCATGTTCCGGACGAGCGTCCAGACGATGTAGTAGGCGGCGAGGTACCCGGGCGTGAGCCCCTGCACGGTCCCTCCGCTCTCGTCCGCGATCGTCGTCCAGACGACGAGGTAGATCACGGGCTCGGCGACCATGCCGAACATGTAGAAGTAGTTGGCGGTGCGGTACTGGAGCTGCTCCTGGATCGCCATCCGCATGACGCTCCAGTAGAAGGCGAGCATCGACCGCGTACCGCCGACCCGCCGGAGGGGCACGAAGTCGGCGACGACGCTCATGCGACCACCTCCACCTCCGGTTCTCTGCGCTCCTGCGCGAATACGAGCTCGATGACGTCCTCGATCGGCGGCTCCTCGATCGTGAGGTCGAGCACCGACTGCTCGGCGAGCAGTCGGGACGCGATCTCGGACGTCTCGGTCTTCGGCACCCTCAGCGTGATCCAGTCGCCGTCGCGATGAATGACCTCCCCGTAGCGGGTGAGATCGACCGTCCCGTCCTCGAGCGCCACGCCGATCGTCTTGTGCGCGGCGAACTGGTCGGCGAGACCTGTGAGCGGCCCGTCATACAGGATCTGCCCGTGGTGGATGACGATCACCCGCCGGCAGAGCGCCTGCACGTCGGCCATGTAGTGGCTCGTGAGGAGAACGGTGGCGCCGTGGCGTCGGTTGTACTCCGCCACGAACGAGCGGATCCGCTTCTGCATCGTGACGTCGAGCCCGATCGTCGGCTCGTCGAGGAAGAGCACCTGCGGGCGGTGGAGGAGCGCTCCCACGATCTCCACTTTCATCCGCTCGCCCAGCGAGAGGTTCCGCACCGGCTTGCGCACGAGGTCGCCGATGTCGAGCAGCTCGATCAGCTCGTCCCGGAACGGCACGAAGTCCTCGCGACGTAGCCGATAGATGGCGCGGTTCAGCCCGAAGGAGTCGAGCGCCGGCAGGTCCCACTGCAGCTGGTTCCGGTTGCCCATGACGAGCGTGATCTGCCGCAGGAACTCCTTCTCGCGCTTGGACGGAACGAAGCCGAGCACCCGCGCTTCCCCGCCGCTCGAGTGGAGCAATCCCGAGAGCATCTTCAGGGTGGTGGTCTTCCCGGCGCCGTTCGGCCCGAGGAAGCCGACGATCTCGCCGCGGTCGATGTCGAAGGTGATGCCGTCCACGGCTCGCACCTCGCGCATCTTGCGGCGGACGAGGCTCTTCACGGAGGCCCAGAGGCCGGGCTCACGCTCGGGAACCTCGAAGACCTTGCGCAGGCCGTCGACGTGGACCGCCATCAGCCCGACCTCTTCAGCTTCCCGTGCCGCTTCGCGTACTGCTCGCCCCGTTGGAATACCCACAGGCCGAGCGGGATCGACACGAACCCGATGAGAAGCAGAGGCCAGAGGTCGCTCCAGAGCGCGGACAGGCCCTGGCCCTCGAGGATCGCCTTCCGGATCCCGTCGAGCGCATACGTCGCGGGCGAGACCTTCGCGATCCACTGCATCCACTCCGGCAGCACGCTCACCGGGTAGTAGACGCCCGAGACGACGAGAAGCGTGCCCTGTGCGACGAAGCCGAGCTGCGTCCCCTTTTCCGGCGAGATCAGCGGCAGCACGGACATCATCATCCCGATACCGATGAACGAGATCGACGCGACGACGAGGACGACGAACGCGGGGAAGTACTTCGCGTCCGGGATCGAGAGGCTGAAGAAGACGAAGGCGCACACGCAGAAGAGGAAGATCGCGCGAACCAGCCCGTAGGCGATCGCGAAGACTCCCTGTCCCGCCAGGTGCATCGCACGCGAGAGCGGCGCCATGAACGTGTACTCGATCGTTCCCTCCCAACGCTCCCAGGCGACGGTCTCCATCAGGAACTCGAACAGGATGCCGAGGTACGCCCAGACGACGGCGCCGATCAGGAGCGTCGTCATCGTCTCGTTGACGTCGAGCGAGCCGCCCGTCGCCTCGATTCCCTTCGCGATGAAGACGATGGTGAGCGTGTTCGCCACCGTCCAGACGAACCACGCGACGTCCCACCAGATGTAGCGCTTGGTGAGATAGGCGTTGCGCTCGACGACGCCGCCGGCACCTACGAGCTCTGCGCGCATGTTCCCGAGCACGGCTTTCATACCCGCTCCCGCGCCGGCAAAGCCGCCGCTCCGCTCTGGTCCCGCTCCAACGGCGGCAAAGCCGCCGCTCTCGCTCTCGGGCCGGCTCCGTCGAGCCTACGCCGGCGGTCCCGCTCCAACGGCGGCAAAGCCGCCGCTCTCGCTCTCGGGCCGGCTCCGTCGAGCCGACGCCGGCTGGGCGGCTCCGGCGAGCCTACGCCGCTCATCAGGCGAACACCTCGCGGTCCTCGTCGTCTTCCTCGTCGTCGGCCTCGAACGCACGGCCGGTGGCGGCGAAGAACGCCTCCTCCAGCGTCGTCGCGCCGAAGCGGCGCCTTAGGGCGTCGGCCGGCTCGACCGCGAGCAGCTGCCCGCGGTCGAGGATCCCGACCCGCTCGGCCAGCGTCTCCGCCTCGGCGAGGTCATGTGTGCAGAGCAGGATCGTCGAGTCGTGGCTCGACCGGATCTCGCGGATGAACTCCTGCACCTCGAGCTTCGAGCGCGGGTCGAGGCCGGTCGTCGGCTCGTCGAGCAGCAGGACGACCGGGGACGTGAGCAAGGCCCTCGCGAGAGCGACCTTCTGCTGCATGCCTCGAGAGAGGCTCTCCATCGGCTCGTCGCGCCGGTCCGGAGGGAATCCCACCCGCCCGAGGATCTGCGGGATGAGGTCGCGTGTCTGGCGCGAAGTCATGCCGTAGTAGCGCGACGCGTAGCCCAGGTTCTCGGAGGACGACATCTTCTTGAAGAACGACGCCTCGACCGAGACGCGGTTGACGAGCCGGCGCACTGCACGCGCGTCCCTGACGACGTCGTGGCCGAAGATCTCCGCCGAGCCTCCGTCGGGGAGCAGCAGGGTGGAGAGCAGGCGGACGAGCGTCGACTTCCCGGATCCGTTCTGTCCCAGGATGGCGACCGTCTCCCCGCGCTGCATCGTGAACGACACTCCGTCGAGCGCGACGCGCTTCCTGTGGGCGAACCTGCCGAGCTTCCGATCTCGGCGCCGGAACTCCTTGCTCAGGTCGCGGACGTCGACCGCTGGAGCCGTGCGGCGAGGCAGGGCCTCGATCGCTGCTTGCTGGATGTTCGTCACGTGAGTGCTCCTAGGTCGTACTACAACGGCAGGCTGCTGACAGGCACACGCTGGCCCCGTCGAGGCGGGGCCCGCGAACGGATGATTCAGCCGTTGCGGAGCAACATCAGGTCGAGCACGATAGCAGGGCTTCCCGAACGGCTCAAATCAGCGCGAAGTCTGCTCCTACGCTGCTCGCTCTTTCGCGCTCTTGGCCTGGTGGTAGGCGATGCGTTCGAGGAGCCGCCGATCCGTCTCATCGAATTGCCCTCGATACTTCGCCCAGAACTCACGGCTCGTCAGCTTCTTCCTCTTCTTCGCCATCGTCGTCACGGCCTTCGAAGAATTCGACGGCTCGCCCGAGGAGAACCTTCACGTCGAACGGCACCTTGAAGAGTACTTCGACGTCGTCCTACGTCCAGGCGAGCGCAGACACGACGCCAGGATCGGGTCTCCGACGGCCGTACGGAACGCGCATTTTCGACCGCGCCGGGCGTTGACGAATGTCCGAGCTCACCGCTAAGGTGAGATGCAGGTTGGAGCCGGCGCAGGCTCCCGCGTTGTACGAGGCGACGTGGCCTCAGGACTGATTCAAGTCCTGGGGTCTTTTTGTTTGGTCCCGGAAGGAGGCACGATGTCGGAGCTCGAGGAGCGGCACTACCTGATGAACGGCGGCGAGACGCTTCCAGACGGGCGAGACGCGCGCGGCAATGGTCGATCTCAAGTTCTGCGACCTCTTCGGAACCTGGCAGCACATGACCCTTCCCGTACGTGCGCTCGACGAGTCGGCGTTCGACGAGGGGCTCGGCTTCGACGGGTCGTCGATCCGGGGCTGGCAGGGCATTCAGGAGTCGGACATGCTCCTCATGCCACAGGCCGAGTCCGCGATCCTCGACCCTGCGACGGCGGCCCCGACGCTCTCGCTCATATGCGAGATCGTCGATCCCGTGACCCGCGAGCCATACGCGAAGGACCCGAGGCAGATCGCGCGGCGAGCCGAAGAGCACCTGCGCTCGACCGGCGTCGCCGACACCGCCTTCTTCGGTCCCGAATGCGAGTTCTTCGTGTTCGACGAGGTGTCGTACGAGCTGGGACCGAACCGCTCCCACTACGCCGTGGACTCAGGCGAGGGCTACTGGAATTCTGGGAAGCCGGGACTCGGCTACACCGCGCGCCCGAAGGAGGGGTACTTCCCCGCCGCTCCCTCCGACACGCTCCACGACGTGCGCACGGAGATGGTGCTCACCCTCGAGCGGGTCGGCATCCCGTGCGAGTTCCACCACCACGAGGTCGCGTCCGGCGGCCAGTGCGAGATCGACCTTCGCTTCACCTCGCTGACCCGAATGGCGGACCACGTGATGACGTACAAGTACGTCGTCAAGAATGTCGCCCGCCGCCACGGGAAGACGGCGACGTTCATGCCGAAGCCGATCTTCGGTGACAACGGCTCGGGTATGCACACGCACCAGTCCCTGTGGAAGGAGGGGACGCCGCTGATGGCGGACAGGTCGGGCTACGCGGGACTCTCGCAGCTCGCACGCGCGTACGTCGGAGGGCTCCTCGCGCATGCGCCGGCCCTGCTCGCCTTCTGCGCACCGACGACGAACTCGTACCGGCGGCTCGTCCCAGGCTTCGAGGCTCCGGTGAACCTCGTCTACTCGCAGCGAAACCGCTCCGCCTGCATCCGGATCCCGATGTACTCGGAGTCGCCGAAGGCGAAGCGGATCGAGTTCCGCTGTCCCGACGCAGCCGCGAACCCGTACCTTGCGTTCGCCGCGATGCTGATGGCGGGCCTCGACGGGATCCAGCGCGGGCTCGAACCGGGGGCGCCGGCGGATTTCGATCTCTTCGCAGAGGCGCACGAGGAAATCCCGCAGGTTCCCGGATCGCTCGCGGAGGCGCTCACCGCCCTCGAGTCCGACCACGAGTTCCTGCTCGCCGGCGACGTGTTCTCGAAGGAGCTCATCGAGACCTGGATCGCCTGGAAGCGCGAGAACGAGGTCGACACCGTGCGGCTGCGCCCACATCCGGCCGAGTTCACGCTCTACTTCGACTGCTAACCGTTCCGGGACATAGACGGGTCGGACCCGAAGGTCCGACCCGTCTTCGTCTCAGCGCAGGTCGAAAGTGACGCTGACCGTAGCGCTCGTCTCCTGCTTGCCGGGAACGATCGGCGTCCCTGTGTCGGCCGCCGAGGCTGCGGACGCGTACGGCACCGGCGTCTCGCCACCTTCAGAGATCCTCGTGATCGCCCCGAGCGATCGTCCAGCCGCTTTCGCGAGCGCGTCGGCACGGGATCTCGCATTCGCCACGGCTGCGGCGAGCGCCTGGCGAAAGACGCGATCCGCGTCGCTCCGGCTCAGCTCAGGACCCGAGACGTCGTTCGCACCTGCGGCGGTCGCGGCGTCGACCAGGTCTCCCGCCCGCGCGATGCCGATCGTCGCGCTGACCGTGTTCGACGCCGAGTAGCCGCTGATGGTGCTTCCCTCCTCCGAAACGGGCCACACGCTGACGTACTGGGTGGTTATGTCGCCCGCTCTCGCCTCTCGGAGCGCGGCGATGACGTCTCGCATCGCGTTCCCGTTCGCCGTGAGTGCCGCTTTCGCGGTCGCGCCTCGGCTCTCGACGCCGAACGAGAGCCCGGCCTCGTCCGGGACAACCCGGATGGAGCCGACGCCGTTGACGACGATGGTGTCGGAAGCTGCGGGGTCGCCGGCGTGCGCGAAATCGGGCAGCCGGAGCGTGCCCGCAAGCGCCAAAGCTGCGAGGAGCGCTGCCGCGGCCAAGAGCAGACGTTTCATCGAGGACCTCCGGGATCAGGTGTCCTCCGAATACGCCGCCGTCACGCTGTGGGTCACACGTGGGTGCCCAAGACGACGCTCGTGCGAGTCAGTTGCGAAGCGGCCGCGCCTCACGGATCTCGCGAGAGCCGGATTCGATCTTGCGCACCGGCTGGGCAGCGCAGAACCGCTGCTACGCTGCGCGCGCGATGGAGCGGGTGCTCGTCCTGAACGCGAGCTACGAGCCTCTGAATGTCTGTTCGCTTCGCCGTGCGCACGTTCTCGTCTGGAAGGGCAGAGCCGAGATTCTCGAGTGCCACGACCGGCCGCTTCGCTCTGCCACCACGAGCTTCCAGCGGCCGAATGTGATCCGGCTCCGAACGTACGTCCGGGTCCCACGCGCCGTGACGAGACGGATCTCGAGGAGGGTCCTTTTCGCTCGGGACGGCTGGCAGTGCGTGTACTGCGGGTCGGAGAGCAACCGCCTCACGCTCGACCACGTGGTGCCGCGCTCGCGCGGCGGTACGTCCGTATGGGAGAACGTGGTCACGTCCTGCGCCCCGTGCAACCATCGCAAGGGCGATCGCCTGCTCGAGGAGACGAGCATGAAGCTCCGAAGGACGCCTCGGCCGCCAACGCCCGTCCTGTTCATCCGGCTCACGACCGAGCAGATCCCGGACATCTGGCGCAGCTACCTGCCCGGGCTCGAAGCGGTCGCGGCCGCGTAGCGTCAGCTAGCGCGACATCGCCCGCTCGACCGCCTCCTGCTCTTCGGGCGAGAGGGCGACCGACGAGCGTCCCCGGTCGAGATCCTTCACGTAGATCCGGGCGTAGTCGCGTCCCTGGATCGCGGTGACCACGGTGCCCGTGCGCGTCGAGTCGAGCAGGGCGAGCGAGGCCGACTGCTGGCCGCCCGTCCCCTCGTAGGCGTCGTAGCGCACGACGGCCGTGTTCGTGACGGACCCGTCGACGCGCCGATCGACCCGCGAGAGCCCCGCGGCGACCTCGTCCACGCCGCGATGGAGATCGTCGATGCGAGCCTGCAAGGAGACTGCGAAGTCGAGGAGATCCTGGCGCTCGCTCCCGAGCACCACGGCCTGGGCGCCCTGGAGGCGGACGAGCCCCCGCCAGAGCCAGACCGTCGCCACGAGCGCAATCACCGCGACCGCGCAGGCCGCGACGGCGACGACCGTGGCGGTGCTCATGGCTCGAAGGAGAAGATGACCGGATACTCGTAGGAGTTGTTCTGCGTATTCGTCTCGTGAGGCACCGGCTGGACGTCGACCTTGACCGACGTCTGCTCGCCGAAGGGGACGAGGTTGCCCACGTGAAGCGCCACGGTCTTCGTCTCGCCCGGGTCGATGAGCGGGATCGTCTTGGTCACGACGATCGGGTTGGGGGTCTTGGGGATCGTCAGCGTGACCTTGACGCTGACCTCCTGACTGTCACCCGTATCCTCGACCGCCACCTCGAAGGCGAGCTTCACGGACGCCTTGATCGTCGTGGCGGTTGTCGTCGAGAGCTGAGTACCGCTCGGCAGGGCCTTCGTATACAGAATTCCCGTGCCATGTAAGCCGGTAGCGGTCCCTCCCGTCGCCGCTCCCTGGATGCGCTGCCAGATCGTCGCCAGCGTGCGGGCACTGACGAAGTCCTCGGTCGTGACGAAGTCAGAGGGCGGGGCCTGGATCCCCTGGACGTTCTCCGAAGTCATGACGCTCTGGGCGACTCCCTGGAAGCGGTCGGACCAGACGACGTCGCTCGCAGTCAGCCGCTGAGCCGGGGCCGCGAGCTGCTGCCCTGCGGTCGTCGCGTCCTTGGCGTTCGCGGTCTCCTGGAAGGTCTTCTGCAGGCCCTTGAGACCGGAGACCCTGAACTGGAGCGCCTCCACCGCGCCGTCGTTTGCGTCGTGCAGCGGTCCGGGAGGACGGAGATCCGTGGCCTTCTGCGCCTGCGACTCCGCCTGCTGGACGAAGCCGCCGAGCTTGGCGTCGAGATCCTCCTGCTTGAGCCCTGGCTGGGTGAGCGTCGTCGCAAGCCTGTCCCCGAGGCTCGCCGACGCACTTCCGATGGAGCCGATCTGCGCCATGTAGCTCGCGTATCGGTCGTGCTTCTGATTCGAGGAGCAGCCCTCGACCCAGACGGCGAGCAGAACGACGACGAGGATCGCGAGCGCGATGAGCGCGACTAGGCGGAGAAGCGGCGTCAGGTTTCCCGGCGGTCGCATACGCCGGCGCGGGGGGCGCGGGCCACGATCACGCGGAGGGCCCGGGCCGCGCTCGGTGCGTTCCTCCCCGCCGGGCGGCTCCTCCTCGTCGAAGAAGTCGAAGTCGAGGATGTCGTCGTCGTGGGTGCTCACAGCGCCGTCTGCTGCGCCACTCTAGACGAGGCACAGGAGCGCAATCCCCCGTCCACGCGCATTTCCGGCACCTCGAGAGGACTTCCGTGCGTCGTGGCCAACACGGCCAGTACCGGTGTCCTCCCTCGCGCTCGCACTACCGACTCAAGAACTCGTCCTCGGCCGCTACCGGCCCGTGCGACCGCTCGGTAGCGGCGGCAACGGCTCCGTGTGGCTCGCCCGGGACGAGCAGCACGGGCTCGACGTCGCTCTCAAGATCATCCCGCGGGAAGGGAAGGGGGCTGCGCGAGCCGAGCGCGAAGCGCTCGCGGCGAGGCGGCTCCGTCACGACCGCTGCGTCCGCGCATACGACGTCGGGCACGACGCGAGTCACGTCTACATCGCATACGAATACGTCCCCGGTCGCACGCTGCGCGAGGTGCTGCAGTCGAACGCCGTCTCGGATCGCACGGTCGTCGAGATCGCCGCTCAGGTCCTCGACGCTCTCGCGCACGCACACCGCACAGGGATCGTCCATCGGGACGTCAAGCCGTCGAACATCCTGCTCGAGAGCAGCGACGACGTGGCCGTTCGCCTCCTCGACTTCGGCCTCGCCCAGTTCGACGGCGCCGACACGCTGACGGCCGTCGGCGACGTTCCGGGCACGCTCGCGTACATCTCTCCCGAGCGGTTGGCGGGCGAAGAGGCGAGCGCCGCCAGCGACGTCTGGTCCGTGGGCGTCTTTCTCTGGGAAGCACTCGCGGGCCGGCACCCGTTCTGGGGCATGCCGCTGCAGCAGGTCGCACGAGCGATCGAGGCCGGCGCGCCGCCGCTCGTCAGCGAGCGACCGGATCTTCCGCGGCGCGTGCTGGTCGCGGTCGACAGGGCGCTCGCGCCGAATCCCGACTCGAGACCTCGGGCGTCCGAGCTAGCCACCGACCTGCGCGGAGCTCTGAAAGCACCGGAGCGGAAGGCCGAGCGCGTGAGGCCCGAGAGCTCGGAGCCGCAGCCGACAGCATCCTTTCCTCACACCGAGGTTGTCTCGCGCGTCGTCTCATCGGGGCTCGCCGCTGCGACGGCCGCGCTCGGGGCGACGCTGCTCCCCTTCTGGCCACCCGGCCTCGTGGCTGCGATCGTCGTCGCAGCAGCGGTGGCCGGGGCGCTTCGGCCTCGGCTCGGACTTGCAATCGCCCTCGCCGATCCCGTGTTTCCGCTCGGAAACGCGTCGCAGAGCGCCGCCGTCCTCTATGGGGCGCTCGCGATCGTGTGGCTCGCCGTCTGCTGGGATGACGCCCGCCGCGGCCTGCTCTTCGTCGCGGGACCCCTGCTCGCTCCTCTGGGTGCTCTTGCTCTCGTCCCGCTCGCGGTTCAGCCGGCTCGCGGTCCGGCCCGCCGGGCCGCCCAGGCCGCGGTCGCCGTGCTCGCGTCCGCGCTCGTCGCCGGAACGTCAGGAGCCGACCTACCGTTCGCGGGCAAGGTCGACGTCGGGATCGCGCCGGCCGACACGGTCGGCCGGGTCGCGCTCGCTCTACGCGGAGCGATCGCCGGAGCGCCGCTCCTCGCCGTCGCCGTCGTCGTTCTCGCGATCGCGGCGGCGACGCTTCCGCTGGCCCGCGCGCGCTCGCGCTGGGGAGTCGCGGCCGTCGGGCTCGCGCTCACGATCGGGTCGCTCGCGGCGGGCGCGGGGCCGGCCTCGGTCGCGCTTCTGGTCGTCGTCTGGGGGGTCGCCGCCGCGCTCGCCGCGAGGGCCCCTCGCTAGACTCGCCCGGAGGGGCAACCCTCGGATATGCCGGTTCTCAGAGCGATCGAGGCAAAGATCGAAGGCCTGTTCGAGGGCATCTTCGGACGCGCATTTCGCACCCACGTCCAGCCGATCGAGCTCGCGCGCAAGCTCGTCAAGGAGATGGACGACCACCGCAGCGCGTCCGTCTCACGCGTCTACGTGCCCAATGAGTACACGGTCTACCTCTCGCCCCAGGACCGAAGGCGGTTCTCGGGCTACGAAGGGTCGCTCGTCGGCGAGCTCCAGGAGTACCTCGCCGAGCACGCGGGCCGGGAGCGCTACGCGCTGCTCACTCCTCCGCGCGTGCTCGTGACGACGGACGCCGACCTCGCGGTGGGCGAGTTCGGAATCGCAACGCGGCTCGTCGCCGGTGAGGCTCGCGAGGAGACGCCGGCGGATCTCCCGCTCGAGGAGCCGGCCATGACGATGGTGTACAGGACTCCGACTCCCGGCCCCCCACCGCCGAGGTTGTCTCGCTCACGATTGGGGGAAGGACGCACGCCGTGACGTCGTCGAAGGTCGTGATCGGGCGCTCGCGGGACTGCGACCTTCGGATCGCCGACCTGAACGCCTCCCGTCGCCACGCCGAGCTGCAAAAGGACGGCGACGGCTACTGGATCGTCGATCTCGGGTCGATGAACGGGACCCTCGTCAACGGGCATCGGGTCGAGCGGGAGCGGCTGGACGACGGCGATCGGATCACGCTCGGCTCGACCGAGATCGTGTTCGGACGCAAGAGCGCCGTTCGGCAGCCGCCATCCGACTCGGCCTCGCAGCCGTGAGCGTCCTCGCGCTCTCCAGTGACGACACGTTGCTCATCCTCAAGCTGGCCTTCCTCGTGCTCCTGTACGGCTTCATCGTGCTGATCGTGCGGAGCGCGACGAAGGACCTGGGCGGGGCGCCGCAGGAGAGCATCGTCCTCGGCGCTCCCGAGGCGGCGGCCCTGCGAGCTCAGTACGCCCCTGCGACAGCCCGATTCGTCGTGCTCGACGGGCCGGGGCTCGAGCGGGGCAGCACCGTCGAGGTGACTGCCTCCGCGATCGTCGGACGGGGGCCCGAGAGCGGCGTCTCGATCGACGGCGACGAGTTCGCATCCGCGCAGCACGCGCGAATCGAGGCAAGCCCGGACGGCGTCTGGATCGAGGACCTGGGCTCGACCAACGGCACGTTCGTCAACGGTGCGCGTGTGAGCGCGAAGCGCGTGTTGCAGCCGGGCGACGTCGTCCGTGTGGGCGAGACGGAGCTCCAGCTTCAGAAATGAGAACGCTCGCCTTCGGCTCGCGTTGGCCAGCAGAAGAGCCAACGGAAACCATGTTTCCCCCTCTGACCCCCTTCTTCCTGAGAGCGCGGGGAACCTCCCGGTTCCCCGCACCCCTCCCCTCTCATCGGCTGCGAGGCAGCCGATGAGAATCGGACGGACAGCGGTCGTCACGGACACGGGTCGTCGGCGCATCGGGAACGAGGACGCGTACGTGTTCAAGCCTCCGTTCTTCGCGATCGCCGACGGCATGGGTGGCGCCCGGGCGGGCGAGATCGCCGCGGGCCTCGCCGCGGCAGCGCTCGAGGAAGGCGCCGAGCCGACCAGCGCGGAAGGAATCGTCGCGCTCATCGACGAGGCGAACCGCCAGATCTGGGAGCGCTCGATCCAGGATCCGGACACGTCCGGGATGGGCACGACGGTGACCGCGGCCCTCGTCGCCGCCGACCCTGGAAAGGTTGTCATCGGACACGTCGGCGACTCACGGGCGTACCTCTACCGAGACGGAACGCTCGCGCAGCTGACCACGGACCATTCCCTCGTGGTCGAGCTCGTCGAGAGCGGGATCCTCACGCCCGAAGAGGCGGAGCGGCATCCGCAGCGCTCGGCGATCACGCGAGCGGTGGGAACGGAGCCTACGGTCGAGGTCGACGCCTTCACGGTCGACGCCGAGCCCGGCGACCTCTATCTCATCTGCTCGGACGGCCTGACGGACATGCTCACTGAGGAAGAGCTCGAGGACGTGCTCGAGAAGACGGCCGCGGACCCCGCACGAGCGGCCGACGCCCTCGTCGCTGCTGCGAACGCACGGGGAGGCGAGGACAACATCACCGTGGTCCTCTTCGAGATGACGGACGCGGACGCGCCCGCCGAGGACGCCGAGCCCGGAGTCGGCGAGGAGCCTCCGATCGAGGCAGCGGACCACCTCGAGCAAGAGCCGACCCGGTCGCTCCGCCGCCACGGCGCGGGCCCCGGTGGGCGCGTTGCCGCGATCCTCCTCCTCCTCGCCGTCCTCGGCATCGGGCTTCTCCTGCTCTACTTGGGGTTCAGGAGATGACCCCTCGCAATCGCGAGCTCGCGGCGCTCTTCGTCGCCGCCGGGGTCGCGGGGGCCGCGCTCTCGACGGTGACGATCGAGGTCTCGCACCGAGCGGCGGGGTACGGAGCCGTGTTCGCCGCCCTCTACCTGTGTGCCCACGTGGTCGTTCGACGGACGGTTCCCTACGCAGACGGAGGTCTTCTCCCCCTCGCCGCGCTGATGACGGCCATCGGCCTGACGACGATCACTCGCCTCGATCCCCAGGACGGCGGACGGCAGGCGCTCTGGGTCGTCATCGGCGTCGCGGTCTTCGCGGCCACGTTGATCCTCCTGCGCGACGACTACCGGGTCCTCGAGTCCTATCGTTACCTCTTCGGCGTCGCAGCCGTCGTGCTGCTCCTTCTCCCCTCGTTGCCCGCGATCGGAGAACGGATCAACGGCGCACGCCTCTGGGTGCACGTCGGGCCGCTTCAAGTCCAGCCCGGCGAGCTCGCGAAGATCTTCCTGATCCTCTTCCTCGCCGGGTACCTGCGCGAGAAGCGCGAGGTGCTGGCCCAGGGCCGGCTGAAGGACTTCGGCCCCCTGCTCGCGATCTGGGGCGCGGCGATGCTCGTGATCGTGCAGACGAACGACCTCGGCAGCGCGCTCCTCAACTTCGGGATCTTCCTCGCGATGCTCTACGTCGCGACGGGTCGTGCCCTCTACGTGGCAGCAGGAGCGGGCCTCTTCGCCGCAGGGTCGGCCTTCCTCTACGAGGCGCTCGCTCACGTTCAGGAGCGCGTCACGATCTGGCTCCACCCCTGGACGGACGAGCGCGTCTACTGCGCGCTCAACGGGAAGCTCGAGTATCGCCAGGACTGCGCGTCCTACCAGCTCGTGAAGAGCCTCTACTCGATCGCGAACGGAGGCTTCGGAGGCACTGGGATCGGGAAGGGAACGTTCACGTCGACGGACGGAACGCAGCTCATCCCGTACCTCCGCACGGACTTCATCTACTCGGCGATCGCCCAGGAGCTGGGGCTGATCGGAGCGGCGGCGCTCCTCCTTCTGTACATGGTCTTCGTCGTGCGCGGAATGCGTATCGCGCTGCGCGCTGAGGACGGGTTCTCCAAGCTGCTCGCGGCCGGCCTCACCTTCGGCTTCGCCCTCCAGACCTTCATCATCGTGGGCGGCGTCCTCCGGGTCGTCCCGCTCACCGGGATCACGCTGCCCTTCGTCTCCTACGGCGGGACGAGCATCGTCGCCAACTTCCTGCTCCTCGCCGGGCTGCTCCTCGTCTCGAACCGGGCGAACTACCCCAAGTGAGCGCGCACACGTGAACCGACAGATCATCCGCCTGACCTACGTCGCCCTGACCCTCGTCGGCGTGCTCGTCGCGATGACGACGTACTGGCAGACGTGGGCGGCGGCAGGGCTTGCCGATCGCCAGGACAACGCCGTCAAGCGCGTCGCCGACTTCTCGATCGACCGCGGGCTCATCGTCGCCAGGTACCCGTTCCGCCGCCTCGCGCGCAACGTCCACCACGTCGTCGGAGGGAAGACGCTGTACTTCCGGCGCTATCCACAAGGCCCGCTCACGGCGCAGGTGGTCGGCTACTCCACCGTCGGGAAGTCACGCACGGGCCTCGAGCGCTCGCTGAACGACTATCTGACCGCCTCGAA
>VAWZ01000072.1 GCA_005888365.1 Actinomycetota bacterium
GGCAGAGCCGAAGACGTCGAGCGACGGCACCGTGCTCCCGCCCGCGCAGTTCCCGAGCGGGCGCCGTGCGTCGTAGCAGGGATCGTTGCGGCTGTCCCACCACAGCACGTGTGCCGAGCCTGCGTCGGCGGAGATGTCCGGGAAGCGCTGCAGACCGCCGTGACCGCGCGGATCGTCGATCAGGACGGGGGTCGTATGAGCTCCCGCAGCCGCATCCAGCCGCAGGAAGTAGATGCCCGACTGGCTCCCCACGTCCTGGTGGTATTTGTCGGGCAGGTCCTCGGACGTGACCGAGCCGTAGCTCGTGCCGCTCGAGACCTCCGTTCCCGGTATGGAAGGGTCGTAGACGAGGTAGAGGTAGTCGTGAGCCTTGTCGGCCTGGTCTGCGGTCGACCGGATCTGCGTCCCTCCGCGCATGAACGTGTAGCCCGAGTCACAGGCCGAAGCGGCGTCTCCACACTCGCCGACGACCGAGCCCGAGCTGAGATCGGTGGGATCGTAGGGCTCGAAGGGAATGATGAGCTTCGGGGCCGAAAACGTCTTGCCGCAATCCGTCGACCCGTTGTAGGCGATCGCATCCGTGGCCTGGTTGCTGCGCACGTCGGCGAACTGGCGATAGGTGACGTAGACGTGGCCATCACCGGTCACCGAGATGTCCGGGAACTGGATGTCGTGCACCGTCTGGCTCAGCTTGAGCGGGCTCGAGAACGTCTTTCCGTGATCGGTCGAGCGGACGAAGTAGACGCTCGAGTTGAAGCCGCTAGGACCGTCGCCGGTAAACCGCGCCCAGGCGAAATAGACGTTGCCGTCGCACGAGCCGCCCGTGCGATCGACCTCGACCGCGGTCTTGTCGTTGAACTTGCCGAGCAGGTTCGGGGCGGCAGAGCCCTTCCCCACATCGAGGGAGCGAACGAACCGCTTGCCGTCCGCGAACGTGGAACCGTTCACGCCGGCAGGGTTCTCGTACGTGGCGACCCAGACGTCGCCGAGCGTCTTCGGGCTTCCATCTCGGGCATCTGAACTCTCTGAGCCGGCGAAGAGCCGACCATGACCGTCCCAGGCCAGCACCGGGTCACCGGAATCCGCGGTGCGCAGCGCGGCGTTCGCCGCGTAGGGCGAGGTATCGCCGATGTAGCCAGGCACGAGCGAGCTGGTAAAGCTCGTTCCTCCGTTCTCTGACCGGTAGTAGCCGAGCCAGACGTCTCCGAGTCCGAGCAACGACCCGTTGGACTGGAAGACACCGCAGTAGTCGTTGGAGCTACCGACGATGACGTCGGGATTGCGCGGATCGACCGCAACTGCGGGTTCGTTTTGGCGCCCACGACTCTGCGAGCAGGCGCTCAGCACAGCGTCCGTGTAGGGCGTCCCGGTCACGAGCGTGTAGTCGCTGACATAGCCGCTCAGGGCAGGGTCGTCGTTGGTCAGCCTCACGTTGGCCGGACTCGCCTGCGCTGCGGGAAGCACCCCCGCAGCGACGAGCACGGCCAGCGCGAAGACACCGAACGCAAGTCTCCTTGTCATGGAAAGCTCTCCCCTCTGGCGCACGACAAGAACGTCCTGTGAATGTGGTCGCAAGCCTAGTCGAAGCCGCGCGCTCACGGCCTCCGCGCGGCCGCGACGGCAAGACGCGCGAGGGCGACCCACATCGTCTCACTCGACTCGGCGGCTCAAACGACATCGCCAATCTCTTTCCGGAGAACGGGGCGTGCGCCCCGGATAGGACAAGCTCGAGTACAACCTCCACATACACCCCACAGGCCCCTTATGGACTGATCCGGCCTCCGTTCCGGCGGGTCTCAGATGTCGGCCAAAGCCAGCGCCGTTGCACAGTCGTCCTGCGGTTGCGGACCGATACTGGGAACCGCGGCGCGTAGGAGCCGCATTAGCCGGTCCGCGTTCTGCGCGGATACACGGGCGATTGACGCTCCCGTCACCGCTCCGGCGCCCTGCACTCCGATGTCGTAGTCCGTCACCATTCCGATGTGCGCATAGCAGAGCTCTAGCTCGCGAGCCAAGTGGCATTCCGGGTACGTGATCATGTCGACGACGTCCCAGCCCACCATCCGGTAGAGCTCTGACTCCGCCCTCGTCGAGAACCGCGGGCCCTGAATGACGACCACCGTGCCGCCGAAATGCACCGGCAAGTCCAACTCCCGCGCGGTCTCGACCAGAATC
>VAWZ01000073.1 GCA_005888365.1 Actinomycetota bacterium
GGTCCGATCGACGAACTGATCGAAGACCACAAAGTCACCGAGGTCGTAATCCATCCGGAGCGCGCCGCACACCCCGGCGCCGACGATGCGGCGCACTCCGAGCTCCTTCATCGCCCAGACATTTGCCCGGTAGGGGATTTGCGGCGGCGGCAGCTCCCGATGCTCGCCGCGACGAGGCAGGAACGCGACGCTCTTCCCGTCGAGGTCCCCGATCGTGATCGGCGCGGACGTCTTCCCATACGGCGTGTCGAGCTCGATCTGCGCCCCACCTTCGAGCGGGTTAGCTTCCCCGCCCATGCCGATGACGCCGATCTCGGCTTCCGCCATATCAGGCGCGAGCCTACTCCCCCGCCGGGGCCGCCGCCCGAGCTGCGACCGGTGGTTACCGGCGCCGTCTACGTCGATGCCGTCGCGACGCCTTCAGACGCCCCGATGACCGCGCCTTCTTCGAGCCTCGCGACGATCACTGGCACGGCGCCGCACCGACGCGGTTCATGACCGTCGGGCAACGACGGAGTAGCACCGTCAGCTTGCGCCGAACATGCGTGCGGCGGCGGCGGCGATCTCGCCGGCGGGGATGTCTCGTAGATGTTGCGCGATGTTCCAGCGGTGGCCGAAGGGATCCGTGAGTTGTCCGTGGCGTTCGCCCCAGAACTGATCGGTGAGCTCGTGGTGGATCTCCGCGCCTGCTTGGAGCGCGCGCGACCAGAGGGCGTCGGCGTCGTCGGTGTTGATCTGCAGCACCGTCGCCGTGCCACCGATTGTCAGCGGCGAGACGACGCCGAAGTCGGGGAACTCGCTGGCGACGTGGACGCGTGAGCGGCCGAAGCGAAGCACGACGCTCAGGACCTTTCCGCCCGGGAGCGGTATGCGGCTCTCCTCCTCGGCGCCGAACGCGCGCGCATACCAGGAGGCGGCGAAATCGGCGTCTGGCACTACCGTGTGAGCGTCTATTTCCATGCGTGCACCCCGGAGCCTCCATGGCGCGCGTGAGCGGCGTCGCCGGCAGCGGGAATACCCGGACCTATCGGTCCGCCCTTGCTGACAGTGGGTGGCGCGCCGCGAGCCGGTCATAGTTGAGCCGCAGTAGCTCGATGACGTCTTCGACGTCTGTCTGGCTGGCGATGCGACGCGCCGCCGGCCCGGTCTTCCCCGGGAAGACCGGATGCTCGGTAATCCGCTTCTGCTCGAACAGCTCGGTCCATACAGTCTTCGGGAAGCTGAAGTGCGCGGCGTGATCGCCGTGCAGGTGGCCGATCTCGCGCCCCTCAACTTTGAAGGCGAACTCGCCTCGTCGACCTGGACCCGCTTGCACACCGGGCCAGGAGGTGACTTCCGCGGTGATCTGCTCGCTCGCTGTCTGTGTCTCGCTCATTCACGCCTCCTCGAATTCGCGTTCGAAACCGAGGCAAGATACAAGTTCAAGTAAGCTTGAAGTCAAGTTGATGCTGTGCTTCGCGACCGGAATCGGAGAGCGAGGTCGCCGTCGACCCCACGTCATCGATCGAGCCTAAAACCCTCAAAGGATGGGGAGGTGCGGAACGTCGATGACGTTTGTGACGAGCCGCGGATCCGACCTCGCCGGTCGTCGCGTCGGTGATGGTCGCTACGAGACCGTTCGCGTTGTCATGCAGGGCCACCGTCAGCTTGTCGCCCGAGTTCATGAACAGATCACGGCTCACCTCCGGAGTGAAGGTGGCGAGCGTCGAGTTCACTGGACTCGGAGGTGCGTGAGGGACGCCGTTCTTGGCGCGACTGCGACAAGGAACGTGACGGGGTCCGCCGCCCGCACCGCCCGGAAGTTACGTAGATAGGCACTGAGCGGGCGAGCGCCTCGGCGACCCCGACGCGGCCACCCGTTCGCCACTGCGTGATCCAGGTTCTCGGTCGCCGCTTACGGGTGTGCGGACGCGCTGGCAATCTTGGCGCGATGCCACAACGTCCTCGTGGCGATCTCGCCATCGATCTCGGCACGGCGAACACGGTCGTTTTCGCCCGCGGGCAAGGCATCGTGCTACTCGAGCCTTCTGTGATCGCGATTGACGAAGGGAGCGGACAGGTACTCGCGGTCGGAGCGGAGGCGAAGCACATGATCGGACGCACGCCTGCGAGGATTCGAGCGCTGCGTCCGCTCCGTCACGGCGTGATCGCCGACTTCGAGGTGACCGAACAGATGCTGGCGCACTTCATGCGTCGAGCGATCGACCGTCGATTCGCCCGTCCACAGGTCATGCTCTGCGTCCCAAGCGGCCTGACGTCGCTCGAGCGAGACGCCGTCGAGGAGGCGGCGCGGGCGGCAGGCGCGCGCGCCGTGAACCTGATCGAGGAGCCGCTCGCGGCGGCGATCGGTGCCGACCTGCCGATCGCGGATCCCGTCGCCAGCACCATCGTCGACATTGGGGGGGGCACGACGGAGGTCGCCGTCATCTCGCTCGGAAGCATGGTCGTCTGGCGCTCCGTTCGGGTCGGCGGCTACGAGATGGATGACGCACTCGTATCGCACATGAAGCGCGCGCATGGCCTGGAGATCGGGGAAGGACGCGCAGAGCAGCTGAAGATCGAGATCGGCTCCGCCGCGGCGGTTTCGGGTGAGGAGGCGGAGGTCAATGGCCGCGACCTCCGTTCGGGCGGGCTCAGAACGGCGACTGTCAGCGCGAGCGAGGTGCACGAGGCGCTCGAACCGGCGGTCGGGCAGATCACCGATGCTGTACGCGAGACGCTCGAGGAGACGCCACCGGAGCTCTCGGCCGACATCGGCAAGCGGGGCATCGTCCTCGCCGGCGGCGGCGTGCTCCTGAACGGTCTACCGCAACGACTCCGGGCCGAGACTGGGCTTCCTGTCCAACTCGTCGAGGAGCCGCTCACTTGTGTCGCCGTCGGCGCGGGACGTTGCCTCGACGAGTTCGCGGCGATCGCGCGGGCAGGGAAGGCCGCCAAGCGAGGCTCGCGCCGCGGACATCGCCAGTTCCCCTCCTCGTGGAAGCGCTGAACGGGCGGAGCGGAGGCCCGAGGCAAGCGCATGGCTTTGCGCGCGTCGCTTTGTCGGCCGTTCCGACAAAACGTGGTCAGTGATCGCGTCGTCCCTAGGATTCGCCAGCCACGGTGGTCGGCTTCGTCGGTTACCGGAAGGCCTCCTCGAGTATCTCTCGTCCTTTTCGGTTCCAGCGGTTGGCGCGTGGACTCTCACTGAGCTCCTTCAACAGTGCGGGTGTGGCCGAGTTCCTGATGAGGAGTTCTCGGTCGGTTCGGCGCCTTGCTGCCGTTTGAGAACTGCATCTCACCCTTTGAAGGGCGTTGTGAGGCCTGTGTTCTGCCGATCCCTTATTTGAGGCATCCCACCCCGTGGGCTGCTGCCCCAATTTCCACCTAAGCCGCGCCGACCGTAGTTCCAGGCGGCGGCCATTCGTCTGTTCGGAGGTTCTGATGCGTCTGCCCTTTCGCCTGAGCTACGCCAATGTCGCGGCCACTCTTGCGCTCTTCTTCGCGCTCAGCGGAACGGCTGTCGCGGGCGCCAAGCTCCTCATAAGTGGAGCCAATGTCAAGAATCACTCCCTCACCGGCGTCGACATCAAGAACGGCTCTCTGGGGCTCAGGACCCTCAGTCCCGTCGCCCGCACGAGGCTGAAAGGAACTAGTGGCCCGGCAGGAGCGACGGGCCAACAAGGACCGCAGGGCAGCCAAGGCCCGGCCGGCCAACAGGGCCCGGCAGGTCCGCAAGGGGCTACCGGTTCGCAAGGCGCCACCGGCGTCGGCGTCACCACTGCCACGGCAAGCGGCACGGATGTCACCGACTACCAGAATTTCACTCCCCTCGCGAGCTACTCAATCACCGTCAGCGGCGACTACGTGATCTTCACGACCCTCACCGTGCACAACACCGGCGCCAACAGCGAGTACCTCAACTGCGGGTACAAAGTCGATGGCACGATCAACGGCGCTGCGGGCGTTGACACGACCGCCGGCGGCACCGCGACCGGCACCTCCGTCGGCGCATTCCATGCCCCGAGCGCCGGGACTGTGGAGTTCCTCTGCACCGGCAACGGAAACACCACGTACGACATCTCCGACGTCACGATGCGAATCCACTTCCTCGGGTAACAACGTCGGCGCGCACGAGACAGCCGCTTCGACGTCCCGCGCCTCTCTCGATTGCCCGCCGGGACCTTCGTTCGCAACTGGCCGGGCGTATGCTCGAGACTCCCAACGGCGAGGCAGCTAACGTGACAGAAGACGACCTCAGAGTGGCTCGACAAGCGCGGAACGAAAGCGTTCTTCGAGAGCGGAACGAGCAGGCCGAGGCGTACAACGCGGTGGTGAAGTGGGTCAACCCGCCCTTCGCGGACTGGACGTGCGAGTGTGCCTACGAGAACTGCGAGGACCCCGTCCGGCTCACGATCAGCGAATACGAGCAGGTCCGCGCCGAGCCGACCCACTTCTTGATCGCGCCGAGTGTCGAGCACGTGGCGCCCGCCGTAGAGCGTGTCGTCCGTCGCGAAGATCGGTACTGGGTCGTCGAGAAGATTGGAGTGGCCGGCGAAGTAAGCGAGGACCTAGATCCACGAGCTCAGTAGCGCGTAGCAAATCTTTGCCGGTTCGGGTCGCTCACCGGTAAAGCGGGGAGGGTCCGCGGACAGTCTTCAGTCCGCGGGACCTTCGGGCCGTGGGTTGAGGTCGAAGGTCTCTACCCACTCACCGACCCCGCCGAGACACCGGGCCATTTTCTGCATTCGGGCTCCCAGCCTCCCGTGGCTGCCTGATCGATTGCTCGCTCGCCCTGGGCCGCTGCCCGCGACGGAAGGTTTGCCGGCGGAGAGTGTCAAGGACGAGATCTCGGGGTACTGGTACGACTCAGTTCGGGAGCACGCATGAAGCCGTTGCGAGAATCCGGGTTCCCGACTCATCAGCGGGGAAGGAGCTTGCGTGGCGACCAAGGCAGATTTCACAGAGGACGAATGGGGGACCCTGCATAAGGGTGTGACAGGAGCGGGCATGCTCGTCTCGGTTAGCGACCGCGACTTCACAGACACCTTCGGCGAGGCTGGCGCGCTCGCGAAGCGATTGCGGAAGGAACATGAGCAGAGCCCGAGCGAGCTCGTCCGAGAGCTCGCGGGTACCCACGGGACCGAATTTGGCTTCACGGCCTCACCCCAGAAGGTCGAAGCGGAGACCCTCGAGGCCCTGCGCTCGGCCGCGGCGATGCTCGCCGCAAAGGCTCCGGGCGAGGCTGAGGCTTATCGGCAGCTGGTGCTCGCTGTCGCCGACTCGGTCGCGAACGCAAAAGGAGGCGTGAAAGCGGGCGAGACGGCCGCGATCGAGAAGATCACAGACGCGCTCGGCGGGTCATGAGCGAGTCACAGGTGAACCGCCTCTGAAGTCGGCGTCTTGAGTAGCCAAGCGACGACGAAGCACAGTCAGAACCTCGCCCGCTCGACCTGAATCAACGTACCCAGCGGGGCGCTGGACAGGCCTTAAAAGAGACCGTCGATTCTCTTGCGAGTCGATGAACACTCGAACTCGCTCTCGTCCGCCAAGAGCCTGGCGATGCGAAGTTCCCTCCACAATAGGCGGATCGAGCCCCCGCCGCGTGGAAGCTCCCGATCTCACATGAGGCTAGGCATAGCCGTAGTTGTCGTCTGCGTCCTCGGAGCAGCGCTCGCGGTAGCGGGGTATGCGCTGACGCACGGCGAGGCGAGACATCCGATCCTCGTGCTGCCCAGTGAGATCGTGGGACCGGATCCGCTCTCTTTCGATCCCGGGCGCACGTCCGCGTATGAGCGAGCCGCCAGCTTCGGGTTGAGTCATGTCCTGTTCGCCAAGAGTCCTGGCGGAGTCGTAGCCGCGGCGAGGCGCACGGCCTCGTTTCGTGCGGTGGTCGAGGACGCTGTCAAGGGGAGCGGCATCGACGCCGACCTGGTCGAGGCGATCGTCTTTCTCGAGAGCGGAGGGCGTCCGGAAGTGATCGCGGGCGACGACCCCGAGCAAGCATCCGGCCTCACGCAAATCCTGGCGGAGACTGCGAACGACTTTCTCGGGATGCACGTTGATCTTGCGGCCAGCCGCCGGCTCACGCGAAGAATCCGCGACGCGCAGGAGCGCGGCGACGGGCAGGCCGTTGCACGCCTGCAGGACGAGCGGCGCCGCGTCGACGAGCGCTTCGATCCTGCACGGGCGCTTGCCGGAACAGTGCGCTACCTGAGTGAAGCCCGCCGTGAGTTCGGGCGGGAAGACCTGGCCGTCGTCTCCTACCACATGGGCATCGGCAACCTCGAGGGGGTCCTACGCGCGTACTCGGGTCGCCCGAGCGACCCGATCCAGGACGTCGTACACGAGGACGACCTCTCGTACGCTCGCATCTACTTCGACTCGTCGCCCGTCAACCATCGCGAAGCCTGGCAGCGGCTTGCCTCGTTCGGCGACGACTCACAGACCTACTACTGGCGCGTTCTCGCGGCGCGCGACATCATGCGCCTCTTCCGCGAGGATCCGGCAAGGCTCGACCGCCTCGCCGAGCTCCACGGGCGTGGCCCGAGCGCCGAGCTGGTTCTGCACCCACCGCGCGCGCCGCAGCGCTTCGCCGAGCCCGACGACCTCGAGACCTCGTACCAGCGAGGCCACCTTCGGCCGTTGCCCGACGATCCGGCGCGACTTCACTTCCGCGTCGACCCGAGGCTTGCTCCGACCGTCCGCCGACTGGGCGGCGACTCTGCCGCATATCGCGCTCTCCGACTGCGGGCCTTGGGTCTTCTGCGCTACCTGGCGGCGCAGGTGTACAAGCTGAGCAAGGACGCGAAGCCGCTAACCGTGACGAGGGCAGCCTACGACGAAGCCACGGGAGCCGCGCTCACCCCGCTCGATGTCGCCAAGGCGCACTCGTCCCTGCATGCCACTGGCTTCGCCTTCGACGTGCGCCGCCGCTACGGGTCGGGAAACCAGGCCGCAGCGTTCCAGTGGACACTCGAGCGACTGGAAGCGCTCGGTCTCATCGCGTGGACGCGGGGCAAGAGCGTGATCCACATCACCGTCTCTCCCCGCGCGGATGCCCGAGCGTGACCTAAGCTCACTTGTGAGGAAGGCGTGCCCCTGGTCCCAAGGCCCCCCGGGTGAGCTGCGGAGATGGGTGCCGCAGGTCGGCGCCCGTCAGCGACGCTGCCTGTATCAACGATTGCCCGACAGCGGAGTCGGCGGAATGAGTCGCGTTTTCGCGATGCTCGACGGAGTCGAGCGCAAGACGATCACCGTTTCGGCCATAACCGTGACCCGAGGTCGACGGACCATTCGATCGCGTGGTTCTCGGGAAGCCGCTCTAGGGGCGGGGAAGAAACAGTCGTCTCTCCATGGCGAGGTGCGGTCCCCACTCGAGACGGATCGCCCCTCCGAAATGCAGGTAGGCGCGGAGCGCGTCGCGCATCGCTTCGACAAAGCCCTCGCTGCGGCGCGGCGCGAAGCCGTCCTCCCACCATAAGCCGAGCACCTGCACCTGGCCGGCAGCGCGGTCGATGCGCGGCTCGATCCGGCCGACGAGGCGGTCGCGGAAGAGCATCGGCAGGACGTACCAGCCCCACCGCCTCTTATCCGGTGGGAAGAAGAGCTCCCACACGTACTCGAACTCGAACAGGGATCCGAGGAGAGGGCGGTCCCACACCAATGGATCGAACGGCGGCAAGAACGCGACGGAAGGCGGCGGCTCGGGTGGACGTTCGAGGAGTCCCGCCTCCTCCTCGAGAACGAACCGCTTCCCATTGACGCCCTCGACCTCGACCGGAACGAGCTTGCCGTCGGCGATTAGGTCCTCACGCAGCGCCGTCCTACCTGGGTACTCCGGCCACCTCGGATCCGGCTTGGCGGGACCGAGACCGCCGAAGATGCCGGATCCGCCTCCTCCGACGCCGAGCAGACCGTGGGCGCGGTACCGCGAGAGGAGCTTGTGTCGGAATTGCTCCCTCTGCGGAATGCTGCGCGCCAGCACATCCGCCGGTAGCAGCCGCTCGAGGAGGTCGTAGTAGCGGCGGTTGCCGTCGCGGCGCGCGAGGCCGAGCACACCCGTGACGGTGTACGCCTCGAGCACGGCGCGTACGGCGTTCGTCGGCATCCCGAACCAATCGGTCGTCTGCCCGCGCTCGCGCTCGAAGTCGAGCGCCGACAGCGGCCCCTCCGCGCGGATGCGCTCGAGCACCCGCTCTGCAACGTCGGCGTTCTCGGCGAGGGTGCGCGACGGCTTCCGGCTCATGATGCCTCGGAACCACGGGAACTCGCTCGTCGGCACGAGCGAGAGGCCCTTGTTGTAGGCCTCGAAGACCTCGCGGCGCTCGTAGAGGAGGTCGCACCAGGCGGGGTCGTAGTCGGCTACGCGCGCGTGCAGCACGAGGTCGTGGTTCCGACCGGCAATCGCGAGCGGGTCGAACTGGACCGAGCCGAGCCGGCGGAAGACCTCGAGCACGGCGTCGGGTCCTCCGTTGAGCGAACGCGCCGGCGCGAGCGCGTGGCGCGCGACGAGAAAGCGGCGCGCGGCCTCAGCAGTGACCCTCACGCAGAGGACGCTATCCGGTGGCGCGCCGAAAGCCTCGAGAGTCACGCTCGCATGCCGCTCCCGTTGAGCGCCGGTGTGTCGCACCGTTTGGGCGCCTTCTGACGTCCGCCGCACACCTGACCGGTCGAGGCGCTTTCGAGCGAAGGCGGGACACGGTCGCGCTGCCGTGCCTCGCAGCCAACCGGCGAGGCGCTTGCGACGCTCAGGCCGACGGCTAGCTCGTCTCGTACTCGTCGTGGCGCCGCACCCAGAGCGGTCTCGTGTCGCTCTCGTCGCGACCCTTGGGCGTGCGGTCGAGCAGGGTGTAATAGGCCATGAGGGGCTCGACGCCGCGTGCCGTGGTGACGTAGGTCCGGTAGACGATCCCGTCCGAGAGCGCGTAAGCGCTCAGGCCCGGTCCCTCGGAGACGTACCCGAGGACATCCGTCCCGCACATGCGCGCGTTCTGGTCGACGGTGGCCGGGATCTCACCCTCCAGGAACGGCTTCAGCTCCTCCTCGGTGTAAAGGAAGCCGAGGTCGCGGTTGAAGTCGCTGCCACCGCTCGAGACCCAGTCGATGCCCCAGCCCATCCGCTCCCTGTAGGCGATCAGCTTCGCGAGCGGCGCGCGGGAAGCGAGCAGCAGGGTGGTGTCCCTAGCCTTCAGGTGGGGCACCTGGGGGGCGAGCGTGTCCGCGATCGAGGAGCAGACCGGGCAACCTGCCTCGTAGGGCGGCCCGAACATGAAGTGGTAGACGAGCAGCTGGGAGCGGCCGTCGAAGAGATCG
>VAWZ01000065.1:0-7209 GCA_005888365.1 Actinomycetota bacterium
GTGATGGCGAGGATGTTCCGGACGCCTTCGGAATGCGCTCCGAGGAGCATCGACTCGAGCCCCATCACCGAGGCGTCGCGCGTCGTGAGGTGCGGGATCGTCTCGATGCCTGCCTGCCGCTCGATCGTCGCCGAGACGATGAGCGAGCTCATTCCCGCCCTCGCGGTCGCGTTGTCGTTGATGTCGACGTAGCCCGCCTTTCCCGACTCGCCGATCGCGAGCGCGAGCTCGACGAGGCCTTTGCTCGAGCCGCCGAGGGGCGGGTCGAGCTGGATGGTCACGACCCACTCACGCTCGCGCAGCGCGCGGGCAAGACCTGTCTCCAGGAGCTCCTCCCCGAGTGAGACGAGAAGCTCGCGCTCTGCGAACTCGAGCCGTGCACGAGGCTTGCGTTCCTCGGCGAGGGCCTCGTCGATGGCGGCGATCTCCGCCGGCGTGGTTCCGCAGCAGCCGCCGATGATCCGGGCGCCGAGGTCCCGCGCGTGCGCGGCGAACTCGGCGAAGTAGTCAGGCGTCGCATGCGGGTAGACGACGCGGCCCCCGGCTAGGCTCGCGAGCCCGATGTTCGGCAGCGCCGCGAGCGGCTTCCCGTCCCCACCCATCTGCTCCAGGGCGGCGAGCGCGGCCATGAGGCCGGCTCCATGGTTCGCGCCCATCACCGCGACGTCGAGGTTGTTCAAACGCTCCGCGGCCTCGGCCGCGGTCACCCCCGCGAGCGTCTCGGCTGTCTCGTCGAAGGTCATGAGCGCGACAATCGGCAGGCTCGAGACGCTCCGCACGGCGAGCACCGCGTCCTCGAGCTCCTCGAGGTCGTAAAACGTCTCGACCGCGAACACGTCGACACCCCGGCCTTCGAGTACCAGGGCTTGCTCGGCGAACAGGTCCGTTCGGACGCGGCGCGTCGCGCTCTCGCCGAGCGGGCCGATCGATCCGGCGATGAACACGTCGCGACCCGCGACCTCTCGTGCTTCTCGGGCGAGCCGGACCGCGGTCGAGTTGATCGTCTCGAGCTCGTTCTCCAGGTAGTGCGCCGCCAGCTTCCGGCGATTGGCTCCGAACGAGTTCGTCTCGATGAGCTCGGCGCCTGCGTTGATGAAGCCGAGGTGGAGCGACACGACTGCCTGAGGAGCGCGCACATTCGCCTCCTCGGGGCTTCGCAGACGAGGCACGGCTGCGCTGATGAGCGCGCCCATACCCCCGTCGGCGACGATGGGAGGGCCGGCTGCCAGGCGCTCGAGGAAGCGGCTCACGCGAGGCATTCCACCACGTCGAGGAGCGGACGTCCGAGGCGGCGCGGTCAACCAAGCCCGTCAACGCCGTCCGGGTGATCGGTCAAGCACTCCGGGGTGACGCCCACCGTGGGGGATACGACTTAGGTGTGCTCGTCAACAGCGCGGCGATGCGGCGGCCGCGGCGTCAGGGGGGAAGAGTGCGGTTCCTCCTCATACTCGAGGGACCTGCCGGGACGATGGAGCGGGGGCTCGGCGGCAACCCCGCTCCTGTCCCTCTCGTAACGGCACTCAAGCTTTTCGGCGAGGTGCCGATAGCGAACTCGACTCCGGCTGGGAACTGACGGCAATCAGACCACGCACGGGGTTCCTGGAGAACGGGCGGCGGACGACGCCGCCCTTCTCATCTCTCCAGACAGCACTTCAGCGCTTGCGCCACTCGAAGACGGCGAGCAGGCAGCCGTTCTCCGTCCACGAGTTGTGGTGTGTCCCGTGCTCGATGGTGAGCGCATCGGGCTGCATGCGCATCAGGTAGCAGCCTTCACCGCTCTCGCGGTCGAAGCTGACCGGCAGCCAGCTCATCTCCGGCTGGACGGGCCCTCGAGGTCGTACGCGAGGAAAGGGATCGTGTGCGCGTTCACTACCAGGCGTCCCTCGACTTCGCTCATCGTGGCTCGCTCCTCTCGCCCGTCATGACTCGTGGACCATGCGGCCCTCCATTCCTCCCGCGACGACCACGACCTGGCCGGACACGTGCCCGGAGAGCTCGTCGGACGCAAGCACGACGACCTGCCGGGCGACGTCCTCCGGCTGGGCGACCTTGCGCAACGGCATCGTCCTTGTGATCCGCTGGATGTCCTCCGGATCGACGTGGCCGCGGGTCATCGGCGACTCGGTCCAGCCGGGCGCGACCGCGTTCACCCGCCCGTGCGGGGCTACGCGGACGATCTCGTTCTTGAGCGAGAGCAGGAGCCCGACGAGGATCGCGGACTTGGCCGCCGCGTAGTCGGCGTGTCCCGCCTCGCCGAAGACTCCGGCGGTCGAGCCGACAAGCACGAGCGACCCCTGGCCGGTTCGCTCGACCTCGCGCAGGAAGGCGCGCGCGGTGAGAAACGTGGCGGTCAGATTCGCGTGCAGCGTCGCTTCCCAGCGCGAGAGCGGAAGCTCCCAGAGAGGGACGTCCTCGGCCGGCCACGTTCCGGCTACCGCGACGCAGACGTCTAACCGCCCGAGCGTGGCCCGTGCGTCCGCGAACAGACGCTCGACGTCCTCCTCGACGGTGAGATCCGCCTGCGCCGTCGGCGCGTCGCCGAGCTCGGCGGCGAGGGTCTCGGCGCGTGCCCGGCCGCGGTTGTAGTGGACGAGAACGCGTGCGCCCTCGGCCGCGAACGCCCGCGCGCAGGCCGCGCCGATGCCGCCCGAGGCGCCGGTGACGAGTACTCCCTTGTTCGCGAGGCCGGTTTCCGTGCGGCGAAGGCTACTTTCGGGCCGGATCCCCGCTCAGCGCGAAAGAAGCTCCTCGATGATCTCGTCGTGGCGACGGAACGGCTCGAGATGGCCCGAGTCGTCCCACACTCGGAGATCGACGTCGTTCAAGCTCGACACGAGACGCCTGACCGCGACGATCGGTGAATTTGCGTCGTTCTCGCCGTGCCACCACGTGACGCTGCACCGCACGTCGGCCGGATCGAAGTCCCAGCTCCCCAGGAGAGCGATGCCCTCGTCCGCCCATCCCTTCGCTCCGGGACGGAGCGCTTCGGTCACGTCTTCGAGGAACACCCGTTGCCAGTCCGGATCCTCCATGACCGCGCGGTCGCTCTCGGGCGCAGCGTCCATGACCGACCGGAACTGTGCGAGCGGATCGTGCAGCAACTCCTCGCGGACCGGAGCGAGCAGCTCGAACATCGCGTCCCATCCCTCGCGGGCGGCGTACCAACCCGCGCGATTGAGCCCGATGAGCCCCACGGTGTCGGCTTCCTCGAGCGGCACCCCGCCGACGACGACGGTGACAGCACGGGCTCGCTCGGGATGCCGTGCGGCGAATGCGAGCGCATGCGGGCCGCCGCCGCTTCCACCGATCACGTGCACTCGATCGAGCCCGAGGTGGTCGAGCAACTGTGCCGCGTCGTCGGCGACGACCGAGATCCCGCGCTTCGGAAGGCGGGTCGATTCTCCGTACCCCGGCCTGTCGGCGACGATCACCCGCACGTCGAGTCGGGCGTACGAGTCCTCGTGTGGATGCCGCGAATTTCGAGATCCCGGCGTGCCTTGGAAGCGCAAGATCGGGCGTCCGTCGGGCGAACCGTACTCCCGCCAGGCGAGGATCCGCCCGTCGTGCAGCTCCAGGCGCGCGCCCGTGACGGACTGGGAAGGGCTCGCGCTCACCGCGCGTAGGCTACTCGGATGCGCGTCCAGGTCATCAGCGACATGGAGGGTGTCTCGGGCATCGTCAAAGGGGAGCAGACGACCGGCGGCGAAGCGCTGTACGAGGAGGGCCGCAAGCTCTACACACACGAGATCAACGCGGCGGTCCGGGGCGCGAAGGCAGGCGGCGCTAGCGAGATCGTGGTCATGGACTGCCACGGCGCCGGCAAGGGCTGGACGTTCAACTCGCTGGTTCCGGAGGAGCTCGATCCCGACTGCGAGTACGTCGTCCAGGAGGAGTGGACGGAATACACCGAGTTCCTGGAGCGGGGATGCGACGCCGCCCTCTTCATCGGCATGCATGCTCGCGCCGGCACTCAAGCCGGCGTCATGAACCACACGATTTTCGGTCGAGACTTCCAGAACCTCTGGTTCAACGGGAGGCTCGTCGGCGAGACCGGGATCAACGCTGCGCTCTGCGGCACCTGGCACTGCCCGGTGCTGCTCGTCACCGGCGACGAGGCGGCTTGCAGCGAAGGGAGGGAGCTTCTCGGTGCAGGGTTGACGACAGTCGCGGTGAAGCAGGGTCTCGGCGTCTTTTCGGCGCGGATGATCCCTCCGGTACGGGCGCGCGAGCTGATCGAGGACGGAGCCAAACGAGCCCTTTCGGATCTGAAAGCAGTCGCTCCCTACGACCCGGGCACGCCGTGCGAGATCAAAGTGGAGTACAAGAACACCGCGGCGCCGGACAAGCTCCGCTTCCGTGCCGGCGTCGAGCGGATCGACGACCGCACGATCGTCTCCCGTGCGGACACGTGGTGGGAAGCCTGGCAGCAGTTCTATTTCTGAGCGTGGAATGCAGGACCTGACCCCGGGTCCGGCCGCTCGCGCCCGGTTCCCGATCTTCGAGCACACCACGTACGCGAACTCATGCTCGCAAGGGGCTCTCTCGCTCGACGTGAGACGGGCGTACGAGGAGTACCTCGCTGGTTGGGACGAGCATGGAGCGGAGTGGGAGCACTGGGTCCAGCGCGCGGAGGCGGCACGCTCCGCTTTCGCCCGGCTGGTCGGTGCGGCTGCGGAGGAGATCGCCGTCACGACATCCGTCTCGCAGGCGGTGAGCGCGCTCGTGAGCGCGCTTCCGCTCGAGAGAGGACGCAACCGGATCGTCATCTCCGAGTTCGAGTTCCCGACGGTCGGGCAGATCGCACACGCGCAGGAGCTTCGCGGCGCCGAGATCGTCCACGTCCGGCCCGCGTCCGACGGCCGCATCCCGCTCGAGCTCTTCGCGGAAGCGATCGACGAGCACACGGCGCTCGTCTGTTGCACCGCGATCTCGTACCGAACCGGGTACCGCCTGGACGTGCCGGGTGTCGCCCGGCTCGCTCGCGAAAGCGGCGCCCTCGTGCTCGCAGACAGCTACCAGGCTGCCGGTGCGGTCCCGCTCGACGTGCGCGCGCTCGGCGTCGACCTCCTTACCGCGGGCACCGTCAAGTACCTGCTCGCCTCGGCGGGCCTCGCATTCATGTATGTCCGCTGCGACCTCCACGAGCGCCTGCTCCCGACGCAGACCGGCTGGTTCGCAGACGAGGACATCTTCCGGATGGACATCTCCGACTACTCGCCGTCCGACACCGCGCGCCGGTTCGACTCCGGGACTCCGCCGGTTCCGAACATCTACGCGGGCATCGCGGGGATGGGCATCGTCGAGAGCGCTGGGGTGGGTGCCATCGAGGCGCACGTCGCCGGGCTCGTCGACCGGCTTCTGGCGGGGCTTGCCGAGGTCGACGCGCACGTCGCGACTCCCACCGGTTCGGGAGAGCTCGGGCCTCTCGTCTGCGTCACCTCGAGCGATCCCGACGCGCTCGTGCGAGCCCTCGCAGGCGAGCGCATCGTCACCTCGTCGCGCGACGCGAACCTGCGGATCTCGCTCCACCTCTACAACGTCGAGGAGGACGTGGACCGGATCGTGGACGCATTGTCACGCCACCGACACCTGCTGACTTAACCCAGACGGCGTTGAGCATCCATTGAATCCGCGCCACTATCCATCCGACCGATGAGCGATCGGGAGACCGGATCGGCCCGGATCGAGGCTCGGCTCGCCGCCCTCGAGAGTGAGCTCGCGCGGCTGGGGAGGGAGCTCGTCGAGATCCGCGCGCTCGCAACCACCGTGGCCGCTGAGCCGGAGCCTGCTGTTCCGGCACCTGTCGAGCCGGAGCCGGTGGTTCCGACTGCAGTCGAGCCGCCCCCCTTCTGGCCACCGCCTCCTCCCCCGAAGCCGGCTCGTACCGAAGTTCCGGCGGCGGACGAGGCGCCACGGGTGCGCCACGGACTGCAGCCGACAGCGCCTCTCGCGTCGCCCCGGCAGCGGCAACGGACCCTCGGCGAGCTCGCGAGAGACTGGGACCTCGTCGGACCACGCGGCTTCGCGATCGCGGGAGGGGCGGTGACTGCGCTCGGGATCGGGTTCTTCTTCGTGCTCGCCGCGAACCGCGGCTGGATCAACGAGACGATGCGGGTCGCGCTCGGCGCGATCGCCTCTGCGTTGGTCGTAGGTGGCGGCCTCCTGATTCGTGCCCGTTACGGCCAATACCTGTCGGCGCTCGCGGCCGTCGGAGCCGGCATCGCCGGCGCTTACGCAACGCTCGCCGCGGCCGCCGCCCACTACGACCTCGTTCCGGACGCGCTCGCGCTGCCGCTCGCGGGCGTCATCGCCGCGATCGCCACCTTGATCGCGCTTCGCTGGGACTCACAGCTCCTCGCGTCGATCGGGCTCCTCGGAGCCGCGCTCGCACCCGCTCTCCAGGCGATCGACACGGAAATGGGGTGGGTTTCCGCGGCCTTTGCCGTCATCGTCCTCGCCGCCGCCGCCGTGGTCAGCCTTCCGCGTGGCTGGAGGGAGCTCGTCGTCTCCGCCGCTGTGCTCGTCGGAGCGCAGATCGAGTGGCTCCTCGCGGAAGCGGACGTCAGAGCAGGTCTCGGCACTGTAGGCGTCGCAGGCGCGTTCCTCCTCACGCTCCTCGGCATCTCCCTCGCAAGCCAGATCGCGCGTGGGCGAGAGACGCTCGATCAGTTCGCGCTCTCGCTCGCTCTGGTCGCAACCGGTGCGACGTTCCTCGTGACCTTCCAGCTCTTCCAGGATCAGACCAACCGGGGTATCGGCTTGCTCGTCGCTGGCGCCGTCTGGGCGCTCGTGTTCGCGGGCCTTCGGGCATGGGGCTTCGACGAACTGGCTCTGGTGCTGGGGACCGCCGCGCTCGCGCTCGTTGCCGTCGGAACCGCCGACCTTCTCTCCGATGCGGCGTTGACTCTCGCCTGGGCCGCACAGGCGACGCTGCTCGCTCTCCTTGCGCGACGCCTCCGGGACGTCCGTCTCCAGGTGATGGGACTGGCCTATGGAACGCTCTCGGCGGCTCACGCGTTCGCGACCGAGGCGCGGATCGACTTTCTGTTCCAGGAAGACGCGGATCACGTGCGAGCGGTCGCGCCGCTCGCCGCGGCCGCCGCCGCATTCCTCGTGGCGGGCGTCTTCGCGCCCGAGGGATACGTGGCCCGAACGGAGGCCGGGCTGCTCGCGTTCATCCAGCGGCTGCGCGCTCTTCTCGACGAACAT
>VAWZ01000065.1:7286-7634 GCA_005888365.1 Actinomycetota bacterium
CGTTTGACGTCGGCCATGTCGCAGCGAGCGTGCTCTCCGCCGCGGTCGGTGCGGTCATCCTCGGTCTTGCGGGCTCCTTTGGATCCGACGCGCTGGCCTTCGGCGCCTACTACTTGCTCGGGCTCGTGGTGGTCGAAGCCGTGGTCTTCGACGTTCCCGATGTCTCTGGTGGAGGATGGTCGGCACTTGCGGCCGCAGCCGGACTGCTCGTGGGCGCATACGCGAACCGGCTCTTCCATTCACAGTCCGGTAAGCGTGATCTCGTAGCCGGCGTCGCGGCGACGCTCGCGGCCCTCACGGCAGGGGTCGGAATAGAAGAGATAACCGGGACGCGGCTCTCCGGCGGGC
>VAWZ01000043.1 GCA_005888365.1 Actinomycetota bacterium
CTCGACGACGGGTGGTGGGCGACCGTTCGTTGGCGCGTGCGTGCGGTTCGCGAGGTGCTCGGCTCGATTCCGAACGGTCTTCCGGCGGTCTCGCACGGGCCGTGGAGCCCCGAATACGCCAGCACGAACCCAGCGTGGAGCGCCGGGAAGCTCCAGCTCAAGAGCGCGGTCTCCGACGTGGTCAGCTCCGACTGGGGCGACGCCGCGCACCAGCTCATGCCGGCGCTCACGTTCACCGGCGACGTCGGCCTCGACACGAGGAACTATCGGCTCTTCCGCGTGTACGCGTTCACGGACAGCGACTGCGTGAACGTGGTCTACCGCGGCTCTGTTGTCGGCGGTCCCGCCTTCGCCCCACCGACGAGCTCGACCTCGCCCTCTCCGGCGTCCTCCCGAGCGCCAAGACCGAGACGGCCAAGACACTGTCGGCGGAAGGCACGACCGTAAACACCAACGAGAACATCGGGGCGACCGGCGGTGCACACGTCGACCTTCCGGACGTCGACGCGCGGACCACTCGCTACTTCTGGACCGTCGTTCCGGTCGCGATCTCCGTCTCGGACTCGGGGACGTTCGAGTACGACGACGTCGAGACCCCCCAGGATGCGTGCGAAGCGGGGCGCGTCTCGACGTTCGCCAAGCTTTCGCGGCCCGCCATCACCGCCTCGGGGACGCCGTACGTCTCCGGGCTGACACCGAACGGCCGCCTCCTCTCGGTCGCCGGGCCCCGTCCCGTCGTCTACTCGACGCCACTCGTCGCGTGGCGTCCGGTCATCGCGGCGAGCGCCTACCGGGTCGAGTGGTCGAAGAGCAAGTATCCGTGGCGCCGCGCAGGGACGCTCGTCACGCGTTCCACATCCGCGGTGCTCAACCTGCGCCCCGGGAACTGGTTCTACCGCGTGCGCGGACTGAACCCGGCCCAGGTCGGGACGTCGGCGATGACCTGGTCGTCTCCGGTCGGGCTCACCGTCTCTCGGCCGACGTTCAGAGTCTCACGCTGACCGGCGCCGAGTAGGGCATCGTGGAGGAGGCCTTCGCGGGCCTCCTCCACGAGGACTGACCGTCGCGGTCGACGTATGGGTCGAAATCGCCTAGATCGAGGTCACCGGCTCTGCGGACGCGGTCGGGGTGCCATCCTCGCGAAGCCGCCGCAGGAGGTCGTGGATGTCCGCGATCTCCTGCTCGAGATCGCGTTGCCGATCCTCGAGCGCCTTGAGCAGCTCTTCGCGACTCGGCGCCCGCCAGTGCCTCCGGCGATGTCCGTGTCTACCGCACATGGTCACCTCCTTTCTCGGTGTCGTCGAGAAATGTCGTCAACCCATCACGGAGCGCCGCCAGCGCCTCGAGCCATGCGGCGAGAGCCTCGCGGCCGTCGTCGGTCAGGGTGTACGTGCGTTTGGTGGGGCCGGGGAGCCCGGCCTGCCACTCGGAGACGACGAGCCCGTCCTCCTCGAGAGCGCGCAGCACGCGGTAGAGGTTCCCGACGTCTACACGCTCCTCGCCGAGGAGCTCCGGTAGCCGCTCGAGCAGCTCGTATCCGTGCGTCGGGCGCTCCGAGAGTAGGCGCAGGAGGGCGGGCTCGCCGAATCGCTCGACTCTCGCCCGGACCGCCCAGCTCCCGTCCTCGCGCCGTCGACGGTTGCGCGAACGCCAGCGACTCCTCCTGTGCATCGCTCGAGTCTATATGAAACTTACATATGTTCTTCGCCTCGAGATCCGCAAGGCTTCGGCCGAACCGCCGACTTGGTGCGAGCATGGCCAGAAACGCGCGTCCAACCGAGGCCCGCGCACACCAGTGGGATGAACGCCAAGGACCGGCCCTTATCCGCTTCGGGCCTCAGCTTCTGAGCCGTTCGGCCTGGCTCAGGCGACGGCTTTGGACCGGGTTGCGATCCCGTCGCGGAGCATTGCGAACGAGTCGGCGAACTTCTCGACTCCCTCGCGCTCGAGCGTCGCGACGACGTCGTCGTAGTCGACGCCTGCGTCAGCAAGCTCGCCGAGGAGCGCCTGCGCCTCCGCGACCCCCTCGGTGAGCGTCTCCGCGACGGTGCCGTGATCCTGAAACGCCTCGATCGTCTCGAGCGGCATCGTGTTCACGGTCTCCGGGCCGATGAGCTGGTCGACGTAGAGGACGTCGCTGTAGGCGGGATTCTTCGTCGAAGTCGAGGCCCAGAGGCAGCGCTGCGGGCTGGCGCCCAGGCTCGCGAGCCGGTCCCAGCGCTCGCCGGAAAAGATGCGCTTGTAGCTCTGGTACGCGAGCTTCGCATTCGCGACCGCGAGCCTTCCCTGCAGATCCGAGCGGCCGAGCTCCTCCAACCGGCGATCGGCCTCGGTGTCCACGCGGGACACGAAGAAGCTCGCAACCGAGAGCACGTTCCGGGGATCGCCGCCCGACTCGACGAGGCGCTCCAGGCCGCGAACGTAGGCCTCCGCGACCGCGTCGTAGCGCTCGAGGGAGAAGATGAGCGTGACGTTGATCGAGCGCCCGGCGGCGATGCAGTCCTGAATCGCGCCGAGACCGGGAACCGTCCCCGGGATCTTGACGTAGGCGTTAGGGCGGTCGACGAGCTCGTGCAGCCGGAGCGCCTCCTGGTAGGAGGCGTCACGGTCGTACGCCAGATCCGGGTCGACCTCGATCGAGACCCGTCCGTCCACGCCTTCGCTTCGCTCCCACGCGCCCCGTAGGAGATCGCACGCGTCGCGGATGTCCTCGGTCGCGAGCGCGATGAAGACCTCCTTGGGGTCGTTCTCGTGCTCGAGCACCTCTCGCAGCTGCTCGTCGTACCACCCTCCGCTCGAGAGCGCTTTCTCGAAGATCGTCGGATTCGACGTGACGCCCACGACCGCGTCCTCCTGCATGAGCCGCGCGAGCTCGCCCGTCTCGAGCATCTCGCGCGAGAGCGAGTCGATCCACACGGACTGGCCGAGCTCGGAGAGCTGGTGAAGTCTGCTCGTAGCCATACCGCAACGTTACCGCTCGGCGAGATCGGGAAACACCAACCGTAGAATGGCCTCCATGACCGCCGCTCGCCTACGGCTCGCGTCGTTCGCGGGGGAAACCATGTTTCCCCGCGCCTCTCCGCGACCGGACGTCGCGCAAGCGAATTCCGGCCTTGCGAGAGCTCAGCGCGACCCCCTTCTTCTGAGAACGTCGGGAACCTCCCGGTTGCCCACACCCCTCCACGCATCGGCCGGAGGAACCGACTGATGACCGACGTCGAGCGCTGGCGCGAGCTCGGGCAGCAGTTGCGCGTCGACTCCGTGCGCTGCAGCGCTGCGGCGAAGTCGGGACACCCGACCTCCGCTATGTCGGCTGCAGACCTCATGGCTGTCCTCGTCGACAGGTACCTGCGCTACGACTTCGCCGACCCGAAGAGCGCGACGAACGACCGGCTGATCTTTTCCAAGGGTCATGCTTCCACGCTCCTGTACGCGATCTACCGCGCCGCCGACGCCATTACCGACGAGGAGCTCCTGACCTACCGGAAGCTGGGAAGCCGCCTCGAGGGCCACCCGACACCCGTTCTCCCCTGGGTGGACGTGGCGACCGGGTCGCTCGGTCAGGGACTCCCGATCGGGGTCGGCATGGCACTCGCCGGCAAGTATCTCGACCGCCTCCCCTACCGAACCTGGGTCCTGTGCGGAGACAGCGAGACTGCCGAGGGCTCGATCTGGGAGGCGTTCGAGCACGCTGCGCACTACGAGCTCGACAATCTCACGGCGATACTCGACGTCAACCGGCTCGGGCAACGCGGCGAGACGATGGTCGGCTGGAACCTCGACGTCTACGCCGATCGGGCGCGGGCGTTCGGCTGGCGCGCAATCGAGATCGACGGGCACGACGTCGAGGCGATCGACCGGGCGCTTGCCGAGGCGCTCGCGACCACGGGCAGGCCGACTGTGGTCATCGCCCGCACGATCAAGGGGAAAGGCGTCGCCGCGGTCGAGGACAAGAACGGGTTCCACGGAAAGCCGCTCGAAGACCCGACGCAGGCCATCGCCGAGCTCGGCGGCGAGCGTCACGTCCCGCTCGAGGTCGCGAAGCCGGCTCCCGGGAGCGCCCATCGCTTCGCCGCGGGCCCGCTCGAGCTTCCCCGCTACGCAGTGGGCGAGCAGGTCGCGACGCGCAAGGCGTATGGAGAGGCGCTCGCTGCTCTCGGAGCAGCACGCGGCGACATCGTCGCCCTCGACGGAGAGGTCTCCAACTCGACCTTTGCGGAGATCTTCGGCAAGGCGTACCCCGACCGCTACTTCGAGATGTACATCGCGGAGCAACAGTTGATCGCGGCGGCGGTCGGACTCCAAGCCCGAGGTTGGAAGCCGTTCGCCTCGACGTTCGCCGCATTTCTCACTCGGGCGTACGACTTCGTCCGGATGGCCGCAGTGAGCCGGGCGACAATCGCGCTCTCGGGCTCGCACGCGGGCGTCTCGATCGGCGAGGACGGCCCCTCGCAGATGGGCCTCGAGGACCTCGCGGCCTTTCGCGCGGTGCACGGCAGCACCGTTCTGCATCCGTGCGACGGCAACCAGACGGCAAAGCTCGTCGCGGCCATGGCAGATCTCGAGGGAATCTCGTACATCCGCACGCTCCGGCCGGACACGCCGGTGATCTACGGTCCGGACGAGGAGTTCGAGGTAGGCGGTAGCCGCGTCCTTCGTTCGTCCGACGAGGACGAGGTCACGCTCGTCGCGGCGGGAATCACCGTGCACGAGGCGCTCGCGGCTGGGGATCTGCTTGCCGAGGAAGAGATCTCGGCTCGCGTGATCGACCTCTACTCGATCAAGCCTCTCGACCGGGACACGCTGCTCGCCGCTACGGAGGCCACCGGTCGACTGGTCACCGTCGAGGATCACTGGCCGGAAGGCGGGCTCGGCGACGCCGTCCTCGCTGCGGTGGCCGATGCGGAAGAGCGTCCTCGGGTCGTGAAGCTCGCGGTCGCAGAGATGCCGGGCTCGGCCAAAGGGGCCGAGCTGCTCGCCGCGGCAGGGATCGACGCCGAGCACATCGCCGAAGCGGCACGGCGTCTCGTGGCCGTCCCTTCGGTTACGCGCTAGACCTTCAGCCGCCATGGCGGTCCTGATCGCGTCCAACCTCCGCAAGGAGTTCGCAGGCGACCCACTCTTCGGAGGAGTCTCGTTCAGCGTGGACCGCAGGCAGCGGCTTTCGCTGGCGGGTCCGAACGGCGCTGGGAAGACGACGCTTCTCCGGGGCATCGCCGGAGAGATCTCGCTCGAGGGCGAGCTGGCATTCGCGAAGGGAACGCGCGTGGCGCTGCACGATCAGCGCCCGCCACGCGACCTCGGCCTCACGCTGCGCGAGTACGCCTTTACCGGCGCCCGTGACCTCATCGCGGCCGAGGAGGACTTGCGCCGCCTCGAAGGAGAGATGGCCGCCGGGACGCATGATGCCGCGACGCTCCGCCGCTATGCGGATGCACAGGCGCGGCTCGAGCACGCGGGCGGCTGGGCGTGGCGCGACCGCGCGGCCGCAACGGTTCGCGGGCTCGGCTTCACCGACTCCGACCTCGACCGGCAGCTCGAGACCTTCTCGGGCGGCGAGCTCACACGCGCATCGCTCGCGCGCGCTCTCGCGGGCGATCCGGACCTGCTGCTGCTCGACGAGCCTACGAACCATCTCGACGTCGACAACCTGGAGTGGCTCGAGCGTGAGCTCGCGTCGCTCGACGCGGCCGTGATCCTGGTCGCCCACGATCGCTGGTTCCTCGAATCGGTCACGACCTCGGTCCTCGAGCTCGCGCCGGGAGGGCCGCAGTTCTTCGCCGGACCGTGGCATGAGTGGCGGCGGGAAAGGGCGGCGCGTGCAGCGGCCGCCGCGACGACTGCCGAGCGGGTGTCCGAAGACATCGCACGCCTGCAACGCTTCGTCGATCGGTTCCGCTACAAGAAGGACAAGGCGAAGCAGGCGCAGGCCAAGCTGACGCAGATCGGGCGGCTCGAGAAGGAGCGCTCGGCGGCGACAGCCGAGTACGGGTCGCTCACCAGGAAGCGGCGCATGCTCGGCTTCGAGTTCCTGCAGCCGCCGCGCACGGGCCGCGTCGTCCTCGACGCGGAGGGCATCTCACTCTCCGCCGGCCACAAGCGGCTGCTCGAGGACGCGACGCTCGTGCTCGAGCGCGGGGAGAAGGTCGCGCTCGTCGGCCCGAACGGCTGTGGGAAGACGACGCTGCTCGAAGCGATCCTCCGCCGGCGCGACCTCGACGAGGGCAGCGCCCGGCTCGGACACGGCGTCGTCCCCGGCTACTTCTCCCAGCACACGCAGGAGCTGCCGGCACACGGCTCTGTGCTCGATTACGCGGCGGCGGAGACCGGGCTCCCACGTCCTCAGGCGCAGGCGCTGCTCGGGCGCTTCCTCTTCTCCGGCTGGGAGACGCATACCCGTGCGGTGAGCGCGCTCTCGGGAGGCGAACGGAGGCGCCTGTCGCTCGCGCTGCTCGTCGCCTCCGGCGCGAACCTCCTCGTTCTCGACGAGCCGACGAATCACCTCGACGTCGAGAGTCGCGAAGCGCTCGAAGAAGCGCTGGAGGCGTTCCCCGGCACGGTGCTCCTCGTCTCCCACGACCGTGCCTTGCTCGACGCGGTCCCGGACCGGATCGTCGTCGTCCGCGATCGATCGCTTCACTCGTACGCTGGTGGGTGGGCCGACCTCCAGCTCGCGCTCTCAGAGGCGCCGCGAGAGATGGCCGAGGAGAAGCCGGGCCGTGCGCCGCAGCCGCGAGCCGCCCCGGACAAGAAGACGCCATCCGAGCTCGAGCTGCTCGAGGAACGCATCGCGACGACCGAGGCCCGGGTCGCAAAGCTCGAGCGCAAGCTCGCGGAGGACTGGACGGACCTGGACGTTCTCACCGGGCACCGTGCGGCCAGGGACGAGCTCAAGAGCTTGCTCGAGCGCTGGGAGGTGCTCTTCTCCGAAGCCGAGAGCCGGTGACGAAGTGATCCGCCGGCGGCGTAGATCCGGTGTGCACGCGGTCACGATCGGCGCGCTCCCCCGAGGCGAGGCTCTGGCGCCGAGCTTCGCCTCCGCCGCGGAGACGTGCCTCGACGACGTGTTCGGCTACCTG
>VAWZ01000030.1 GCA_005888365.1 Actinomycetota bacterium
CACTGCAGATCGGCGTCCGAGATCTTCAGGTCCTTCTGAATCGACGGCAGCGCGACGTTCACGACGGTCGCGTCGAGCACGACCATGAACTGCGCCATGCAGACGAGCACGAGCACGAGCCACGGGCTGACGTGGAACGGGCTCCTGGCCTCGGTTTCGATCCGCGTGACAGCTTGCTCGGACACGATCCGTCACCCTAGCGATGTGATTTGGGGTCGTGCAGGGGAACGGCTCGAGGCGAATCCCGGGGGCCGCCGCCGCTCTGCGGCCGCTCTTCGGGGATCTCGCGCGATCGGAATCTGCGCGAGCAGATTCCGATCTTGCGCACAAATCAGTCGGGCAGGACCGGCATCCCGTAGCCGGGGTCGCGGCCGAGCAGGACGGCGCGTGTCACTGCAGTCGATCCGAAGCGATCGCGAATGATGTCGAGCGCGGCATCGAGAGTCGTGTCGTGGCGCGGGCTGAAGGGGAGCGGGAGCTGAACCGGCACCTCGTTCTCGAGATTTGTCAGCGAGAGCCCGAGCAGTGTGAGGCCCCGTTCCTGGACGAGAGGAGTCGCCGTCTTGAGTAGCCCCCTCGCCGTGTCCAGGATCTCGCGCGTCTGCGCCGTCGGGTCGGGCAGGGTCTGCGAGCGCGTCGCGCGCGAGTAGTCGCCGAAGCGGAGACGGAGGACGACAGTGCGGCAGAGCCGATGCGCTGAGCGAAGACGACCGCCGAGTCGGTCGACGATGCCGATGAGGGTCAGGTCGAGCTCCTCGTGCGATTTGGGCCGGCGACCGAGTGCGCGCTGTGAGCCGATCGACCGGCGACGACGCCCGACCTCTACGCGCCGCGGATCGCGATTGTGTGCAAGTGCGTGTAGATGCCGTCCGGAAGCACGTCCGAGCATGGAGACGAGGGCCGACTCCTGGAGCTCGGCGACCTGGCCGACCGTCCGGATGCCTCGGCTCCGGAGCTTCTGCGACGTCACCCGGCCGACTCCCCAGAGACGCTCGACGGCGAGCGGGTGCAGGAAGTCGAGCTCGTGCTCCGGCGACACCACAAGGAGGCCGTTCGGCTTCGCGACTCCGCTTGCGACCTTCGCAAGGAACTTCGTCCGAGCTACACCAACGGTGATCGGCAAGCCGACGTGGTCGAGCACCGTCTGTCTCAGGCGCGCGGCGATCTCGGGCGGCGACCCCGCGATCCGCTCGAGCCCGCGCACGTCGAGAAAGGCCTCGTCGATCGAGATCCCCTCCACGAGCGGGGTCGTATCGTCGAAGACCTCGAACACCGCCTTGCTCGCCTCCGAGTAGGCAGCCAGGCGGGGCTCGACGACGACCAGCTTCGGGCACAGGCGACGGGCCTGCGCACCCCCCATCGCGGTTCGGATGCCGTACGCCTTGGCCTCGTAGCTCGCGGCCAGCACGACCCACGAGCCGACGACCACGGGGCGGCCGCGCAGGCGAGGATCGTCCCGTTGCTCCACCGACGCGAAGAACGAGTCGACGTCGGCGTGGAGGATCGAAGCCGTACCCGACACGAACATATGTTCGCAGCGAGGACGATTTCCTTCAAGCTAGCCCTCGATGACCGAGAGGATGTTGCCCGCCGGGTCCCGGAACCACGCTTGCTTCGGGCCGGGTGTGGCGATCCCCTTCTCGTCGGTCGCGATCGGCCCTTCGTCGTAGTGCTCGAACCGGACGCCTGCCTCGCGCAGCTCGTCGACCGCGGTCTCGATGTGGTCGACCGGAAAGTTGAGAATCGTGTGCTCCGCGGGGTTGTGGGAGGGCTTCTCGTAGATGAGCACGGCGTAGCCGTTCCCGGCCTGCAGGGAGAGCAGAGGCCCGCCGAGCTCGACGACCCTGGCACCGAGCGTCCGTCCGTAGAACTCCTTCGCCGCCGCCAGATCGTCCACGGCGAAGCCCGCGTAGAAGGGCGAGTTGCTCAACATGGGTCCTCCTCGTTCGATCTGCTCGGTAAGACTGCGCTCGATCCGATAACTCATCGGCCCGCGGTCCTTACGACGGAAGGAATGACGGAAGATGGAGTGGACGCTCGAGCTCGAGGATCCTTCGTGATCGCGAACCGGTCGATTCCGGATGCGACCGTGATGCCCGAGCTCGCGTATCCGGACGTGACGGAGGCGGCCGATTGGTTGTGCGACGCCTTCGGGTTCAGCGTGCGTCTCCGGATCGGCAACCACCGTGCCCAGCTCGTGTACGGCGACGGCGCGATGATCGTCATCGAGCTGGGCGACGCCGCTGCGCCGCGCGCAGATTCCCTGACGCACGCCATGCTCGTTCGAGTCGAGGACGCCGACCTGCATCACGAGCAGGCCTCCCGCGCCGGGGCGCGCATTCTCAGCCCGCCCACGGACTACCCGTACGGCGAGCGGCAGTACACCGCTGCCGATCTCGGCGGCCACGTCTGGACGTTCTCGCAATCGATCGCCGACGTCGATCCGGCCTCGTGGGGCGGGGAAGTCCCGCGTTGAGCGGTACCTAATCGGGAAGCCAGCCTTCGCGGTAGGACGTGCCGTCGCGCCTCCGGCCGCTAACGCCGCTGCTCACTGCCCCCATCGCTTGACGCCCTCCGCTCGGTGCGATATAACCATTTATCTAGCCTGATAGATAAATAGCGCACATGATCGAGTTTCGTCTCAATTCCCGTTCCGGCGTGCCGACGTACCTGCAGCTGGTACAGCAGGTCAGGCACGCAGTGCGCCTCGGTCTCCTTCAGCCCGGCGACCAGCTGCCGACAGTCAAGGAGGTCGTCGGCGGGTTGGCGATCAACCCGAACACGGTGCTGAAGGCCTATCGCGAGCTCGACCACGAGGGGCTCGTCGAAGCGCGTCGTGGCCAGGGGACGTTCGTCTTGCAAGGGCTCACAACGACCACGCCGGCCGAGCACGCGGCACTCCGAGCGGCCCTCCTCCGGTGGATCGAGCGCGCTCAGGAGGCAGGCTTCGACGAGGAGGGTGTCGCAGCGCTCTTTGCTGCAGTCGTCCGGTCCGCGTTCATCGAGGAGGCGGCGTGACCGTCATCCCCGCTGTCCAGACGCATGCGCTCGGTAAGCGGTACGGGTCGAGGTGGGCTTTGCGCGACTGCTCGCTCGCGATTGCGTCCGGCTCGGTCACCGCGCTCGTCGGCCCGAACGGGGCCGGCAAGACGACACTCCTTCACCTGCTGATCGGGCTTAGCGAGCCGAGCGCCGGCGAAGTGCGCGTGCTCGGCTGGTCGCCGCGCGAACAACCGCAGGTCGTGCTTCCACGTGTGGGGTTCGTCGCGCAGGAGCATCCGCTGTACCGCGGCTTCAGCCTGGCCGAGATGCTCAACGTGGGCCGCAAGCTGAACGCGCATTGGGACGAAGGCCTCGCCCGCGAGCGACTCGCTCGCCTCGACATTCCCCTGGGCCAGAAGGTGCACAGACTCTCGAGCGGACAGCAGGCGCAGGTCGCGTTGACGCTCGCGTTGGCGAAGCGACCGGAGCTGCTCGTGCTCGACGAGCCGGTTGCTGCGCTCGACCCGCTCGCGCGACGTGAGTTCCTGCAGTCGCTGATGGAGGCTGTCGCCGAAGGCGGGCTCACCGTCCTGCTCTCGTCGCACATCGTCTCCGAGCTCGAGCGCGTGTGCGACCACCTCGTGATCCTCGCCGCCGGCGGAGTTCGGCTCGCCGGCTCGATCGAGCAGATCCTGGCCTCGCATCGCCTCCTCGTCGGACCGCGCGTCGATCCGGACGGCGTTGCGCGCGAGCATCAGAAGCACGCGGTCATCCAGGAGAGCCACACCGAGCGACAGACCACGTTGCTCGTTCGACTCAACGGCGCCGGGGTCGACGTCCGCTGGCGGAGTGACGACGTCGGGCTCGAGGAGGTCGTGCTCGCGTACCTCGGACAGCAGTCCATGAGACGAACCGAGCCAGAGCGCGACTTGACGGAAGTGGCCTCGTGATCTGGCTGACATGGAGGCAGCAGCGGACGGAGACGCTGATCGCGATCCTCGTGCTCGCTCTCGTGACCGCCGTGCTCGTGCCCACCGGTCTGCACATCGCCTCCGTCTACGACCACGACGGCATCGGCGGCTGCCTCGCGCACCCGACCGGCACCTGCACCGAGAGGCTCGACGCGTTCGCCGGACGCTGGGACTCCCTCTCGAGCCTCACAGGTTGGTTCAACCTGCTCCCCGGCCTCATCGGGGCTCTGCTCGCCGCGCCTCTCGTGCTCGAGCTCGAGCGCGGCACGTTCCGCCTCGCCTGGACTCAGAGCATCACCGCGACGCTGGCTCACCACCTGGCTTGCCCTGCTGGTGGGTGCGGCAGTTGCTTTCGCGTTGCAGCTCACGCTCCTCATGAGCTGGTGGCGCCATCCCCTCGATGCGGTCGATGGCCGGTTCCAGAACGGCTTCGACTTCGAGGGCCTCGTACCCACCGCGTACATGCTCTTCGCCGCTGCGGTGGTGCTCGCTTTCGGTGTCGTCCTGCGACGAACGGCGGCGGCGATCGGCCTCGGTTTCGCCGCCTTCTTCGCGCTCCGAATCGGGATCGAGGGGTGGGTGCGCCAACACTACGTCGCTCCGGTCCACAAGACCTGGACCGGCGGCGAGCTCCCTGGGCGAATCTTGATCAGTCCGGCGGACGCATTACTGCGCACAGCGTGGGTGCTGAATCGAGGGTCCGGGTTCAGCGCGACGCGCGGGCACCGCCCAGACCCGTCGATTGTCGAGTCGTGCATCAAGAACGCATCGACGCGAGGCTTCGAGCGCACCTGTCTGGCCCAGCATCACATCACCGAGTACGAGTACGCCGTCTATCAGCCGGCGAGTCGGTTCTGGCTGTTCCAGGCCATCGAGGCGGGGATCTTCGTTGTGCTCTCCCTCGCTCTGCTCGGGTTCGCGATCTACTGGATCCGGAGACGCGTCAGCTGAACGATCTCTTCTCGGGCTGAGTTCCGTCGCTGTCGCGCGACCCGTGCGATCGTATGCACCGTGTCGGTTCGGATCGACGGCTCGCTCGACGGGGTCGATTGGGCTCAGGCCAAAGCTGACCTGGCGGCCGACGACTTCGACAACGGACGCAGCCCGGAGGCGCTGGCGCGCTCGTTCGAGCAGTCTCAACATGTCGTGTTCGCGCGAGACGGCGATCGGGTCGTCGGCATGGCGCGGCTGCTCTCAGACGGGGTCAGCAATGCGTACCTCGTCGACGTCTGGACGGCTTCGCCTTACCGCAGGCGAGGCATCGCCACGGCCATGATCCGGCACCTTCTGCTCCAGGTGCCCGGCCAGCACGTCGGGCTACAGACGGACAACGCGCAACCGTTCTACGAGTCGCTCGGCTTCGGGCCGCAACCGGAGTTCTGGTCGGCCATCGTCGGCTCGTGGCTCGAAAACGAAGCCAACAGTTGATCGGTAGAAAGGAGGGTCTCGTGGGAAAGGTGTTCGTGGAGCTGTCGGTGTCGCTCGACGGGTTCGTCGCCGGCCCGAATCCGAGTCTTGAGCATCCGCTCGGCGAGGGCGGCGAGCTGCTTCACGAATGGGCCATGGGGCTCGAGGCGTTTCGTGAGCGCCATGGAATGTCCGGAGGCGAGCAGAACCCGGACTCCGAGATCGTTGCCGAATCGCTCGCAGGTACCGGAGCGGTCGTGATGGGCCGGCGGATGTTCAGCGGCGGCGAGGGGCCCTGGGAAGACGATCCGAACGCCGACGCCTGGTGGGGCGACGATCCCCCGTTCCGCGTCCCGGTCTTCGTCGTCACTCACCATCCCCGCAAGCCCGTGGAGAAGCAGGGGGGCACGACGTTCACCTTCGTGACGGAGGGTGTGGAAGCGGCGGTCGAGCGAGCGCGCGCTGCTGCCGGGAGCGCGAACATCCAGATCGCGGGAGGCGCGAGCGTCGGACAACAGGCGCTGCGGGCTGGGCTCGTCGACGAGCTGCAGATGCACCTCGTGCCCGTGCTGCTGGGCGAAGGGACGCGGCTCCTCGAGGGCCTGTCTGCGGGAGACGCCCACCTCGAGCGCGTGCGAGTCGTCGACTCCCGCGCCGTCACGCACCTCTGGTATCGGATCGTCAGGTAGCGAATAGTCGATCCGCATTCGACCTGCGCGCATCGATCAGATCGCTGAGAGAGCGCTCGATGGCGTTGAGCGGGCAGAATCCTAGTGCCCATTCGCGAAGAAGTGTCGTCAGGTCCGAAGGAATCGACTGTCTGAGCGCGAGGCCCTCGTCGAGTTCTGGTGGATCGAAGACGGCCTCGATGCTCTCTCCATCGATGTGATCGGCGCGGTAGCTCTCGACCGAATCCGCCACGAGGTATGACGCGAGCCGGACCATGCGGGTACGTGTGTATCGTGTCGCTTCTCGTACAGACGCACGGAGAACGCCTCCATCGACTGGAGCAATGCCGTCAGCAGAAGACCGACGGGGCCCGCGCCGAGGACGTGCACTCGGCCCCCGGAGGGCAGGATCTCGAAGCTCGTAGAACGGGATTGCGGGGGCATCCGCCTCCTCGCTCGAGCCGCAGATCGGCGATGCTCAGACATAAGCCGGACCACGCCCCAAAGGCAACGCGGCCCGGCTGTCGATCTGACTACGCGCCAACCAGCGCGCCGGCTTCGACCTCGTCAAAGTAGGAGATCTCAACAGAGTCGGCATTGACGCCCGCCTGGCTCATTGCTTCCTTCAGCTCAGGCATAGCGAAGAACGCGCGCGCGGCCTCGCGGGAGTCGAATGTGTGGGTGA
>VAWZ01000108.1:0-6503 GCA_005888365.1 Actinomycetota bacterium
CAGAGCCGGTTACGCGTCGGCTGCAGAAGAGCCCGGAGGACGCGGCCGGTGAACGGCCGTCCGCGCCGCGGTGATTCGCTCCGTCGACGTTGGGTGGCTGAACCAGGCCAGCTAGACGATCTGCGGAGGGTCGAGGTCGGCCAGGTTGGAGAGCGCGAGTCGGCGGTGGGTTGACTCGAAGGTCTCGAGGTCGCGCGTGAGCTCGAGCGAGAAGACGTCCGCCTGTCGTTCCCAGCGTCGTGAGAGGGCGGCGCCGAGCGGCGAAGCGAGGAGACCGAGCACCGATGCGAGCAAGAGCAGGAACGGCACCATCCTCGGGTCGGCGGGGCTGGCGGCACCGATCGACTGGCGAATTGCCGGCCAGCGGAGCAGTCCCCAGGCGACGATCACGAACGCGGCCGCTCCGAGCATGCCGAGTAGCGGCGACTTGGCGAGGCGGTGGGCACGGCGGTGGCCGAGCTCGTGCGCGACGACGAGCTCTGCTTCGTGCCCGCTCGCGTCGGCGAGGAGAGTGTCGAAGAGGACGATACGGCGAGTGCGTCCGAGACCCGAGACGTAGGCGTTCAGCTTCCGCGTTCTGCGGCTCGCGTCGGCGACCAGGATCCGCTGAACAGGGAGGCCGGCCCGATCGGCAAGTGAGCGCAGGCTCCCGGCCAGCTCAAGGTCGGTAAGTGAAGTGAAGCGGCTGAAGAGCGGCTCGAGGATCACGGGAGCGACGAAGCTGAGGATGAGCACGAAAGCCGCAGCCGCCGCCGCTACGATCGCCGGCCAGAGCGCCGGCCAGGCGCGAGCGGCGGCGGCGATGCCGAGCAACGCGCCGGCTCCGAGAACGAGGTTGACGGCCAGTCCTTTCATCCGATCGAGGAACCATCCGCCGGCTGACTGCGTCGACAGAGACCAGGCGTGCTCGTGCACGTAGCCCGCCCAGAAGGCGATCGGTGAGCCAACAAGCGCCGTCAGCGTCAGGACGAGCAATGTGAAGGCGAGGACTCTCGCCCACCACGCCCAGCCGCTTGTGGCCGCGTACACGTGGTCGCCGAGCACACTGAACGTGAGAAGCGCCAGTACCCCCAGGTTGAGCGCGATCGCACCCGCGGCTGCGAGGTACAGCGGGCGATGGTAGCGCCGCGCCCGCTCAACCTGCTCGCACTCGAACAGTCCGTTCCCGCCAGCCACATCCGCGAGCGTAGTCCGGGGCACTCCGCCACAGAATCGGGCGAACCCCCACTCCTCGAACGGCGACCATCCTTCCAGACAACGGAAGGCCGTTCACCCGCCTCGCCCGTCGAGCTTCTACCCGTCACGGGGGACCTCACCAGCGGTCCCCATCGCGGAACAACCGAAAAGACGACTCAGAACCTGAAGCCACTCCGAACGTCAACCCAAGGCAGGCAGTGACGACCTCTGCTTCTGGCGCGTGTACCGGGAGCCTACTTGCTGATACCCATGGTCAGACCGCTCATCAGGTACCGCTGGAACAGCAGATAGACGATCACCGCCGGAAGCGCGCTGATGAGCGATCCGGCCATCAGGAGCGGTATGTCGAGCAGGTGCTGCGACGGGATCGTTGCTAAGCCTACGGTGATCGGGCGCACGTCGGGGTTCTGCAGGAAGAGCAGGCCGACGAGCAGGTCGTCCCAGACGAAGATGAACTGGAGCACGGCGATGGTCGCCATCGCCGGGACGGCGAGGGGCAGCATGATCCGGAAGAAGATGCGCCCATATCCGAGACCGTCGATCAGCGCGGCCTCGACGACGTCGACGGGGATCCGCTGGAAGTAGACGGTCATGAGGAACGTCGCGAAAGGAGCGCCGAGCGCCGCGTACACGAGGATCGCCCCGTAGCGGTGGTTGATGAATCCCCAATGGGCGAGGTTCACGAACTCGGGAGCGATGATCGATTGGATCGGCACCATCATTGCCGCGACGATGGCGACGAAGACGAGCCGGGACGCCCGGTAGCGGAGGACGGCGAAGGCGTAGCCGCCGGTCGTGCTCACGGCGAGGATGATCGCGATCGCGCTGAGCGTGATGATCGTCGAGTTCAGGAGCTGTCGGCCGATCGGCAGCGTGTGGAAGAGATTCCGCCAGCTCGCCAGCGAGAACCCGTGGCCGGCGTAGTACTGGTCGAGCGAGCGGACCGAGTTGATCCCCATGTAGTAGAAGGGGTAGAGCATCACGACGGTGATGAGCGCGAGTAGTGCGTACACGACGGCTCGAGAGCCGTAGTGGCGCCAGCCGCGACCCTCGGGTTCCGCGCGAAGCTCAACCATCTAGTCCTCGCCCTTGAAGAACCGAAGCTGCATGAGGCCGACGGCGGCGACGGCGAGGAAGAGGATGACGCCCGCGGTCGACGCGAGCCCGAAATCGCCCGTCTGGAACGCCTGCTCGTAGATGAAGAACTCGAGCGTGGTCGTGCCGTAACCGGGGCCGCCACTCGTCATCACGAAGATGAGGCTGAAGAGCGCGGTGAACGCCGCGATCAGCGTGACGATGAATGCGAACTGGATGAATCGCCGGAGGAGCGGGATCGTGATCTTCGTCAGAACCGTGAACGAGCCCGCCCCGTCGACTCTCGCCGCGTCGTAGAGCTCCTGATCGACCGTCGCCATCCCTGCGAGGAAAATGATCAGGTTCGTCCCGAACATCGACCAGACGAACGTGATCATCACGGCGATCAGCGCCGACCGCTCGTTGGACAGCATGTTCGGATGCCAGAAGCCGAGGCCGACGCCGTTCAGTAGGTGCTGCAGGATCCCGTCGTCGGCGAAGAAGCGAATTCCGACGTACGCGATCACGACCCACGAGACCGCCGTGGGCAGGAAGAACACCGAGCGGAAGAAGCGCCAGCCGCGGAGCTTCGACTGGATCAGGAACGCGACGCCGAGCGGGAAGGCGATCGCCACGGGGATCGAGAGCACCAACAGTGCGTTGTTCTCGAGCACCTGGACGAACTCGGGCTTGGCGAAGAGCTGCGAATAGGTCGCCGTGCCCACCCAATGTGAGGTGATGCCGTCCCAGACGGTGAAGCTGTGGTAGACGGTCTGCGCGATCGGGTAGAGGAGCAGGATCCCGACGAGCGTCACCACGGGAAGCGTGAACACGATCCCCGCGCGGCGTCGACGAACGGCGAGCGGGTCTCGGGGAAGACCCCCGCGGCCGGTCCAGCCGCAGGAGGCCGCCTCCTGCGGAGACGGCCTCCTGCCATCACTCTTCAGGGTTTCAGCCGCTGTAGACGGGTCCCTTGCGGCTCGCGGGCAGTGCATCGAGCGCGGCCTTCAGGCTCTTCGCCGCGGCGAGTGGCGTGATGTCTCCACCGAAGGCCGCGTCGAGCTGCTTCGAGCCCGCCGTGACCACCTCGCCCTGCACGACGTTGTCGAGCATCGGGTAGGGGGCATAGCCCTGCTTCGCCGCGAGGGCCAGCATCTCGTTCTGGATCGGGCTCTTCGTCCGGTAGCCCTTGACGTTCGGGATCAGGCCTGCCGCGGCGATGATCTTCTGCGCGGGGCCGGACATGACGAACTTCAGGAACTGGACGGCCTCCGGCTGGTGCTTCGAGTAGTTCATCACCGAGAAGCCGTCGCCAGCGTACTGGGTGACGTTCTTGCCGCTGTTCGTGAACGGCAGCGCGAACGGGGCCACGTTCTTGCCCATCGCCTTCTGGTACGTCGGGGCGTCCCAACTCCCGTCCGAGATCATCGCGGCTTCACCCTTGGTGAATGCCCCGACGATGTTCTGTTTCGTGAGGACGTCCGTATTGGTGCAGCCCTTCTTCGGCAGCGACGTCCACTTCGTCAGCTGAGCGACGACCTTGGGCGACGTCCACAAGGTCGAGCCCGTGTAGAGACCCTTCCACTGGGCGGGCGTCAGGACCCCGGCCATGAGGTAGCTCATGTCGTACCAGGGGTAGGGCGAGGATTGGATGCCCTGCTCGTCTGCCCCGTAGACCATCGGGGTGATACCGGCCGCCTTGAGCTTGGTACACGCCGCGAAGAGGCCGGACCACGTCCGCGGAACAGCCTTGACGCCCGCTTTCTTGAACAGGGCCTTGTTGTAGAAGCCCATGTAGAACTGGTTCTCGAGGGGCATAACGAGGAGCCCCTTCGCCGGGTTGAAGTTCGGCGCCATGTACCTGACCGCGTTGATCTTCGCCATCTCTGCGGCAGAGAAGTACGGCTTGAGGTTGAGCAGGAACTTCTCGTACTTCAGATCGAAGAGTCCCGTCCATTGCACCGAGATGTCCGGCCCGGTCTTCGAGATCGACGCCGCCTGGAGCAGTGAGAAGTAGTTCGCCGTGGGCTGGCTGACGACCTTGATTGTGATGCCCGGGTGCGTCTTCTCGAATGCCTTGGCGCGACTCACCGTCGCCGTCGTGTTCCCGGACGTCCCGTAGTTGTGCCAGAGCGTCAGCGTGACTGTGCCGGACCCGATCGACGTCGCTGCGTACGACGCACCGGCCGTCGCGACTGCTGCGAGCGCGACCAAACCGACGATCAACTTCCGCACGATTGAGCCTCCCTTCCGCGTTCGTACCTGCCGACGCGCATCATCTCGCAATATCGAGCACACCGCACCGTGTGCGCCCGCCCCACACCTCAATCGCCTGCCAGCTCCCGGTGTCCGTGAGTCGACGCAATCCGCTCTCCTCGACGAGGAAGGTGTCCTCCACCTTGCCGCCGCCCGCGACACTGGGATTCCAGGCGACGGCGTGGCCGACCTCGATCGACTGCGTGTACCACCTGCTCTCCCGCTGCGACGGTGCGAGCTCGAACTCGCGCTGCCGGTAGCCGACCGGGCCGCCCTGGTAGTGCTCCCGCCATGCTCCCGGATGTCCGACCGCCGCGTACGCCTCGTCGCACGCCTCGAGGACCGCTCCGTAGGGCGAGCCGCGGCGGTGGGCGTCGAGCATTGCGGCCTCTACCTCGAACGCTGCGTCGAACGCCGCTCGCACCGAGTCGGAAAGCGGCCCGGCGCTCGCGAACCGGGTCGCGGCCGCATGGAGGCCGCCCCGCATCGCCACGACGACGGCCATGACGAGCTTCTCGACGGGCATGCCGGACGCAAGCGGATGCCGGAACCGCTCGACCCGCTCGTCGCCGCCAACGATGAGGCAGACCGGGATCGCGTCCACTCGTTCGAGGTGCTCGGCGACACGCGCCTGGAGGTCGAGGTCGCGCTCTCCCGGCACCCAGGCGGAGACCACGGCCTCCAACGCGCCGGCTGCGTCCGCGCCGAGCCCGGCGAGGCGCTCTCGCTCGCTCGGCAACAGCCGGAGCCGAAGTGCCGTGAGATCGTCCTCGTCGGGCGCGAGCTCCGTCCACCGCAGGCCCGTGATCTTTTCGGCCGCCTGCGCGAAGGCGTCCGAGTCGTGCCAGGGGACCTCGACGAGCGTGAAGCCGATCTCCTCGAGCCCAGCCTCTGCTTCGAGGCGCGGCCGCTCCACCGTCGTAGTGACAGCCGCGACGCCGTCCTCGTGGACGACGAGCCAGAGCAGGCTCTCGGGGTCGCTCCGGTCGATCGGGTTCGTCAGACCGGCCGCAAGCCAAGCGACCGACGCCTGCGTCGTCAGCGCAACAGCGGACCGGCCGGTCACATCGAGTCGTTCGCGGAGGAGCGCGAGCTTCGTTTCGACCTCATGCAGGCGTGCGCGACGGTTCGCTGTATCCTCTCGGCCCGGCACGCTGCATAGTCTCTCTCGGTGACGAGGCGCGCGCTCACCGTGCGGATACCCGGGTCGATCGCCGTCGAGCAGCGGCCGGCTCTCGAGCCGGGGATCGACGAGGTCGTGATCCGTCCCACCTACTGCGGTCTGTGCGGCACAGACGTCGAGCTCCTGCGCGGCAGTGTCGATCCCGACTACGTGCGCTACCCCCTTACGCTGGGACACGAGTGGTCCGGGACGATCGAATCCGTGGGTTCCGCTGTCGAGGGTCTTTCCCCGGGCGATCGTTGCGTCGCCGAGTGCATCGTGCCTTGCGGTCGGTGCGCTCCGTGCCGAGCAGGCCGCACGAACGTCTGCGAGACCTATGACGAGCTCGGGTTCACGAGAGAGGGCGGTGCGAGTGATCAGGTCGTCGTCCCTGCACGGCTCGTGCACGTGCTTGAGGCCGAGGTCTCGCTCCTGGACGCCGCGCTCGTCGAGCCCTCCTCTGTCGTTTACCGCGCGCTCGAAAAAGCCTCTCCCGAGTCCGGCTCACACGTCCTGGTCGTCGGCGACGGGACGATCGCGCTGCTCGCTGCCGATCTCGTGCGGCTGTGGTCGCCGGCGTCGGTCGACATGATCGGCCGCCGGGCCGACCAGGCGGAGCTGGCCCACGCCGTGGGCGTCGAGGGCTTTGCGACCGAGGGAAGCCCCGAGGGCTCGTACGACGTGACGATCGAAGCCGCGGGGGCATCGCAAGCCGTCCTCACTGCGGCGACCGCGTCGCGCCGCGGTGGCACGGTGGTCCTTCTCGGCCTTCCACCGACCGGAGGCACTCTCGAGCTTCCGGGCGACCTCCTCG
>VAWZ01000108.1:6559-7060 GCA_005888365.1 Actinomycetota bacterium
GCCTGGCGGCAGACAGTCGGGCTACTGAACGAGCGACGGATCCAGCCCGGCCGGATCGTTACGCACCGTTTCCCCCTCGACGACTACGGCGCAGCGTTCGAGGCGCTCCGGGCGACGGACGGCGCGCGCGGCAAAGTCCTCCTCGAGATCGCCTGCGCGCGGGGCTGATGGCGCACATCGAGCTCGACGGCGTCACGAAGGTGTACCCGGACGGCACCGAGGCGGTTTCCGCGCTCGACCTCGACATCGGAGACGGAGAGTTCGTCGTGCTCGTCGGCCCGTCAGGGTGCGGGAAGACGAGTGTCCTGCGCATGGTCGCCGGCCTCGAGGCGATCTCGTCCGGGTACGTGCGCATCGGAGGTCGCGTGGTGAACCACTTGCTCCCCAAGGATCGCGACATCGCAATGGTGTTCCAGAACTACGCGCTCTACCCGCACATGAGCGTCTTCGACAACATGGCATTCGGCCTTCGCCAGAGGAAGACGCCAAAGCCGGAGGTCG
>VAWZ01000108.1:7177-12190 GCA_005888365.1 Actinomycetota bacterium
GTTTCTCATGGACGAGCCGCTCTCGAACCTCGACGCGAAGTTGCGCGTCGAGATGCGAGCCGAGATCGCGCGCATCCAGCGCGACCTCTCGGTGACGACGGTCTACGTCACCCACGACCAGACCGAGGCGATGACGATGGGTGACCGTGTCGCCGTTATGCGCAAGGGCCTGCTGCAGCAACTGGACTCCCCGCAGGCGTTGTACGAGCGACCCGCGAACCTGTTCGTCGCCGAGTTCATCGGCTCGCCCGCCATGAACCTCGTGGAGGCCGAGCTCACGCAGTCTGACGGCACGCTCGTCGCCGGCTTCGGAACCCACGGCCTCCGCGTTGGTGATGCCGCCCTCGCTGCCCGCCCGGCGCTCGAGGGCTTCGCTGGACGGAGGGTGGTCCTCGGAATCCGCCCGGAAGACGTCGAGGATGCAAGCCTCGTACCCGACGTTCCGGCCCTGAGCACCCTCGCGGCGGTCACCGACATCCGCGAGGAAATGGGCGCCGAGGTCTACGTCCACCTCTCGCTCAGCGTTCCGCCGGTGCGGAGGCCGGACGTCGCCGAAGCGATCGCCGAGGAAGGCGCGGAGCCTGGCGCGAGTGTCACCCTCGCGCCCGCGTTCGTCGGGAGGCTGAGCAGGGAGACAGGCGCGCGCGAGGGCGAGCCGATCACACTCGTCGTGAAGACCGACCGGCTCTACTTCTTCGATCCAGCCACGGGCGAGGCGATCGGACGCTAACGGTCTACCAGCCCCCAATCCACCCCGAGAGCAGTCCGAAGGGCTCCGGCTCGGCCTCGATGCCGGGAAGCGCCCTCAGGAAGTCGAAGTCACAGCCCTCGTTCGCCTGCAGGACGTGCGAGAGAAAAAGAGCTCCGTAACCGCGGCGGTACTTCGGCTCGGGAGGCGAGAGGCGCTCAGCGCGCCGCCGCAACTCTGTCGCCGGTACGTCGATCTCGAGACGCCGCTCCTCCACGTCCAGGACGATGGGATCTCCGTCGTCGAGAAGCGCGATGGGGCCGCCGGCGGCCGACTCGGGAGCGACGTGGAGAACGACCGTCCCGAAGGCAGTACCGCTCATCCGGGCGTCGGACACGCGCACCATGTCCGTCACGCCCGCGCGAAGCAGCTTCTGCGGGATCGGAACCTGACCCCACTCGGGCATGCCCGGGCCGCCCTTGGGGCCCGAGTTTCGGAGGACGAGCACGGATTCGGGACTCACCTCGAGCGCCGGGTCGTCGATCCGGTTCTGGATGTCGTACACGTCCTCGAAGACGACCGCCGGCCCGCGGTGGCGGAGCAGCTCGGGCGAGGCTGCGCTGCACTTGATCACCGCGCCGTCGGGTGCGAGGCTGCCTCGGACGACCGCGATCCCACCTTCCGGGGCCAGCGGCTTCGCGACGGCCGCGACGACATCCCGGTTCGGCGTGCTGACGCCCGCTAGCTCCTCGCCCAATGTGCGCCCGTTCACGGTTACCGCGTCCAAGTGGAGGAGTGACTCGAGCTCGCGGATGACCGCAGGAACACCCCCTGCTTCGTGCAGGTCCTCGACGAGGTGCTCTCCTGAAGGCAGGACGTTCACGAGCAGAGGTGTCCGCCTCGAGAGTTCGTCGAAGCGCTCGAGGCTCAGCGGAACCCCGACGCGACCGGCGAGCGCGAGCAGATGGAGGACGACGTTCGTGCTGCCGCCGATGCCGGCGAGCAACGTGATGGCGTTGTCGAACGCCTTCGCCGTCAGGATTTCGGCCGGGCGCGGGCCCTCCCATGCGAGCTCGACGGCGCGGCGACCCGTCTCCTCCGCCGCCTGTTGTCGATCCGCGTCACGCGCCGGGATCGTCGCGGTGCCGGGGAGGCACATTCCGAGCGCCTCGACGACGCAGGTCATCGACGAGGCCGTGCCCATCTCGTTGCAGTGCCCGCACGGGCGAGTGGCGACACTCTCCAGTTCGTCGAACTCCTCGCGCGTCATGCGGCCGGAGCGCAGGTCTTCGACGTAGTGCCAGAGATCGGTGCCGGAGCTGAGCATCTTGCCCCGAAACCGCGTCGCGGGGGCGGGGCCTCCCGTGGTCATGATCGTCGGGATGCCCGCGCTCGCCGCGCCCATGAGCTGGGCTGGCACCGTCTTGTCGCATCCCCCGAGGAGGACGACCGCATCGAGGGGGTACGCGCGGATGCACTCCTCGACGTCCATCGACATGAGGTTGCGGAAGAGCATCGTCGTCGGCTTCATGAGGTTCTCGCCGAGGGAGATGGTCGGGAACTCGAGTGGCAGCCCTCCCGCAAGGAGGATCCCGCGCTTCACGGCGTCGGCAAGCCCCCGGAAGTGCAGGTTGCAGCTGACGAGCTCGGACCACGAGTTGCAGACGCCCACGACAGGTCTCCCTCGCAGCGACGCGCGAGAGATGCCCTCGACATGGACCGAGGTCCGGTGAAGGAACCCGGCCAGATCCTCACCCGCGAACCAGCGGGCGCTCCGCAGACTGCCGCCGTCGGCGCTCCGATCGCGCGGCGGAGTACGCTCACTCATCGTGGCTGAGCCTACTTCGAGGACGTAACGTGGGCGTCAGCGAGATCGCAGAGCGCACGTGGCGGATCGAGTCACGAATCGGCCCTCGGAACCTCTTCCAGTACTTGCTCGCTGGCGACGACGTCGCCCTCCTCGTCGACACCGGCACGAGCGAGACCCCACATGAGGCGATCCTGCCCGCGCTGCGGGAGGTTGGCGTTGCCCGGATAGCGGTTCGCTTCGTCGTCGTGACGCATCCCGACCTCGACCATCAGGGCGGTCTCGCGAGCCTCAAGAGCGAGCTCCCGGCGGCGCTGGCCGCGTGCGGATTCGCCGACCGCAGCCTCGTTTCCGAGCCCGAGCGGCTCGTCACCGACCGATACGGAGCGTACGAGCTGGAGCATCACGTGGGCTACTCGGACGAGGAGAAGGCCTGGGTGCGCTCGGTCTCCGGTGCTCCGGCGACGATCGACCTGACGTTCGCGGGAGGCGAGGAGCTCGACCTGGGTCACCGCGGCCTCCGGGTGCTTCACACGCCGGGGCACTCAGCAGGCCATCTGGCGCTGCACGATCCGGAGAACGGTCTCCTGTTCTGCTCGGACGCCGTTCACTGGCGTATGTGCCCGGCGGCCGACGGCTCGTCTGCTCTCCCACCCACCTACGAGGATGTGGATCCCTATCTCGAGACGATCGATCGCATTGCGTCGCTCGCGCCTGCCGAGCTCCACTCCGGACACTGGCCCGCCAGGGTCGGGCCCGAGATCGGCGCCTTCCTCGCGGAGAGCCGAGCATTCGTGACGACGATGGACGTCGCCATCGAGGATCGGCTGAAGGATGGGGCGACACTTCGAGACCTCTGCGAGTACGTCGATGCCCGTCTCGGCCCTTTCGGGGCAGATCCCGTAAACCTCATGTTCGCCGTCCACGGCCATTTGCGCCGCCTGCTCAGGCGAGGTCGCGTTTCTCTTCTCGATCCGGCCGCGCGGCCGCTGCGCTTCGAGCGGACGGCTTCGTGACGTCGACGGCGACCTATCCGACAGTCGGACTGCAGGGGCCAGCGATCGCGACATAGACTCGATCACGATGGAGACGCGGTCCTTCCTCGTAGCGGTCGGACTTCCGCCGGGTGACCCGCTAGGACTGCCGACCTCGAAGAAGCGCTTTACCGACGGCGCACAGTACCGCGTCGAGATTCCAAGCACGGAGGGGCCGCGCATTGACGTGGCCTGGAGGTACGAGTGAGCGCGGCGACCCCGGCCCGATCAATTAGCCCGTCTTTGGATAAGCATCGGCCGCGGGTAACTGGAATCGTCCCTCCGATCCCCACTCCCTTTCGAGATGGACACCTCGACCTAGACAGCCTGCGTCGCGAGCTCGACTATCTACGGCCGAGTGTCTCCGGCTACCTCGTCGGAGGCAGCACCGGCGAATACTCGAGCCTTTCTATGGACGAGCGGGAACGCCTCGTGCGGACGGTTGCGGAACACACAACTGGCGAGCTGGCGCTCGTTGTATCGGTGACGGACAACTCGATTGAGCACAGTCGGCGGCTCTCAGACCTCGCTGGCGAGGCTGGTGCCGCGCTTCTCATTCTCTCGTGCCCGAACTACTTTCCGCCCGACCGCTCCATGCTCGAGAGCTACTTCGGGGCGATCTCAGAGTTCGCCGGTACGGATCTCTGTTTGTACGACAACCCGGTGGCGAGTGGGACGAAGCTCTCGATCGACGACATCGCTGCGATTCGCTCCGCTGCACCGCGACTGACCCACATCAAAGTGACCGACACGGCAATCGGCAAAGTCGCCGCACTCCGCGAATCGACCTCGCTCGTCATTCTTGCGGGGGACGACACAGTGCTGTGGCACCACCTGACCACAGGAGCCTCAGGGATCATGACCGCGATCCCGATCATCTTCCCCGAGCGGACGGCCGCAATGTGGAGCTTCCTTGCCGCAGGTGAAGTGGACGCGGCATACGACGAGTACCGACAATTGACACATTTCATCCACATCTCGCTCAGCAGCCTCGATTACCCCGCAGTCGTGAAAGCTGTTCTTCACATGCACGACGTGCTTGCTTCCCCCGAGGTGCGCCTTCCCTTGATGAGCCTCTCGTCGGTGCGACGCGCTCAGGTCATCGCCGCGCTGCACTCGTGACTCGACAGTCCGATGGGCCTTCGTGTAGAGGCGCCCGTCTGCGACGTGGTCACGGTCGGCTGCTCGCCGCTCGCCGAGGCGTGCTTCTCGCTTCGCGTGCTCGTCAATCCAACCCCGCATGGCTCGTGGCGCACGGAATCGGCACCGCGATACCTGATAGCTCGGCTCGGAGGCGATTCGCTCCCTCCGCCGTAACCGCGTAAGCGGCGTGGCTCCACGAATAGCGCCCGGTCACTCCTCTAGTCCGCGCTGCTCAAGGCTCCGGACGACCTTCGCGAAGTTCTGGAGCGTCGGTGACCGCTCTGCGAGGTAGCGCTCACAAGACTGTCGATACGAACACGATGAGTCTCAAGTACTTCGAC
>VAWZ01000108.1:12233-18979 GCA_005888365.1 Actinomycetota bacterium
AAGCTGATCGAGCGGGCCCTGCAGGCGACAACCGCGGGGAACGACTCTTAGTCTTGCGCCGCGCTCGTCCGCGGAGCTCGCCCTGTCGATCCGCATAGAGGCCACTAACAACTCCCTAGTTCTCAGCCGTTCGACCATGCGCCGGTCCATGTTGCGATGATGACCGACCGGCTGGCGACACCGCGCACTAACCAGTGGCTGGATCCCCTACACCGCTCAGGCTCCTATCCGGAGGTGAGAGCCCATGCCCGAGTCTCGGCACTCGTCCTGACCGAGGCACGCGACATGCTCAGCTCGCGACCGCGTGAGGCGCAGCGATGAGTGCAGCGCCGATCATTCCCGCTTCAAGGCCGAGTGCGCCTTGGACGAGTGGAATCGCCTTGGTGTTGTCAGACCAAACGTGCGCGCGCATGGCAGTCTCGGCAGCGGCAGTGTAGACGGCGCTCCCGAGCGCCACGCCTCCGCCGAGGACGACAATCTCCGGGTCGAGAAGGTTGACGGCGAACGCGATCGCCTGGCCGAGGACCGCCCCGGCGTCCTGGAGCACTTGCCTCGCCCAGCTCTCCCCGGCATCGGCAGCCTTTGCGAGCTCGGCTGCAGAGACGCCGTGCCTCGCCTGGAGGGCTGTGCCCGAGGCAAGAGCCTCGACGTTCAGGGGCCCGGCGCCGAGGAGGATGGCGTTCCCGCGCGCACCGGCATGGGGAGCACCGTCGAGCACCAGCGTAGAGCTGATGCCGCTCCCAGCGTTCACGTACAGGAAGCTCGCGCGCTTTCGTCCGGCGCCGAATCGAGCTTCGGCCCTCGCCGCTGCTCGAACGTCCGACTCGATTCGCGCCGGAGCGATCTCGGAAAAGGCACGAGCCACATCCAGCGCCCGCCAGTCGAACGAGTAGGCGCTGGTGACGCGACCGTCGAGATCGACGGTTTCGCACACGGCGACTCCGACTGCGTCGATCGCGCAATCTCCTGCGAGCTGCCGGGCAACCTCGACACAGTCATGGAGCAGCGAAGCGCCTCCCCGCGCCAGATCGCTTCCGACGACAGACGACGACTGGATACGGCCGGTGTCTAGCTCGACGACGCCCGCAGCAACCTTCGTCGCGCCGACGTCGATGCCGATGGCGAGCGTCATTCGACCACGGAACCTGCGAGCAGTCCCGAGATGAAGCTCCTCTGTGAGAAAAAGTAGACGACGACCACGGGCAGCGCGACGAGGATGCTGCCCGCCGCAAGCGCCGAGTAGTTGTTGAAGTGCGATCCCTGGAAGTTCGAAAGCCCCACCGTGACCACGTAGAGCGACTGGTTCGAGACCATGACGAGCGGCAGCATGAAGGAGTTCCACGTCCACAGGAAGACGAGCGCCACCATGGTGCGGATCGCCGGAGCGACGTTCGGGGTCATCACGCGCCAGAGCGACGTCCAGCGGGAGGCGCCGTCGAGGACCGCGCTCTCCGAGAGAGTCGCTGGTAGGGCGCGGAAGGCGATCTGGAGCCAAAACGTTCCAAAGGCAACCGACTGCGCGATCTGCGGCAGGATCATCGCCCAGTAGGTGTTGACCAGGTTCAGCGGCAGAAGCTGGTAGTACCAGGGCACGATCAGCGCCTCGGTCGGCAACATGAAGCCGAAGATCGACACGTAGAGCACGAGCCGTGCCCCCGGCGGCTTCAAGACGGCGACCGCATAGGCGGCCATGATCGAAAGCACGGCCGAGACGATGACGACCGTGACCGTTACGATCGCCGTGTTCAGCATGTAGCGCGAGAAGTTGCCCTCTCGCCACGCGTAGCCGAACGCCTCCAGCGAAAGCGGATGCCTGAAGGTGACCCCACTCGTGCCGTGTAGGGGGCTGAGCGCGGTGTTGACGAGCAGGGCCAGCGGGTAAAGCGTCGCGATCGCCACGAGCCCGAGCACGACGAACGTCAGCCGGCGCTCAGCTTGTGAGAGCACACCGCCTCCGCGTCATGTCGCCTTCCTCTCGATCAGCGCTCGAATTGCGAAGGTGAGCCCGAAGATGATGACCGCCATCGCGATGCCGAGAGCGCTTGCGGCCCCGACCTCTCCGAGCTGGAAGCCGTACCGGTAGACGAGGAGGCCGGGGACCATGGTGGCGTACCCTGGGCCGCCGTCAGTCGCCTGATAGATGAGCGTGAAGCTCTGCAGGGCAGCGACGACGCTGATCGTGAGCGCCGCCCCGATCTCGCGTCGGAGTAGCGGGACGGTGAGGCTGGTGAACTCGCGGAAGATTCCCGCGCCGTCCATGCGGGCGGCGTCGTACAGATCGGGTCCGATCCGCTGGATCCCCGCGAGGAAGAGCACGAAGCAGAGGCCGAAGTCGAGCCAGACTGCGATCAGCCCGACCGCCACGAGCGCGGTATTGAAGTTGCCGAGCCAGGGCCGCCCGACCGCCGGTCCAAGCCCCAGGACGTGCAGGAGACCGTTCAGCGTTGCTGGACCGCTGGGGGCGAGGATCCAGGTCCAGACAATCGCCGCGACCACGGTGACGATCACCTGCGGCAGGAAGAAGGCGACGCGGAAGAAGCTCATCCCGCGCCGGTTTCCCCGTCTGATCGCCGCCGCCGCAGCCAGTCCGGCGGCGGTCGGGATGAGCGAGTAGAAGCAGAAGAGGATCGCCAGGTGGACGAGCGAGTCCCGCTCGACCGGATCCGTCCACAGCTGCTTGTAGTTAGCGAAACCGACGTAGCGGGCAGGGCCGATGCCGTCCCAGCTCTCGAGCGAATACTGCAGGGCCTTGATGAAGGGCTCGACGAGGAGCACGGCGAGGAACGCCACTGCCGGAAGCAGCAGCAGGTATCCCCACAGGATGTCCGCGCGCCGCGCGGCGCCGGGCCGGAAGCGCGATCGCCGCGGCTGCGCACGCTCACGATCGACGCCACGCGCGCGCTCGGTTAGAACGACGTCATCCATCTCGGCGGAAGCGTGCTCTCCTGCGCTCGGTTAGCCCAGACGCAGGAGAGCGCGCCGTCTTCTCGCGTCTTCTAGTGAGACTTCCAGTAGGCCTCGTACTGAGATTGGAGCTAGGACATCAACTTCGCGGGTGAGGTCTTGCCACCCTGGAGCTCGGCGATGCCAGCCATCGCCTGGTTCAGGAAGGCCGGGTATGCCCAGTCCATGTAGGGGACGATCTGCTTCGACTTCACGGTCGCGTCCCAGATCTTGCCCGCAGACCGGAGCAATGGCTGCGCCTTGGCAAGCGCCTTCGCGCTCTGGGGCACGAGCGGGATGTCGCCGTTCTTGAGGAGCGCAGTTTGGATCTGCGGGCTGAGGGTGAGGCCGAGCATCGCAGCGGCGAGGTCCGGGTTGGGTGAGTGGGTCGGGATCGACCAGCCCTCTCCCGGGCCACCCGTTACGACAGGCGGCGCCCAGAAGCCGGCCGTATTGTGGAGCGCGCTCCACACCGCACCGGCATACCAGTTGCCTTCGATGAAGAAGGCGGCCTTCCCCTGGTCGAACATGTTCAGGGCGTCATCGGCGGAGAGACCTTGGAACGACTTCGCGAAGTACCCAGCCTTCGTCCACTGCTGAAGTGTCGTCGCCGCCTGCACATGGGCCTTCGTATCGATCGAGGCGTTGCTGCCCGTGTGCGAGACAAAAGCCAGGCTTTTCGCCGCCGGCACGTAGTGGTTGATCAGCATCCAGAGCACGTGCGAGGGTTGGAAGGCTGTCGGCTGTCCGCCTGCGTACGCGATCGCGGTCTTGCCCGCCTTGGTCACGAGCGCGAGGTCCTTGACGAAGGTCGCCCAGTTCGTCGGCGCCTTGGCGCCGACCGAGGAGAGGATCTTCTTGTTGTAGAAGACGCCGACCACCGTCCCGGTCATGGGAACGGCGTACACCTGTCCGGAACCGAAATGCTTCTTGCTCGAGGGCCAGGAGTTGACCGCGAGCGCGAGTGAGCTTTTGCCTCCGATGCGCTGGTACCAGTGGTAGATGTTGTCGTAGGGGTCGAGCGGCATGATCAGGTTGTCCTGGACGAGCCGGCCCTGGTTTTCGAGACCCTCGTTCGTCTGTGAGAGCGTCGGAGCGCTGCTCGCCGAGGCGAACGCGAGCGGCAGCTTGTCGTTCTGCGCCGTGAGCGTCATCGAGGTGTTGACGAGCTTCACGTGCGGCCACTTCTTCTCGACCATCTTGATCCAGAGCGGGAGGATCGCGTGCTCGCCGGGATCGTCGACCGCGAGGTCCCAGTTCCACTCTTGGAAGGTGCCGCTCACGTTCGCCGGCGGCTTCCCGACCGCGCTGCCGGCCGAGCCTGCGGCGGTGAACGTCGCAAGCGCGACCAACGCGGCCACAAGAGCGGTGATGCCCAAGGTCCTGCGTCGCATTCTGCGGGTGAGGCTCATCGGCCCTCCTTCTCGACGTCGTGGTCGAAGCGGTCCTGTAGCAAAATCCTTTGCCCTGGTCATTGCACGGGGAGCGGACTGCGTGCTTTCGCCCCGGCTGAGGGGAGTGGGGAGATGGCGCTCTCGCGATCGGCGATGACGCGGACGTCGGGGTGTCCGTGGACGAGGGTGACCGGGTAATCAACGTCGGGGTCGCCGAAGAGCAAGATGCGCAGGATCGTCCGCTTCCAGGTCCCCGTGTCCAGGTAGAGGCGCACTCGCGGCGCGGCGAGCAACTCGCGCATTCCCAGCGTGACGGCCAGCGGGGGAACGGCGAAGACGTTCCCACCCGCCGAACGCTGTGCGTGCGCGATCAGGGTATCGACCGCACAGGGCACGATCCGTGTCTGTGAGGAGCGAAGCTCCTCGAGGCTCACCGAGACCCAGCGCGAGCTCGGAGGCTCGTTGAAGGCGATATGCCCCTGAAAGCCGACGCCTCCGTACGTCGCGACGAGGTTCCCACGTCGCTCGAGCTCCTCCGCCGAGCGATCGAGGTGGAGCGGTGTCGGGAAGATGACGTTCTCGGGCGGCGGACGGAGCTCAGGATCAACGAGATCGAGAAATAAGGTGTGAAAGCGCCCCAGGAGGTTGTAGGGATGATCGAGCTCGAACGGTCGTCCCTGCCAGTCGAGCCACTCGTCCATGCCGAAGAAGGTGACGTGATCGAGCGGGATCTGCTCCTCGTTGATCCTGCTTGCGAGCAACGAGTACTGACCGGTCGGACCAAGCGGAACGATCAGAGAGATCTCGCGTCCGGCCTCGTGTGCCGATGAGATGTCCTCCCAGAGATCATCGGCGAACGCCCGATGCACGTCCTCCCGCGACTCGACGAGGAGAAAGGGAAGACGCGCTCTTGAGGCAAGCTCATCGACGGGGATCGCGATCCATTCGTCGAGCTGGTCTGCGCTATACATGACCCGCCTTTCCGCCCGCGCTTGCTTCTTTCGGCGAGTATCGCAATGTAGTGTCCTCGGGGCAAGACCGACGCTTCCACCGCGAGACCGTCCACGACGATGACCGCCGCAGATCCGGCTTCCGGTAAGGCGTCACCGGCGACCCGTTCGGGTCCGATCGTCGTCTCGGGCGCACATGGACAGAGTCTCTTCCTGCGGGTCGACGCGGTTCCGCGCGAGGGAGAGACGGTGCTGGCTTCTGGCTTCGACGAGCCGGAAGACGGCGGCAAGGCCACCAACCAGGCGGTCGCCGTCGCAAAGCTGGGCGTGCCCGTCCGCTTTGTGACGGTGGTCGGCCAGGACGAGCGCGGACGCCGGTGGCGGGGGATCCTCGAGGGCTACGGGATCGACACCCGCTACGTCCGAGAGGTGGAGGGGCCGACCGACGTCGGATTCGTGATGCTGCCTCCGAGCGGGATTCCGGCGATCGCCACCTCCTGCGAGCTGAGCCTACTGCTCGACGGCGCGCTCGTCAGGAGCTGCGCTGATGCCTACTCTGATGCCGCGGTCGTCGTATGCCAGTTCGAGGCGCCGCAGTCGTGTGCAGCGGAGAGCTTCCGTCTCGCCCGGGCCGCGGGCGCGACCACGATCTTGAATCCGGCTCCCGCCCAGGCGCTTGAGGACGAGCTGGTGGACTTGGTCGACGTTCTCGTTCCAAACCAGCACGAGGCCGCCCTTCTTGAGGGGACGGGCGAAGATCCCCCTGACCTCAGCGGGCGCCTCTGCGCCCGATACGGTTGCGCGGTCGTGGTCACGGCCGGCGCTGAGGGTTGCTATTGCGCGGATCCCACGGGCCTACGGGCGCACTTCCCTGCCTCTGTCGTCGAGGTCACCGACACGACGGGCGCGGGCGATGCCTTCGTTGGCGCTCTCGCCGTCGGCCTGCGCGAAGGCCATGATCTCGCGACTGCAGCTGCCTTCGCGACGCAAGCCGCCTCGCTCTCGGTCGCCAGGCCAGGAACCATGCCGTCCTACCCGACCCGCGCGGAGCTTCCCCCGACTTGGACGGTCCAGGCAAAGGCATGACCGCGGTCACTCTCGAGCAGGTGACAAAGGTCTACCCGAACGGGTTCCAGGCGGTCGACGAGCTCGACCTCTCGATCAACGTCGGAGAGCTGATGGTTCTCGTGGGGCCATCCGGCTGCGGGAAGACGACGGTTCTGCGCATGGTCGCGGGGCTGGAGGTGATCACATCCGGCACGCTGCAGATCAACGGCCGGGTGGTCAACGACGTCTCACCCAAGGACCGCGACATCGCGATGGTGTTCCAGAACTACGCGCTCTACCCGCACATGACGGTCGCTCGGAATCTCGGCTTCGCCTTGAAGTTGCGCGGCCTCCGCAAGCGTGAGGTGACGCAGCAAGTCATTTCCGTCGCTGAGCTGCTCGGCCTCACCGA